>NZ_WYEW01000001.1:0-477972 GCF_015143665.1 Salegentibacter sp. BLCTC | reverse complement strand
TAATGGTATAGAGATTTTAGGGGTGTCTTCTCAGGTGCCCGATACGCCCATCAATGTAACGGCTCTTAACGATCAGGTTAATTTTGAGGGCGATGTGTTAGATGGCAGTTTGGTGGTTTCTGCCAGTGGGGGCGATGGTAATTTAAATTATAGCATAATTGGCGCTCCATCAGGAATAGTTATAGAACCTACCAATGGCCAAATAGGCGGTACAATAAATCAGGGGGCAGCCGCCAACAGTCCTTATGTAGTTACGGTAATAGTAGACGATAGTGATGCTTATACCAATGATGCGGTAAGTTTTAATTTCACCTGGGAAGTAAATTCCGATAGTCCCGGCATCGTCTTAGCACTTCCTGATATTGAACGTAATGTAGGAGCGGTTATAGAAACTATTAGTCTGTTACCATATTTTGACGATGATGCCGGTGTAGGGAACCTGACTTACAGTGTTTCGGGAAATACCAATTCGGCTGTCGGTGCTGTCATATCGGGCAGTAACCTTAACCTAAGCTATCCCGATTCCCCGGCAGTTTCAGTGATTACAATTCGTGCTACCGATGCCGATTCTAATTATATAGAGCAGAGTTTTTCTGTAAATGTAATAGAGGAACAGGCGATAGCTGAGGTCTTATACCGGGTAAATGCTGGGGGTCCTGCCATTACGGCGATTGATGGGAAATTGGATTGGGAAGAAGATACGGCCAACAACAATTCTGCTTATTTAAGCTACCCCGGACTTAACAGTACCTTTTCCGGAGGAATGACAAGTTATACCGCAACGGTCGATCAATCTACGACCCCGGTAAGTATTTATGACACTGAACGTTTTGATAGGGGCAAAGGCGAACCCAATATGACCTATGCTTTTCCGGTGGATAGTCCCGGCACCTATGCAGTTCGTTTATATATGGGGAATTCGTATTCTGGGACTTCAGCAGCAGGTACAAGGATTTTTGATGTTTCTATAGAAGGAGTGGTACCTGCTTCCCTTCAGGCTGTAGACCTTTCTGCACAATTTGGTCACCAGGTGGGAGGTGTGTTTGTAGAAGAAGTAGAAGTAACCGATGGCCTTTTAGAGATTGTATTTATTCACGGTGCGGTGGAAAATCCGTTGATTAATGGCATAGAGATTTTAGGGGTGCCTACCGAAAGTCTAAATTCCTCCTCGACCGATGTTACTAAAGCTCAAGAGGATATTTTGGATACCAACAATGATTATAAGGCCATACTGTACCCGAATCCAGCAAATTATGAGGTAAATATTCAAATTTTAGATCCGGCCATAGTTTTACATGAAATATTTGTTTATAATTTTAGCGGTGTACTTTCAAAAACTTATATTTTTCCGGATAAAAATATGTCAGATATTTATAATCTGGATATCTCCACACTACCAACTGGGGTTTATATTTTAAAATTGAAAACAAACCAGAATACCTATATAGATTTGAAATTGATTGTAAAAAGATAACCAATTAAGGTCGCTCAAAATAATTGAACCTTTAGAAGATCAAGGATCAATTACATTCTTTTTTTGAATTGATA
This sequence comes from Salegentibacter sp. BLCTC, assembly GCF_015143665.1. Taxonomy (NCBI): domain Bacteria; kingdom Pseudomonadati; phylum Bacteroidota; class Flavobacteriia; order Flavobacteriales; family Flavobacteriaceae; genus Salegentibacter; species Salegentibacter sp. BLCTC. Next base: position 476,424 of record NZ_WYEW01000001.1, on the reverse strand, counting down.
TCAAAAAAAATGATTTCCAGATTTGATTAAATCTGGAAATCATTAGTTTAATTTTCTGCGGTGTGGTTTAATAACCAAAAGTCGAGATGACAGGATTTGAACCTGCGACCCCACGCCCCCCAGGCTCATATTTTACAATTCTTTTAGTTAGATTTATTTTCCTTTGTATTGATTATAAACATATTATGATTTTAATAGTGTATCTAAATTCTTTTGTTTTATCTTTATATGGTAATTTGTTGTACGTATGTTGTACGGATTTTAGAACATTGGTTATTGGGCTTTACTGCAATAGTATCATAAACGTAAGCATTTGTTGTACAAGTCTATAATAATAAAATTAAAAGATGGCGGTCGTAAAAATAGTATTGCATAAGGTTAGACGGGCTGATGGTACTTTTCCTGTCAGCTTAAGGGTAACTAAAAACAGGAAATCTAAATATTTCAAAACTATATTTAATGCATTTCCTGAAGAATGGGACGCCAGTGCGGAATTATTCAACAAAAGACATAAAAACCATCTTCAGGACAATAGGCTACTTTTAAAGTTTAAAGAACGCGCGTTTAAGATTTATTCCGAGCTACAGCTTGAAAATGAATGTTTTCGACTTTCTGAATTTGAAAATGCTTTTCGAGTAACCTCCAATCCTGAATCCAAGAAATTTTTTCATTTCTGGAAGGATTTAATTCAAGAATTTAACTCAGCCGGCAGAACCGGTAATGCAAGAATCCATAATGAAGCTTTTCTAGCTTTGAAAAAATTCAATTTATCGACTCGACTGGAGTTCCAAGACATTACGGTTGCCTACTTGTCAAAATTTGAAACGCATTTGCGTTCGCAAGGAGGAAATGATGGTGGTATCAGTTTGCGAATGCGAACAATTAGGGCTGTTTTTAATAGAGCCATTGCCCAGGATATAATTTCAGCAGACATTTATCCTTTTAAAAATTATAAAATTTCTAAGCTTAAAAGTAAGCCTGCGAAAAGAGCTCTTGATTTTACCGAGATAATGAAAATTGTAAAGATGGATATATCAAAGCATCCACATCTTTTACATAGTCATAAATATTTTGTTTTCAGCTTTTATACCCGTGGAATGAATTTCGCTGATCAAATTAATTTAAAATGGTCTCAAATTAATGGGGACAAAATATTTTACACCCGCTCCAAATCAAAAGGAAATTTTAATATTACTATTCTGCCACCGGTTAGGGACATTTTAAATTATTTTAAGGCAAGATCTATTGGCACAAAATATGTTTTTCCTTTACTCTTGCAAGATAATATGACCCCGCTCCAAATTGAAAACCGTAAGCATAAGACGCTAAGTAAGTATAATAAGGATTTAAAAGAGATCGCTTCTATCTGTAATATTGATAAAATTTTAACCAGCTATGTAGCTCGACATAGTTTTGCGAATAGCTTGAAGCAAATGGGCGTTGCCACAGATGTTATAAGCGAGTCACTGGGACATCAAAACCTAACTATTACCCAGTCTTACTTGAAAGAATTGGATAGCTCAGTTTTGGATGCAGCAAGTGAATTGCTACTTTAATTCCCGAGTTAAACTATAATTTTTCACAAAGTATTCGATATATTTAACTTGAGTACCTAGGAAATAAGATAGATTCATCAATAAATAAGCAGTTCCGTCCAGGGTTCTATCCTCTTCAATTTTAAAGCTACCCCGTATATTCTTATGGTATAAGGATAGTTTGCCCTTATTGTAAATTGATGTAAGGATTTTAAAGTGCCTTTGCTCCTGATTTTATTTCTATGGGAATCACTTTGTCTTTATAAGGATATACCAAATCAACTTCAGATGATGCTTGGTTTTTTTCTCCCTTACCCAGAAATTTAGTTTCGAGTTTGTTATGGTATTCAATGAAATTAACTCCTGAGTATATAAATGTCGAATTATAGTTCATTTAAAAGAGATCTTCCATTCCCAACATTTTCACCTGAATTCCAAGAGCGTAATTTATTAATTCTGTATCTAAAAACTGAGGCCTAAGTGACTCTTTTAAATGGGTATAATTTTGTAATAAAATAAGGGTAAATAGTAAATTTCACTTTTTTCATCTAGAGCATTCTCTTTGTGTCTTACCGGAAAACTGAAAATATTTTTAGATCAGAATAAATAGGTTGATTTGTATTCATTTACTTCTTTCAGCGCCTTCATATTAGCTTTTGAAGTTATTCCTATCTCAATGGTTTACAATTTAAGAGAAGTTATAAATAGGGTACCTTTATAACTCCGGTTAATTTTAAACCTTGTTTGTTAAGCATCAAAGGGTGAGGTGATGTACTAAGGCTTTAATGAAATGCTGAATTTGTGATACGCATTTTAAGTTAATACGCACCGGACTTGAGGAAAAAAGCTTTACGGATTTTTTCGATTTGTAAGGTGAATTTTAAGCTTTTTCCCTCGTGTCCAAGAATTTTTGTAATGAACCTCTTTTCTTGAAACGAAGCTTTTGCGTAGAGAAAGGAAATGTGGTGAATGGCTCCTTAAAGCTTATAATGTTTATTCTATTTATTTTCCCTTAAATTATAGTTTCACCTCTATACTTATTGTTAATCATATTTTATACAAGCATCTGATGTCCAGTAGATCTCATTAAAAACTTTACAGAACTCTATTGACTACATATTTTAAGTTTGTCTAATCGACATAAAGTGATTTATAGTAGTTTGATCTTGAAAAGTAACTGTAGCTTAGATTAATATTAATTACAGAAAGCTTATCAAAAGTTATAAGATTATATTCTTGATAATCTTGAAATATATTTAAAAAGCGGATAATTATCTTTACTCGATAATCTAGATTTAATGATCCCAGGTTTGTCTCGAAATCCAAACTTTGTTTTCATTTAATGCCTCGTGGGCTTGCCGCGAAGTAATTTACTTGTTAAATGCGGACAACAGGACAGATTTTTTTAGGTGATTTTCTGGAGATATTTGTGCTTTTATAACCAGTTTAAAATTAAAATATAATGGAGTAAAAGTTTACAAATAATAAATAAAAATTTTAAATTTGCCTATATATTTATTATTTGTAATAAAATTTGATAAATGGTAAAACAATATGATTTAATAGTGGTTGGAGGCGGGATTCTAGGTACATTCCACGCCTATCATGCGCTTCAAAATGGACTTAGTGTAGCACTTTTAGAACGAAGTAGTATACCTCAAGGAGCAACAGTACGTAATTTTGGACAGGTAGTACCCTCCGGGATGGATGCTAAATGGCAGGTTTATGGAAGACGTAGTTTAGAAATCTACAAGGATATTCAGACTAAAAACGATATTTCGGTACGTCAGCAAGGCACAGTATACTTAGCGTCTAATCAAGAGGAACTCCAACTATTAGAGGAACTCCATCAAATTAATAAAGATAATAACTATAGTTCTCAAATGCTGTCTAAGCAAATGTGTTTAGATAAATATCCAGGACTTCAAGCCGAATATGTAAAAGCAGGTTTGTTTTTTCCAGAAGAGGTAAACGTTGAGCCTCATTCTCTTATTCAGAAATTACATCAATATATGCATAGCCAGGTTAATTTGGATATTTTTTATAACTGTAATGTGTTACATTGTGAATCGGATAGGGGGGGAGTTATAGTGAATACAGCGAATGAAGGTGAATTTTGGGCGACAAAGACTATAATCTGTAATGGAAATGATTTTAAAACATTGTTTCCAAAATTGTTTGAAACGAGTGATTTGGAAGTTTGTAAATTACAAATGATGCAAACAGTTCCGCAAAATAACTTTAAGATACCGGGGTCATTGCTAACGGGTTGGACAATTAGGCGTTATGAAAGTTTTAGGGAATGTCCTTCATATGCTGCAATAAAAGCCAAAGAAAATCTCGATTCTTTTCAAAATAAATGGGGGATCCATATCCTTTTTAAACAGGCAATAGATGGGTCGGTTATTATTGGTGACTCTCACCAATATGCTAGTGTAAAGGAAATAGATACTCTAGGATTTGATCTTAATATGGAGCTAGATGATTTTATGATTAACGAAGCACGAAAGATTTTTAATCTGCCTGATTATACGATAGCAAATAGATGGTATGGTGTGTATTCCCAATGTAAAGAAAAGGATATTTTTAATGAAAGTATTGGAAAAAACATCCATATAGTAACGGGAATTGGAGGTAAAGGGATGACAGGCAGCGCAGGCTTCGCCGAGAAAAATATTGAAATACTATTTAAATAGGAATTATGGTAAAGAATAATAAAATAGCATTGGTAGTTTTTGATATGGCCGGCACAACGGTTAACGAAAATAATATTGTTTATAAGACATTGCAAAAAGCTATAAACAATGCAGGGTACAGTTTAAGTTTAGAATTTGTGTTGAAACACGCGGCAGGAAAGGAGAAAAAGCAGGCCATTATAGATATTCTGGAGCAGGATAATGAAGTAAACGAAGTTTTGGTTGATACGGTTTTTAATGACTTTAAAGGTTTGTTGGCTACAGCTTATAAAGAAATGGAAGTAAGTACCTATCCTGGTACTACTGAACTTTTTTCGTTGTTGCGGCGCAATAAGGTAAAGGTGGCTCTTAATACGGGTTATGATCTAAAAACGGCAAGACAACTAGTTAGTAAGCTAAACTGGAGCTCTGGTGTGGAATTTGATCTTTTAGTTACGGCTTCTGATGTTGAGAGAGGTAGACCAGAGCCCGAGATGATTTTTTTGGCTATGGAAAAACTAGGTGTTACAGATTCAAAGCTAGTGGTTAAAATTGGTGATTCTATTATAGATGTTGAAGAAGGTAAAAATGCCAAATGTGGTCTTTCTATAGGTGTTACAACTGGTGCGCATACCCGGGAGCAAATAGAAACAGCATCTCCAGATTTTATTATTAACTCCTTAATGGAGTTGGAAAATATTTTACTGAAAGCTTAATTAGTTGTTTTGCTGTTATGCCTGAAAAGCTCCTGGAGATTTACTTTAGGAGCTTTTTTATATATAGAAATATAAAACTAGCATACTGGATATTTCCTGGCCTAGATTTACGGGGACGTGGGGAATTCGCCCATCAAAAAATAGGGAATCCCCAGCGTTTAAAAACACTTCTTCTTCGCCGATAATATAGGAACAACTCCCACTGATAATATATTTAAATTCAAAAGCCTCAGTAACTACTTTCTGTCTTTTAGAGTTTGGGGAGACTGTCAATATAACTGCTTCAAAACCTAAAGAAGAAAGTTGTTTACTAAAGATATGCCTATAGTGAAAACCTTCGGCTTCATCTTCTTTTTCTATAGTATTATAATCTTTTTCTCTACATAAAATATAACGAGAACCATGGCCCTGGGGCATTCCTAGAAAAAAATCAGTCACATCTATTTCGAGTGCTTTTATGAGATTGAATAGTACTGGTAGAGATGGTATTGTCCTTCCGTTTTCAACCCTGGAGATCAAACCATTGCTCACATCGGCAAGGCAGGCAATATCACTGATAGTCTTTTTTTGCTCTTTACGAATTTCCTTAAGGCGTTTACCTATGCCTATAATAAAATCACTCATAGATGTATTTTATATGCAATTTATATAAAAAAACACACTTGATACCATCACAGCCTTAAAGATGATCTCATTTTAGGTGTCTTTAGAAATAGTAGTGAAAAGGAATGTTCACTAATATTGCAACTGAGCATTTTCCCAGTTGGCTTTACGCTGTGATTTGCGGTTAAAATACCAAACGGTAGCACAAACTATTAATAAAATAGCTGATGCTGTTTGTATGTTTAGGTCAATGAAGAAATCTACCCAAGAATTGTTATAATTAAAAATCTCCTTTACTAATAATACAGTAACGCTGCCCAAATACCCAAGAGCATCAGCCGTATAGAATAGGAAACCAACGTTGCCTTTGTACTGCAATAAGGCAATTAAACGTTCAAATAGGAGACAATGAAATAGGATGTAAGGCAGATAAATTCCAATTCCGGAGCTTATCATCCAGACCATTGGGGAAATCAAATTTTGTTTAAAAAAACTAGTCGCTAGAAGGATTACTATAGCTCCTAAACCGGTAAATAACATTCCGGTATTGAAGGCTAGAGCATTATTTCTAATTAAAATACCCAATGCTGTTATAAGCAATACTATAATGGCTACAGGAATTTCGCTAATTGTTATAAGGCTTGGCTCTTGCGCATAGCCCAATTCCGCCCAAAATTCTACTACAAAATTATCTCTAAAATCCCGTATTATTGTTAACAGTATATAAATGATTACTAACCCAGAGAATCCCCAACCATTTTCTAATAGAAATTTCTTCCTTTTTTTGCGATTCATAGGAACCCTTTTAGATCGTTCGGCAACATCTAATGCGTTTGGTTTTTTTGACTTCTTTAACATCCATACAGCAAGTATAAAAAACGGAAAGAAAAGGAGTCCGGTAACAAAGGGCATATGGTATTCATCTACGTTGTATTTTTGTAATAGTATGACGCCAACAGTCTTTACAAGCCCAGTGGAAAAAATAAACGTTGCACTGAGGGCTGCTGCTAGTAACTCTGTATTTCTGCGACCTTCTAGATATGACATTACGGCGCCAAAGACAATTCCCAAAGGAAGGCCGTTTAAAAAGAGTGCTATAATTTTAAAGTTTGGAGGTAGAACTGCAAAAGCTGCCAACATAGCTAATCCAAAAGAAACTAAAGCTATTAGCCACTGTGTTCTTTTGGTTGGTGACATTTCAGATATTATTTTAATGCCTAAAAACTTGGATAGCATGTATCCCAATACTTGGCTTATGACCATCGCTGTCTTTGGATTTATATCAAAACCTAAACCCAAATCTACATACTGGCCAGCCAAAAAAGATTTTCTAACCGCATACATTCCTGTATAGCACAAAAAAGCAGCTGTCATTATCCATGAAGTGGAAACCCAATCTATTCTATTCGACTTTACCATTGCTAAATACTTATTTGTGTCAGCAAAAGTATTTTCAAGGAGCCTACAGGAGATTAAATCAATGTAAAGTTATCTTTATTATTTCGTATTAGTAAATAAAATTTATAAATAGTAAAAAATACAAAGACCTATTAGATTATATTATTTTAAAAAGCAATGTATTATTAGTTTTTAAAATTAATTTTAAAATAGGGCTGGAGCCATTAGAAAGTATTAAAGTTTAGCTAATTTAGACTCTTAGATTATGATAAAAGCAAAATAGCTTTTATCGATCTCTTCTTATCTTAGGCTTCTTTTATATTTTATTTTATATATTAGCTAAATCAATTTAGCAAATTGCATTTGGATTTTATAACAAAAACTGTGGGAAAATTTAAAAATTAATAAGTGGATTATAAATAGTGTAGGAAATTGTAATTAGATAATTAATTTAAACTTAAATATATGACTTTTAAAACTTTAGTAGGAAATTTACCGAAAATTGGAATACGTCCAGTAATTGATGGCCGATTAGATGGGGTTCGAGAATCCTTGGAAGATACCACTATGAATATGGCTAAAAATGCGGCTAAATTCTTATCGGAAAACTTAATACATGCTGACGGTAGCTCTGTTGAATGTGTTATATCAGATACTTGTATTGGGGGAGTTGCAGAAGCTGCTGCTTCGGCGGACAAATTCGCTAGAGAAGGTGTGGGTGTTAGTCTTACAGTCACACCTTGCTGGTGCTATGGTACAGAAACTATTGATATGGATCCAACTATACCAAAAGCTATTTGGGGTTTCAACGGAACAGAAAGACCAGGTGCCGTATATTTAATGGCAGCGCTAGCCGGCCATAATCAAAAAGGCATTCCGGCATTTAGTATATACGGAAAAGACGTTCAAGATAGTGACGATACTACAATTCCTGAAGATGTTCAAAAAAAATTGTTGCTATTTGGGAAAGCGGGATTGGCTGTGGCTACTATGAAAGGTAAATCATATTTATCTATGGGGTCGGTATCTATGGGAATAGCTGGATCTATTATCGATACTGATTTCTTTGAAAGTTACTTAGGCATGCGCTGCGAAAACATTGATATGTCTGAGTTCATTAGAAGAATCGAAAAAGAAATTTATGACAAAGAAGAATATGAAAGAGCACTGGCATGGACAAAAGCTAATTGTAAGGAAGGCAAAAACTATAATCCATCTGAAAAATTAAAATCTAGAGAAGCACTGGATGAAGATTGGGAGTTTGTCGTTAAAATGGCGTTGATTGGTCGTGATTTAATGATTGGAAATCCTAAGCTTAAAGAAATAGGCTACGCCGAGGAAGCACAAGGCAGGAATGCTATTGCAGCTGGATTCCAGGGGCAACGCCAATGGACGGATTATTTTCCTAATGGTGATTTTATGGAAGCTATTTTAACCTCATCTTTCGACTGGAATGGTATTCGGCAACCTTTTATGCTAGCTACTGAAAACGATAGTCTCAATGGTATTTCTATGTTATTTGGACATTTAATTACGGGGGCTGCACAAATATTTAGTGATGTACGTACTTATTGGAGTCCGGAGTCTGTAAAACGTGTTACAGGGCATACCCTCACCGGTGATGCCGCTAATGGTTTTATACACTTAATTAATTCTGGAGCCTCGGCACTTGATGGAACAGGTCAGCAAACTATAGATGGAAAACCTGCCATGAAACCCTGGTGGGATATTACTGAAAATGAAGTTGAGAAATGTTTAGAAAATACCACTTGGGGGCCTGGTATGTTAGAGTACTTTAGAGGGGGAGGATACTCTTCAACTTTTAAAACAAGAGGTAGTATGCCAGTTACCATGTGCCGTATCAATTTAGTGAAAGGTGTCGGCCCAGTACTGCAAATAGCTGAAGGGGAAACTATTGAGTTGCCAGAAGATGTTCATGATGCATTAAACGAAAGAACAAACCCTACCTGGCCTACAACCTGGTTTGTTCCTAATTTAACCGGAAGCGGACCCTTTAAAGATGTTTATAGTGTAATGGCAAATTGGGGTGCTAACCACGGCGCATTTACATACGGACACATTGGAGCTGATTTAATTACCTTAGCGTCTATGCTACGAATTCCGGTTAATATGCACAATGTTTCTGAAGATAGAATTTTCCGTCCGAGTGCCTGGGCATCATTTGGAATGGAAAAAGAGGGGGCTGATTATAGAGCTTGTAGTACATATGGGTCATTATATTAGTTATTTAAATTGCGGATTATGAGAAATCAGTATGTGATTGGAATAGATTACGGAAGCGATTCTGTGAGAGCTATGGTTGTAAATGCCCTAAACGGCGAAGAAATTGCCATTTCAGAAAAAAAATATACAAGATGGAATAAGGGGTTGTACTGCGACCCCTTAAAAAATAGGTATCGCCAACATCCTTTAGATTATATAGAAGGATTGGAAGAAGTTGTTAGGGATGTCTTAGATAAGTGTGATAAAAATATTATTGAGAATATTACTGGATTGGGATTTGATACTACGGGAAGTACACCTGCTTTAGTTGATAATGAGGGTTTACCTTTAGCGTTAAGAGAGGAATTTTTGGAGAATCCTAACGGGATGTTTGTTTTATGGAAAGATCATACAGCAATAAAAGAAGCGGAAGAAATTAACGATCTAGCTCAGAAATGGAAAATAGATTATACTAAATATGTAGGCGGGATTTATTCTTCTGAATGGGTATGGGCTAAAATGTTGCATGTTCTTAGAGATGATGATTCTATAAGAGAAGAAGCTTTTTCCTGGGTAGAACATTGTGATTGGATGCCAGCTCTTGTTACAGGAAATACCAAACCTCAAGAAATAAAACGAAGTCGTTGTGCCGCAGGGCACAAAGCAATGTGGCATGAAGAGTGGGGTGGGCTTCCTTCTTCAGATTTTTTAGAAACTTTGGATCCGTTGTTGATAGGGTTCAGGGAAAGATTATATAATGATACCTTTACAAGTGATACTATTGTAGGTAATTTATCATCAGAATGGGCCGATAGGTTAGGCTTGAGTCCTAATGTAAAAGTTGGTGTTGGTATTCTCGATGCGCATGCCGGGGCCGTTGGAGGCGAAGTAAAACCTGGTTCGTTGTTAAGAGTTATTGGAACTTCTACTTGCGATATTATGGTGGTTCCCTATAACGAGATTAATAATAATCTAATTCCAGGAATTTGTGGACAAGTTGACGGTTCTGTAATTCCAAATTTTGTTGGCTTAGAAGCCGGACAAAGTGCTTTTGGTGATATTTACGCATGGTTTCGGAGGGTTTTAGCCTGGCCATTATCATTGATGGAAGATAAAAATCAGCAAAAGAGATTAGAAGATGATATAATAGCTCAGCTTTCTGAGGAAGCTGCTAAACTCCCTGTTTCCAAAAATGATGTAATTGCAACTGATTGGTTAAATGGGCGAAGATCTCCAGATGCTGATCAATCTTTAAAAGGTACAATTTCAGGCTTAACATTAGGGACTAATGCACCAATGATCTTTAAAGCTCTTGTAGAGGCAACTGCTTTTGGATCTAAGGCCATTGTAGATAGATTAATCGAAAATGATATAGGAATAAACGAAATAATAACATTAGGTGGGGTTAGCAAAAAATCAGATTTTGTGATGCAAACTTTATCTAATGTGATCAATATACCCATCAAAGTAGCAAAATCTAATGAAACTTGTGCATTAGGCTCTGCTATATTTACTTCTGTTGTAATAGGGGTGCACAATACGGTACAGGAGGCTCAAAAAGCTATGGGAAGTGGTATGGAAAAAGTATATTTACCAGACTCTGAGAAGGCATCTACATATGCTTATAAGTATAAAAAATATCTGGAATTAGGTGTTTCAAAAGTATCCGAAACCAGAGCATGTCAAGATTCGATAATTTAAAATATTTCGCGGCTTATCTCGTTTAAATAATATTTCTATTATATGCTTAGGTCTAATGCTAAGATTTTTATACTTTTCCAATTCATCCTGTAAAATGAAATTATTAAATAGTTAATAAAGCAACCTTGTGAAAAAAGTTAGTCTGGCAGATATATCTAAAGAGTTGGGTGTTTCTAAAACTTTGGTTTCATTCGTTATGAATGGTAGAGCTAAAGAGAAAAGAATCAATGATGAGGTGGCTGAAAAGGTTCTTGCTAAAGCAAAGGAACTAGGTTATAAAGCTGATTACCTGGCTAGAGCTATGCGTACTGGAAAATCCCAAACTATAGGATTAGTGATGGCGGATATATCCAATACATTTTTTTCAAAATTAGCAAGGAGTATTGAAAATGAGGCGGCAGAACACGGATATAATGTGATTTTCGGTAGTTCAGATGAAAATCATCGCAAATCAGGTAAATTAATTGATGTCTTTAAGGATAAACGGGTAGATGGCCTAATTATTTGCCCTACTATAGGAGATATAACTCATATCAAAAAATTGAATAAAGAAAGATATCCATATGTTTTGGTAGATAGATACTTTAATGAAGTCTCTTCTAATCACGTTGTTGTTGATAATTATAATGGTTCGTTTAAAATTGTGGAAGATCAAATTCAAATGGGGAGAAAAAGAATTGCTTTTGTTAATTTTAATGTAGAACTAATTAATATGACAGAACGTTTTAACGGATATATAGATGCTCTAAAATCATATGGATATAAATATGATAGTTCAATTGTAAAAAACGTAAGTTTTAAAAATATTGAAAAGGAGACTTATCTTGCAATGAAGGAATTAATGAAAATCACGCCAAAAATTGATACTATTTATTTTTCAAATAACCGTTTAGCTTTTCTAGGAATAAAATATCTCTTTGAAAATAATACTATAAACTTTAAAAAATTAAAATTAGCTTCATTTGATAATTACGAATTTATGCACTTACTGCAGGTACCAATTAAATTTGGAGTCCAGCCTATAGAAGAGTTGGGGAAATCAGCTGTAGATTCTATTATGAAACAAATAAATGAAGAATCAGGGGGGGTGGAACACGTTAAACTTCCTTTAGATATATCTTTCCTAAATTAATTTTAAGAAATAATTATGAATAAATTTTAATTATTAAAGAAAGAATCGCATTTTAGCTAAATCGATTAAGCAATTATATTGATATTCACCTAAAAATTGAATTTTAAAATTTTAATGAAAATTTAATGAATTTGAATAATGAAATATATCAACACTGAACTGACTTGATTATTAAACTGAAGCAATGGATAAATATAGGGAAGAATATAAGCGTACCTTTAAAGATGAGCAAATTCTGGATTGTAGTAAGGTCCCGGTGGTTACAAAGGATAAAATTATTCCATTTATTCTAATTACTTCATTATTCGCTTTATGGGGATTTGCTAATGATATTACTAATCCAATGGTTTCTGCATTTAAAAAAGTTATGGAATTAGATAATTTTAAAGCATCTTTAGTGCAACTTGCATTTTACGGAGGATATGGAACCATGGCATTACCGGCTGCAATTTTTATAAAAAAATATTCTTATAAGAAAGGTATCTTAACAGGTTTAGCTCTTTATGCAATTGGAGCACTATTATTTTATCCCGCAGCAGTATATCAGGAATATTTTTACTTTTTACTAGCCTTATATATTTTAACCTTTGGCCTGGCCTTTTTGGAGACGACGGCCAACCCCTATATTTTAGCAATGGGAGATGAACGAACTTCAACCCGACGTTTAAACCTAGCGCAAGCTTTTAATCCTATTGGTGCTCTTGCTGGACTTTATGTTGCTCAGACTTTTGTTTTAGGAGCTTTGCAATCTGACGATGTAAATTTTTTAGCATTAAGTGATGAAGCTAAATCTTTGATTAAAACATCTGATTTGTTAGTGATAAGGGATCCATATGTAGGTTTGGGCGTTTTTGTATTGTTAATGTTAGTGATTATTGCTTTTGTGAAAATGCCTGAATACAATGAAAATAAAAAATCTAATGTTTGGAGTGGGATAAAAAGGTTGTTTAAAAAAGAGCGCTTTGTTGGCGGGGTGATAGCACAAACATTTTATGTGGGAGCACAAATAATGTGTTGGACCTATATTTATCAATATGCAGAAGTTTTAGGAATTAACAATCAAACTACAGTTTATTATGCTATGTCTGCTTTAGGTGTATTTTTAGGAGGACGTTGGATTTGTACATTTCTATTAAAGTATATCAACTCAGCTAAACTACTTTTTTTTCTATCCTTGGGAGCTATGGTTTTTACTCTTGGAGCTATATTTATAAAGGGAATGGGGGGCTTATATAGTTTAGTAGCTGTTTCATTCTGTATGTCTTTAATGTTTCCAACAATATACGGAATCGCCTTAATGGGTTTAGGTGATGATGCTAAATACGGTTCAGCATTTTTAGTAATGGCAATCGTAGGTGGTGCAATAATGCCATCATTGCAAGGGTTAATTTTAGATATTGGTGGTCCCGGGTACAATGACGTTGCGATTTTAGGGGTCCCTGAAGTGAATTTCTCTTTTATTTTACCATTAATCTGCTATTTGATAGTTGCCTTATATGGATACAGAGCAATAAATTACAAATGAACATAGAGGACTATTCTTGAAATCGAGTTTCAGTTATGAGAAATAAATTAAAATATATAAGTATATCCGTAATTGTTTTGATAGTAACAGTTTCGTGTAAAAATAACACTGATAAAAAGATGGAAAAAGCAACAGAAGATGAGGTTGTATTGGAAAAAGGAACTTTTGGGTATGATAAAGCTTTCCTTAAAAAGCACCTGAAAAACACAATTGTCTTAGGAAATAATGACGGAAAAGCAAGCATTATAGTTTCTCCGGAACTGCAAGGCAGGGTGATGACCAGTACATTAAATGGACAGAAAGGAATGAGTTTTGGCTGGATAAACTACGATTTGATAAGTTCAAAAAAGAAATTAGAACATTTCAATCCTACCGGTGGTGAAGAACGTTTTTGGTTGGGGCCTGAAGGCGGACAATTTTCAATTTATTTTGATAAAGATAAAAAGTTTGAGTTTGAAAACTGGTATGTGCCTGGTGCATTAGATACCGAATCATTTAATGTGAGTAAGCGTAATGAAAATAGTGTTTCTTTTGAAAAAGAAATGGAATTAACCAACTATTCAGAAACCCAATTTAATTTAAAAGTAAATAGAACGGTTTCTCTTTTAACAAAAAAGGATGTTATAAAGAACTTAGACTTATCCAACGATCAATTCACTGTTGTTGCTTACGAAACACAAAATGCTATTACCAATGTTGGAGATAAAGAATGGAATAAAAATACCGGATTATTATCAATATGGCTTTTATGCATGATGACACCATCAGATGAAGTTACTGTGGTAGCTCCTATACTTGAAGGCAATGAAGAAGAAAAAGGAGTAAAAGTAAATGATAATTATTTTGGTGAGGTAGCTAAAGACAGACTTAAAAGCAAAGAACAGCATGTTTTTTTTAAAGCAGACGGGAAAAGCCGAGGTAAAATTGGAATAACACCGCTGCGTGCCACTGGATATATTGGTAGTTATGATGCCCAAAATGGAATACTAACCATATTACAAATAAAAACTCCTAAAGCAACTGATAGGTATGTGAATTCAGCCTGGGAAATACAGGATGATCCATATTCTGGAGATGTTTTAAATTCTTACAATGATGGTCCCTTGGAAGATGGAACTCAAATGGGACCATTTTACGAATTAGAGAGTTCTTCTCCTGCTTTAACTTTAGCGTCTGGTGAAAGTTACAATCACACACAAAGAATGTATCATTTTAAGGCTTCCAAAGAGATTTTAGACGAACTATCGAAAGAGCTTTTAAAAATCTCTATTCAGGATATTGAAATGGTTTTCTGAAATTTCAATGCGAATGCTTTTCAAGTAAAATACAAGAAAAAAAAACTAATTAAGAAATAGAGTAATCTTTTAATCCAGAAATTATGATTAATAAAATTTTAGCTAGTCTAATAGGTGTGCTATTGCACACAGCAATTTTTGCACAAGGGCAGCGTACAATTAAAATAGAGCCTAATGATACTAAAGAGGATATTATAGAAAAAGCAGCTTGGGTAGTTCCTACTGCCAACCAATATGCTTATAAAAAATTAGAGTTTACGTGTTTTGTTCACTTTGGAGTAAATACTTTTACTGGAAAAGAATGGGGTGATGGGTTCGAAGATCCCAAAGTTTTTAATCTTCAAAATTTAGATACAGATCAATGGTGTCGTGCTGCAAAAGATGCAGGAATGAAACTGGTAATGTTTACTGCCAAACATCATGATGGATTTGTATTATGGCAATCTCGTTATACCAAACATGGAGTTATGTCCTCTCCTTATAAAAACGGTAAGGGAGATGTGTTGAAAGAACTTGCAGCATCCTGCAAAAAATACGGATTGAAATTGGGAGTTTATCTTTCTCCAGCCGATTTGTACCAAATAGAAAATAAAGACGGACTTTATGGAAATTTGAGCAAACGGACTGAGCGAATTATACCAAGGCCTGTTAAAAATAGACCTTTTAAAAACAAAACCACTTTTAAGTTTAAAGTAGATGATTATAACGAATATTTTTTGAATCAGCTTTTCGAACTCTTAACAGAATACGGTCCTATTCACGAAGTTTGGTTTGATGGAGCGCATCCAAAACGAAAGGGAGGTCAAAAGTATAACTACCTGGCTTGGAAAGAACTAATACAAACCCTAGCACCCAATGCTGTAATTTTTGGAAAAGAAGATGTTCGCTGGTGCGGTAATGAATCTGGGGCTACGCGCGAATCAGAATGGGATGTAGTCACATTTGACCAGAACCCTCATAAAATGAACCTTTTTCCTGACATGCATGGTGACCTTGGTAGCAGAGAAAAACTTTTTGATGCTAAATATCTACACTATTTGCCTGGCGAAACAGATACGTCTATAAGAGAAGGCTGGTTCTATAGAGATGAAGATCAAAAAGTGAGAAGTGCAGATGACGTATTCGATATTTATGAACGTTCTGTAGGTGGTAACTCTACTTTCCTACTAAATATTCCACCTAATAAAGAGGGTAGATTTTCCAAAGAAGATGTTAGAGTACTTAAAGAGGTTGGTGAAAGAATTAGAGAAACTTATAATAATAATTTGCTAGTTGGAGCTCAAGGTGAAAGTGCAATTCTTGATTCGAATGAAGACACTTATGTTTTAGGTGAAGACGGTAAAGGAGTTTATATAATTACTTTACCTAAGCCCATTACTTTGAATCGCTTCTTGTTGCAAGAAGCTATACAAACTCATGGGCAACGGGTTGAAGAACATGTATTAGATGCCTGGGTAGATAATAAATGGCAGGAAGTAGCAGAAGGCACTACTATAGGTTATAAAAAAATACTGAGATTTCCAGAAGTGACTACCAATAAATTAAGGGTGAGAATTTTGAAATCTCGTTTAAGTCCTTCTTTATCAAATGTCTCTGCCCATTATTTTAAACCTCGTCCTCCACAATTAGTAATTGAACGTAATCTTAATGGTAAAGTCACCATTAGCCCTAAAAAAAGTGATTTTGATTGGAAAACCGACGGGATTGATGTTAATAAAAGTATTTCAAAAAATGTGATTATCAGATATACTACTAATGGTGAAATACCGAATGAAAATTCACAAATATTTTCCGATCCTTTTTTCTTGAAATCTGGATACGTAAAAGCCAAGTCATTTGAAAAAGAACAAACAGGAGGTTTGGCAGAAAGAGAATTTGGCTTGATTAAAAAGGATTGGGACGTTAAAGGAACTTATGATAGTGAAAAAAATATCCCAGAGAATGCTATTGATGCTGATGTAAAAACCTACTGGAATTCTGGAAGTGGAGAACCGGAATTAACCATCGATTTAAAAGAAAATAAAACGATTCGAGGTTTTATTTACACTCCGCCATTAAATTTTAAAAAAGGCTTGATTGAAAAGGGAGTTATAAAAATAAGTAAAAACGGAACATCCTGGAAAACAGTCAGAACTTTTGACCTTGGTAATCTGATTAATGATCCTAAAGCACGTAAAGTTCTTTTTGATGAACCAGTAAAGGCAAGATATGTTAAAATTGTCTCTATTAGAGGAGCCGGAGGAAGCTCATCGGCAACCATTGCTGAAATAGATATTTTAGAATAAGAATTTAGTTGAAAGAAATAATTATGTTAAGATTGAATATCATTATAGTTATATGCGCCTTTTTTGGAACAATATCTTGTCAAACCAATCAGAAGAGATTAGATACTCCCAAAAAAAACATTTTAGAAGATGCAGAAATTCCTTATTTAAAAGGAGAAAGTCAACAAATTTTTGATCCAAAACCTTCACCAGATTTTGACGAAAATAAGTGGTTTACAAATGATCATTGTTTTGTGGTTGATAAAAAAGGAAAGCTTCACTGGTTTGGAATTAATAATCCTTTTCCTCCTGAAGGAAAAGACTTGTATAGATATCATCCTTATTTAGGACATCTAACCTCAAATAGTGCGACCAAAAATTGGAAACGAGAACCTTTTGCAATTAATGAAATTGAGGGTACCGAGTATATTGGGGCTCCGTTTGTTGTTTGGCATGAAGAATCTAATAGATGGGTGATGGTGGTTGAACAATGGAGGGAAAAAAGACAGTTAGAAGTCTATTGGTCAACAGATCTTGTAAATTGGGAAGAAACAAAAACACCCATTTTGCCAAATAAATTGTGGGTGGGAACAAGAGACCCACATATTATGAAAGGACCTGACGGGAAATACTGGATTCATGTTGTAGCAACCGGTAATGAAGGTATGAAACAATCACAGGTGTTGAGAATTCGTACTAAGGACTTTGTAAATTTTGAAAACCCCGAAACGATTCTTGGAATTGATGATAATGAATGGGCTACATTGATTGAATCTCCTTTTTTGATTGAAAGAAATGGATTATGGTATTTGTTTTTTACCTATGCACATAGGCGATATGCCGAGACCCTGGTAATTGTTTCGGATAATCCTGATCATTTTGACTACAAAAAAAATGTCTTAACAACTATGTTTGGTCATGCAGCCGAAATAATTAGTTATAAAGGGAAAGAATATATTACTTCCTGCGGCCCTGAAGATGCACATTACTTGAATACCCATGGAGTCACTATGGCTGAATTAGGATGGTTGAATCAAAAATAATTTTAAAGAAAAAAATATAAGCATGAACAGATTGATAACATTACTATTATTGGTGCTCCTTTCTTCACAAATAATAGCACAATCAA
This sequence comes from Salegentibacter sp. BLCTC, assembly GCF_015143665.1. Classification (NCBI taxonomy): domain Bacteria; kingdom Pseudomonadati; phylum Bacteroidota; class Flavobacteriia; order Flavobacteriales; family Flavobacteriaceae; genus Salegentibacter; species Salegentibacter sp. BLCTC. The sequence continues at coordinate 458,228 of NZ_WYEW01000001.1, read as the reverse complement.
ATACAAATGAAACAGTAGATGGTTCTAAAAAAGACTTAAAGTATATAGGTATGCCTGTTGGTGGAATTTCTGCTGGTCAGGTTTATTTAGGAGGTGATGGGCAACTTTGGTACTGGGATATATTTAATATATCTAAAATTAGCCCGGGAAACGAAGGAGGGCATCGTTATTATCTTAATCCATTAGTACAGGATAATAATTTTGAGAATGGTTTTGGTATAACAATCAATGACAATGGGTTTGAATATAAAAGACCCCTAAATAAACAGGGATTTTCTAATATTTCTTTTCAAGGAGAGTACCCTATAGGAAAAGTTACCTATAATGACCCCCAATTGCCGGTAGAAATTAAATTGAATGCTTATACTCCATTTATCCCAACAGATGCAGATAATTCTGGTTTGCCGATGATAGTAATGGAATATACCGTTATTAACGAGGGTAACACAAATATTGATGTCTCTATAAATGGATGGTTACAGAACACAGCAGGTTATTGGAGTGCTCAAAAACAGGTTCTAAATGGGCAACACCAAAATAAGATCATAAGTACTGGAAATTACACGAGGCTGATATGCGAGAGTTCAAATTTAGATTCGAATACATTTCCAGATGCTGGAAACATGAGTTTAACACTGGTAGGAGAAGGTATTGGAAACGCTGGTGTTAGTAAACCAAAAGGAGCTTATGTTTATGAAGTACCGGAAGAAAAACCTCAGGCTACTATAGATATTGGGCAAAAACTTGTAGGAAGTGTCTCTTCTACTGTAAATCTAAAGCCTGGTGAACAAAAAACATTTACTTTTCATTTAAGTTGGTACTTTCCCAATGTACACCTTTGGGATGGAGGACATCATTGGACTAATAAAGAAGATTTAAGACATTATTATAGTAGTAAATTTGAGAATTCGGCTGCAGTTTCAGAGTATGTAATTAACAGGCCAGAACTATTAAAAATTACAAAAAACTGGAATAAAACATGGTATAACTCTAGTTTGCCAAAGTGGTTTTTAGATCGAACATTTGCCAATGTAAGTACCTTGGCAACGACTGCTACAGTGCGGTTTGACGATTTGAAAGATCGCAAAGAAAGCGAAGGAAGATTTTATACCTATGAGGGGGTGTATTTAGGAGAAGGGACTTGTACTCATGTATTTCATTATGAACAGGCAATGGGGCGTGTTTTTCCAAATTTAGCCCAAAACTTAAGAGAACAAGTTGATCTTGGTTTGTCTTTTCAAAACAACGGTATCATTTCCTATAGAGGCGAGTTTAGTGATATGGGACGGCATGATGGTCGAGGGTTTGCCATTGATGGACATGCCGGAACTGTTATGCGAATTTATAGAGAACACCTGATGTCCTCAGACGATGAATTTTTAAAGAGAAACTGGAAAAAGATTAAAAAATCTATTCAGGTAATGATAAACCAGGATATGGAGAAAACCGGAAAAGCTGACGGTATCTTGGAAGGCCCGCAATACAATACTTTAGATCGAACCTGGTATGGGAAAATAAGCTGGATAAGTGGTTTATATGCAGCTTCTCTAAAAGCAGGAAAACAAATGGCATTGGATATGAAGGATGTGCAATTTGCTAAGACTTGTGATAAATTAGCTAAGAGAAGTTTTAAAAATATTTCTAAAGAATTATTCAATGGAGAATATTTTATTCAAAAAAATGACTCTGATCATCCTGAAGCACCAAATACGAATATAGGTTGTCATACAGATCAACTATTAGGGCAATATTGGTCTACTCAAACTGGACTGGGGGATATTTTGCCTGAGGAGAAAGTAAAAACAGCTTTGAAATCTATTATGAAATATAACTTTGTGGATAATTATGGAGAATATCTTTCTGAAGCCGATATTCCGGTACAACGTTACTACGCCGATAAGGATGAAGCAGGGGTAGTGATGGCATCCTTTCCTAAAGGAGGAACCGATTTAGCTCCCGGAATCATTGAAAATGAATGGGAAAAATTAGTGGTAGGCTATTTTAGCGAAATTTGGACAGGACAGGAACATCAATTGGCGGCCACCCTTATTTCCGAAGGCTTAGTAGAAGAAGGATTAAAGGTAGTGAAAGCAATCCACGACCGCTATACAGCTAAAAGAAGAAATCCATATAATGAAATCGAATACGGTAATCATTATACCAGGGCCATGAGTGGTTATGCACCGTTTATCGCGGTTTCCGGGTTTAAATATCACGGTCCAAAAGGAATTATCGGATTTGCACCGAAACTGAATAAAGAGAAATTTAAATCTGCATTTATAACAGCGCAAGGATGGGGGAGTTTTAGTCAAAATATATCAGGCTCCTCTCAAGAGGTTGAGTTAATGTTGAATTACGGGAAATTAAACCTGAATCAAATAAATGTACAAATTCCTAAAGGGAAAAGAGTTTCTAAACTAAGAGTAGCATTAAATGGCAATCCCATTGAAATAAAGGATTCCAAATTAAAACATAACCAATTAAATGTCAAAATTCATTCCAGAAGTTTGCATAAGGGAGATGTTTTAGAAGCAATACTAACCTTAAAATAGGAAAGATGGTTTTTAGATCTAAAATTGTTTTGGTCATTCTTGCCGGTTTAATCACCATGGTTAATATGGCTTGCGGTAATAAAGAAAAGGCTATTAAAAGTAGAGAGCCTTTAATTAAACATGTTATCTTGGTAGGTGCCGATGGATTGGGTAGCTATGCTTTCGACAAGGCAGAAATACCTAACCTAAGAAAAATGATGAAGGAAGGAGCATATTCTTTAAAAACTAGAGCCGTATTACCTTCTTCCAGTGCGGTGAATTGGGCTTCTATGATTATGGGGTCAGGTCCTGAACTTCATGGATTTACGGAATGGGGAAGTAAGAAACCAGAGCTACCTTCCGCTGTACTGGGGCCAAGCGGATTATATCCTACTATTTTTAGTGTTATAGATCAACAAATGCCCAAGGCTAAAATGGGGGTGTCCTATAGTTGGTCCGGCATAAAATATCTTTTTGAAAATGAATTAGTTGATCTAAATTATAATGGAGAAACAGAAGAGAAAACTATGCAGAATGGAATTGATTTTATAGTTAGAGAAAAGCCGGCATTTACCTTTATACATTTGGATGAGCCTGATCATACCGGTCATAGCATTGGACACGATACCCCTGAGTATTACAAAGCTGTCGGTCGTGTAGACAAATTAGTAGGAGACCTGTTAGAAGCCTTGGAAAAGGAAAATTTAATGGACAATACAATTATTATTTTCACGGCAGACCATGGTGGGATAAACAAAGGGCATGGAGGAAAAACTCTCTTGGAAACGCAGATTCCATGGATTGCTTATGGAAAGGGAATTTCAGGAAAAGGCAAACTTAAAAATACAATTGTCACCTATGATACAGCAGCTACCATTGCACATCTGTTAGGGTTAAATATCCCCGATTTCTGGCGTGGAAAACCGGTAACCGAAATTTTAAATCATAATTAATTAGTTTCAAAAAAATATCATGAAAGTTCTTTTAAAATTAGTATCAATTGCAATGGTTTTAGGTTTATCTCTTATACCTTTAGGATGCCATCAAAATTCCAAAAAAACAGAGACAACTAAGGAAACTACTTTCAGGGTGGAAACACCTGAAATTTCAGGAGAGTGGCAACATATTTTTAATCCAAATGATACCCGTTCCGAAATTGATACTACTTGGTATACGAATGATCATAGTTTTGCTAAAGGACCAGATGGCAAATGGCATGCCTATGGTATAATTGGTCATAAACCTATTAATCCATGGACTGGAGAAAACAAACTTTTTCATATAAGTGCTGACAGTATTTCTCAATTAACGTGGGAGGATCACGATTATGCCCTTAAAGCAAAACCTGGAGTAGAACGAGTACTTTGGGCTCCACATATATACCAGGAAGATGATAAAAGTCATATGTTTTATAATATAGGGAATTTACAGGAAAAGGCGCCATACTATGCTAGTTGGGGACAATTGTGTATGGCAGAATCTGACGATATGTTCAATTGGAAAAGGCATGAGTTTAACCCCTTGTTCAGTGATCCGGGACACGCAAGAGATTCCTTTGTTTTTAAGGATAATGGGATATATTATTTTTATTATACCCGGACATTTAATGAAGTCGATACTCGTTCTTCTGTAGCAGTGCGAACCAGTCCTGATTTAAAACATTGGAGTGGACCAAAAATTGTACATACCCAACCATATGAGGCTGATTGGGCGGGGGATGCTGAAAGTCCTTTTATAGTAAAAAGAAATGGATTGTATTATCTATTCGTATGTCGCGCACTTACCGATTATAACGAAACACATGTATATTGGTCTAAGGATCCTTTAAACTTTCCTATAGAGAACTTAGTTACCTCTTTACCTTTACATGCTCCTGAAGTAATTAAAGTAAACGAAAGCGAATGGTATATTTCCAATACCGGTTGGGATAAAAAAGGACTGTATTTAGCGAAAATGAAATGGAAATAAGCATAATAATGAGATTAATTAAGAATTTGAAAATGTTCAAAACGCCGTTATGAGAAAAATAAGTATCTTTTTTTTAGTTGCTCTATTTGTGAATACGTGCCTCGTGGCGCAGCATATAAATGTGATTCCTCAACCTTTATCTGTTCAAAAGGGAAAAGGAAATTTTAATTTAAATCAAAATACTTCTATAGCTGCAGATGAATTAAACCAAAACAATGTTGCTTATCTTCAAAGTATACTACATACCGTATTTAAAAAGAGTTTGAAGGTTAACAGGAAAAGGGTAAACGTTATTAATCTAAAGGTAGATTCAAGCCTGCTGGAAGAATTAGGCTCAGAGGGTTATTATTTAGAAGTTAATAAGAAGAATATCTCCATAAAAGGGGCAACTGACACAGGCGTCTTCTATGGAATTCAAACCTTACGACAACTTATTCCTTTAAATGTAGAGAAAGGTTTAAAAGCCTTGTCAATTCCAATGCTAAAGATTAAAGATAAACCCCGTTTTAGCTGGAGAGCTTTCATGTTGGATGAAGCACGATATTTTAAAGGTACCAAAGAGGTAAAAAAAATACTTGATCAAATGGCTTTACTTAAAATGAATGTTTTTCATTGGCACCTTACAGACGATCAAGGTTGGCGTATACAAATAAAAAAATATCCTAAATTAACGGAAGTTGGTTCTTACAGAAGTAATAGCCAAATTGGGGGTTGGGATAGTGAAGAAAGATCGGGAGAAATACATAAGGGGTATTATACTCAAGATCAAATTCGAGATATTATAGCTTATGCTTCCGAAAGAAATATAACGATTGTTCCGGAAATTGAAATGCCAGGACATGCTTCTGCAGCAATTGCGGCATATCCCTGGTTAGGGACAATTGGCGAGTTGAAAGAGGTTCCGGTAGTTTTTGGTAAACTTCCGGACTCCTATAATGTGGCTGATCCAAGAGTTTATGAATTTATAGAAAACGTGCTCCAAGAAGTTATGGAGCTTTTTCCTGGAAAAGTTATTCATATTGGCGGAGATGAAGTAAAGTTTGGTGCATGGAAAAACTCTATAGAAGTTCAGAGGTTTATGAAAGAGAATGGATTAAAAACTCCAGCAGATTTTCAAATTTTCTTCACTAATAGGATATCTAATTTTATCGATAAAAGCGGGCATAGAATGATGGGATGGAATGAGATACTTGGAGGTAATGTACATGAATGGCAAAAGGCTGATGATGTTAAAGTACAGGAAAAATTGGCAGAGAGTGCTATAATTCATTTTTGGAAAGGTAGTACAGATTTAATAATACAAGCGGTAACCAACGGTTACGACATAGTAAATTCACATCACGTGTATACATATTTAGATTATTCTTACAAGTATATTCCCATTGAAAAAGCTTATGAATTTGACCCAATACCTGAGAAGCTGGATAATGAATATCATGCTAAGGTTCTAGGTATGGGGTGCCAAATGTGGGGAGAATGGATTCCTGATACAGAAGATATGGAAAGTATGATTTTCCCACGCTTAGCCGCATATGCTGAAGTTGGGTGGACTAAGAAAAATAGAAAGAATTATAACGCTTTTCGCAGTAATTTAAATTCAATGTTACAACGTTGGGAACTTGAAGGAATAAAATATTCCGGAAAATTTGAGGAAAAGGATTTTGTTGAAAGTAATTAACAGAGACTATATTTTTTAACACTTGAAAAAAGTTGTTAATGGGGGTAATTAGGGGGCAGACTTTCAGAGTCTGCCCCTTTCTTTTTATAAGTTCTAATAAGTTAACCAAATATAGTTTTTCTCTTATTCACTGTACTGCAATATCGCTAAACTAATTTTTTTCTTAAATAAGTTTGTTTTTCTAAAAAAATTGTTAAATTAGCTAAAAGCATTTAGCAAATATGAAAAAAAAAAGATTTTTTTCAGTAAAAGCTAAAACGATTTAGCAACTAAATTTTTAATTTATGAATAAAAACCAATTAATCGAAAACAAAAAAAAGAACCTGGTAAATAGAAGTAATTTGAATGTTTACGCTAGGGCTTAGCTTACTCAACTCTAACCATTAAAAAATTAAATTATGATAAAAAAATTATGTTCGTCTTATGGACAATATAGACTATCAATTACCATGGGGTGTTTACTAGCTTTTTTTGGAAGTATGCAATTATATGCTGTATCTAAAATTGATTCGTCCAGAGATTTTGTAGATAAAATTATTCAGAAGGCTATTAATGGTCAAGTAACAGATCAAAATGGAATGTCTTTACCTGGGGTGAATGTTCAGGTTAAAGGAAAAGAAACCGTGGTTGTTACTGACTTTGATGGAAATTACAGCATTTCAGCTGTAACAGGTGATGTTTTAGTCTTCTCTTTTATAGGAATGAAAACTACTGAAAAAAAGGTAGGTGATTTGGATATAATGAATATTACTTTAGAAGAAGATACTAGCGAACTGGATGAAGTAGTAGTTGTCGGTTATGGAACCAAAGCTAAAACTTCTGTAACAGGGGCTGTTGAGGTAATTACAGCTGAAGAAATAGCAAGCAGGCCATCAAATAATGTGCTTTCCACTTTACAAGGTATGGTGCCTGGTGCTACAATAACAAGGTCTGGGGGGCAACCTGGTCGGGAAGGTCTAAATATTAATCTTAGAGGTATTTCGTCTGTAAATGGAGGTAATTCTCCCTTGATCCTTGTTGATGGAAATCCAGTTAATGATTTTAATACAATTAATCCAAAAGATATTAAAAGTATGTCATTCCTGAAGGATGCCTCTGCAGCAATATATGGTTCTAGGGCTGCTGGTGGAGTTGTTTTAATCACAACTAAATCTGGAAAGAAAGGAAAACCATCGGTAAGCTTGAATGCTTTTAGCGGGATTTCTAGTGTTTTAAATAAAATAGAGTACCCTACAATGATACAATATGCTTTAATGCATAGAGAAGCCGATATTAATAATGGTGTCTCACCCTTTTGGAATGATGAAAGAATAGAGCGTATTGAACAGGGCTCATCACCTGTTAGGTTAGAGGGCTCCCCTGAATTTCAGTTTTTTGAAAGTACCGATTGGGTAGATGAGCTTTATGGTACTGGAATACAACAGGATTATAACTTAAGCATTAATGGTGGAGGGGATAATTCTAATTATTATTATTCTGTAGGATATAATAAAACCGACGGTATGTTGGAAGGCGCTCCAGATGTAGCTGAACGTTTCAATATTAGGGGTAATTATTCATTTAATATATCTGATAATTTGAAAATTGATACCAGATTAACTTTTGAAAGATTGCAAACCGAAGAACTTTATTCGCTAGAGCGAGTAGTGAATTCAGTACGCTTAACACCCATTTTTTTTCCAGTAAAGACGCAAAGTGGAGAAAATTGGTTTTCTCAATGGGGGTACTCTAACCCTGTTGCTATGGCCAGAGAAGGAGCTCCATTGGAACGTTGGACTAATAGATTCCTACCCAATTTAACAATAGATTGGGAGTTTTTAAATAACCTTAAAGTCGTAGCACAAGCGGGATTGACATTCGAAAATTTCGACTCAAGACGAATTACAACACCAATTTCATATCACTTTTGGGACGATAAATTTGCCTATAATGAGTATGCTACTTTTCCAAATAATGCGAATTATGGATTTAGTAAAACTAATCAACGTAATTATTCTGCTCGTTTGGAATATAATAATACTTTCAATGATATACATGAACTGAGTGTTATGGCCGGTGCTACGCATGATGAGTATGATACTAGCAGTTTTAGTGCTTACCGTGATAATTTTATATCCGATGAGTTGTTTACGCTAAATTTGGGGGACAAAGAAAATATGTCTAATAATGGTGGCGGTTATCATTGGGCTTTACAATCATTAATTTCTCGTTTAAATTATAATTACAAGGGGAAATACTTTGCAGAAGCAAACTTTCGCTACGATGGTTCATCAAGGTTTATTGAAGATCAAAGATGGAAACTATTTAGTTCAGTACAAGCTGCTTGGCGATTGTCTGAAGAGAGCTTTATTAAATCTTTAGACTTTTTTGATAATTTAAAATTAAGGGTGTCGTATGGAGAGCTGGGTAACCAGTCAGGAATTGGCCTATACGACTATGTCCAGAATATCAATATTGGAGGACAGTATCCTTTTGGTGATACGCAGCGAGCTCAATCGGCAACCTTGGCTGGTATGGTTTCAACAAATAGAACCTGGGAGACCTTAATAGCGAGAAATATTGGAGTTGACGCTAATATTTTTGATAACCGTATGAATGTTTCTTTCGATTATTATAAAAAAACCAATAAAAATATGCTGGTTGGGGTTACTTTACCATCAGTTTTGGGAGCTACACCTCCATTTACAAACAATGGAGAATTGGATTCCTGGGGATGGGAACTTAGCTTAGGATGGCAGGATCAAATTAATGATTTTCAATATGGTGCTAATTTGGTATTAAGTAATAGTGATAACAAGGTAACAAATTTAGGAGGCTTTGATAATTATGCTGCTGGTTTGAATGGAGTTCGAGAAGGCTATAGAACTAATCTTTATTACGGATTTGATTTTGATGGAATTATTCAAGACCAGGCAACCTTAGATGCTTATAAACAGCTTGATGGTGTTCCCGCTAATATTGATATTGGAGATGCAATGTATAGGGATGTGGATGGTAATGGAAGAATAGATGCATATAGCGATGAGCGGGAAAATGGAGATTTAGTTATTCTTGGAACAACAGATCCTCAATATTCTTTTGGAATAAACATGAATGCAAAATATAAGGGTTTTGATTTTAGCGCCTTTCTGCAAGGCGTAGGTAAGCGAACCGTATTTAGGGAACATGAAGCAAGAGTACCATTCAATCAGCCTTGGTATCATCCACCTGCGCTATTTTACAATAATACATGGGCTCCGGAGCGTCCAGATGCTAAATATCCAAGAATATCGCACAGTAATATTAGAGATTGGAATTTTGCGCACTCTTCTAACAACAAAGAAAATGGTGCTTATATAAGGTTGAAAAATATTCAATTAGGTTATAGTTTATCAGATAAGGTTCTGGAAAGTATTGGGGGAATTCAAAATCTGAGAGTCTATGTAAGTGCTAACGATATTTGGGATTATCATGAACTTCCAGGGGGATACGATCCCGAAGATAATTCCTGGGGTAGTAATTATCCTTTTGCAAAGACTATGGCAGTTGGCTTAGATGTAACATTTTAAAAATAAAAATTATGAGATTAAAAAATATTGTAACTATAATGCTTGTAATAGGCATTGCAAGCTCCTGCACCAAAGATTTAGATCTTTATCCAAAAGATCAGGTGTCAGATGGTTCCTTCTGGAACACATCTAGGGATTTTGAACTAGCCGCAAATGCTTTTTATGGTAATTTGCCTGGGTTCTCCTATCCTAGGGATACAGATTCTGAAATAGCCTTTGGTCAAGGTCCTAATCCATTAAGTAATGGTTCCTATCTGCCACCAGATGAATCAGGGCTTTGGAATGGCGCATATGCGTCAATTAGAGGAATCAACTATCTATTGCAACAGAGCGGTGATTATGCTTATCCTAATGAAATTGAAAGATCAGTGGGTGAAGCATATTTTTTTAGAGCGTTTAATTATTTTAATTTGTTATCCAGTTTTGGAGGTGTGCCAATTATAACAGATGTATTAGATACTGATAGTGATCAGTTATTAGCACCACGAAATTCTAGAGTAGAAGTTGCAGATTTTATAATTTCTGATCTCCAAAAAGCGATTGATAGATTGCCAAGTCAGAGCGAAATTCCTGCAAATGAACTAGGGAAAGTATCAAAAGAAGCAGCCCAGGCATTTTTAAGCCGAGTGGCCTTATTTGAAGGTACCTGGGCGAAGTTTCACGGAGGAGAGAAAGCAAATGAACGTTTAGAAATCGCCGTACAGGCAGCTAAAGCAGTTATTGACGGAGGCCAATTTAGTTTATTTACAGCCTTTGGAACAGAAGAAAGCTATAGAAAACTTTTTATTGAAGCAGGTGAAGATAGTGAAGAGGTAATTCTCTCTAGAAGGTATGTATTGGATATCAATGGAACGCATAATGCAACTAGGTGGCTAGAGCAAAATATTCAGAATCCCACTCGTAGGCTTGTAGATAGTTATCTTTCAGTAGATGGGTTGCCAATATCAGATTCACCATTGTTTATGGGTTATAACACTATGACTTCAGAGTTTGAAAATAGGGATTCACGCCTGATGCAGACTGTCTTAAAGCCTGGGGTTGAATATGTAGGAGGGGGAGCTGCAATAATGACTTATGAAAAACCTAAATTGGATGGAGCATTAACGCGTACAGGTTATACTAATTATAAATTTCTGGGTGAAACAGAAGAATCTTGGGCGGGTCGTGCAGAGTATGATAATATTGTTTTTAGATATGGGGAAGTACTATTGAATTATGCAGAAGCAAAATTTGAATTGAATGGTAATATTTCCGATGAGGACTTAAACTTATCCATAAATAAGCTAAGAGACCGTGTTGGGATGCCACATTTGACAAATGCCCATGTGGAAAATAATATGCTCGATATGCAAACAGAAATACGTCGTGAAAGAAAAGTAGAATTGGCTTTGGAAGGTTTTAGACGTGATGATTTAAATCGTTGGAAGATTGCAGAAGAGGTCTTGCCTAAAGCTATAAAAGGTATAAAGTTTGTCGGTACCCAATATGAAACAGAGTTCCCTGAAATTACGCCTGGAGTTAATTTTGAGGTAGATTCTGAAGGTTATATAATCGCAGAACCAGCTTCTAATAGAAATTTTGAAGTGCCTAAGCATTATTTATGGCCACTGCCCAAAAAACAATTAAACCTTAATCCTAATTTAGAACAAAATCCAGGTTGGTAAAAATTAATAACAGTTAATTAAGACAGTTAGTTTGGTTAGCTTACACTTCATTGGTGTGAGTAAAAGGGAGTTGAAAGACTCCCTTTAAATTGTTAAAGCGATACCTTATTGTGAATTATAAATCATCAATGATAGTTATTTTTTGTTTTGAAATCTATAGTAAAAGAATTATCGGGTCTTGGATGTATATAAAAGTAAGATTGGTATATAATCGTTTTTTTTGATATAAATTATATAATCAAGGCATAAATATGTTTTGCATACAGTTTTTTTCTAAATCAAAACCATAAAGTAAATTTTTCTATTGCGAATAAACTCTAACATACGATAAATTATAAAAATGAATTTTAAAAATAAGTCTATATATAATCGGAGAATGGTGCTTAAAACTCTCGGATTAGCAGTTGGAGCGTCATTATTATCTAAGTTCTCATTAGCTTCCGATTCTGAACAGATTAACAATAAACTCAAAAAAGTTTTGACAATAGCACACATAACAGAAGTACATATGCGTCCAGAACATAATGCTCCAAATCGGTTTAGGAAATGTATAGAAAAAATAAAAGAACATAATATTGATTTCATTTTAAATGGTGGAGATACCATATATGCTGCAGATTATTCTCACATAAAAAGAAAAAGGGTTCTAGAGCAATTGGATATATGGAATGAACTAAGAAACGAAATTGATGAGTATGAAATATTTAGTTGTTTAGGGAATCATGATATGTGGTGGGCTGCACCAAATAAATTAGACAAAATGTATGGTAAGGATTATGTAGTCAACCAACTTAAAATACCAAATAGGTACTACAGTTTTGGTAAAGAGGGATGGCATTTTATTGTTCTTGATAGTAATAATAACGCGGGGGCATTAGATGAAAAGCAAAGGTTATGGCTGGAAAAAGATTTGGAAAAACTTAATAGGGAAGTAATGTTTTAATCATGTCCCATTATCCAATCTTAGGGGTTTGCACAACTCTGGAAGAAGGAGGAAATCATAAGGATAGTGATTACATTACAGATTTATTTTATAAACATAATGATAAAAGAATTAGTTGTTTGAGTGGTCATGTTCATTTGCTGGACAAAGCTACTTATAATGTAGATTACTATTGCAATGGAGCATTAAGTGGGTATTGGTGGGAAGAAGGAGATAAAAAATCAGTAGCTAAGTACTGGTATAAAGAAACCTCACCTGGTTATACGTTTGATAATGGACTAATTGAAAATACTTCTTAACCTCAGACATTTTAAGTTGTTGTCAAGTCTTATTTTCTTTAGATAATATATTATCTAAAATTTATTTTTATATTTAATCGCTAAATCGAATTAGCTGTCAAGTGATTTTACGAAACAGCCATATTTATTTGCATAAATATTCAGTGGATTACTGGCTAAAACCTCTAATTCTCAATTAAAGCCGTAAAGTAGTATTTCAAATTTAGATTTCATATTTACGGATTTCCTGAATATACAATGAATGAAATAGGAAGGACATTAGCATATCGCTGGCATTTAGATCACATTCCATTTAAAGATTCTATTCAGGTTAATGGGAGCATAATACGAACAATACTATTGAAGCATATAATAAAAATGTAGTCTTTTATTACTTAAAAAATCAGAGTTATTAAATTAACAGATATGAGAAGTTTAAAATTAAAGTTTTATGGAGTTGTTTTACTGTTAATAATATTAACAGCTTGTAATCTTCAACAAAATAAAACAGTCAGTTTAGTGTAACGCTGTCTTTTACTTTGTTTTTCTTAAAACTAGCTGTCCATAGAAGGTGCTATTGCTATGACTGTAATGGGATATTTTGTCTATAGGAGCGGTTGTGTGCTACAATCGGAAGTTGCAATTCAAGGTGTACTATTGGTGTTTTCCATTGTACCCGCCATCCTTTTGTGATCGGCGCCCTGGTGATAGGATTATTTAAGTTCAATAACAAAACAATCAAAGATAATGAGTTAAGGTTAGAAAAGTTGAGAGCCAATAGAAACTAGGTAACAATCATAAAATTAAAAATCAATAGAAATGAATAGTATCAAGGCGAATGTAATAATCATGTTGTTGTTATGTTCCTTAAGCGCCTTTGCGCAGCATGTAAATTTCTATGTTTCACCATCAGGAAGCAATAGGGGAGACGGATCTAAGGGAAATCCTTGGAAAAGCTTGGCTTATGCAGTAGATCAAGCAGGAAAAAACAAGAACCATGTATCGCTGCAACTCGAGAATGGTATTTATTATTTGGAAAGACCATTAGAGCTTAATAATCAATATTCCAACATGAAAATTATGGCCGCCAATGGAGCCAATCCCATTATTAGAGGAGGTGTGAAAATTAGCAACTGGAAAGGGCCTGATAAGGACAGTATATGGACTGCAAAAGTACCGCCTGGAGTAACGGGGAGACATCTGTATATAAACGGAGAAAGAGCGGTAAGAGCCAGAACAGTAGATGCCGATGGTTGGCTGCGAATAGCACATCGCCCAAAAAATTGCGGATCTGTTTCCTGTAGAGACGATGCCAATACGCCCAATGGATTCAAGGTTCCCAAAGACTTTCCAAGTTTGTCTAATGTTGAGGATGTTGAAATGATTAATGTGATGCGCTGGAAAATGTATCGTGGTAAATTGCAGAAAATTGAGAACGGAATTGCCTATGTGGATCCGGAATATTGGAATCTTGCCAAAATAGGTCCTTTTGCAATCTTAAACAACAAACAGGATGAAGCGGTATCCTGGCTGGAAAATGCGATGGAGTTTTTGGATGAAGAGGGAGAATGGTATTTGGATAAACGTAAAAGGAAGATCTATTACAAGCCTCGTAAAGGAGAAGTTATGAAAAATTCGGAGACAGTAATCTCCAATGTGGATCGTCTGATCGATGCGGATGGGGTAGAAAATATTTCCTTTGAGGGAATTACTTTCGAATATGCCAACTGGAGCCAACCATCTACATCAAAGGGATATGTTAGTATTCAATCAGGAGCAATTTTAACCGATCCGGATTACCAATCTATCGAAGATGCATTCGAGGGATTGGTTGATATACTAGGCAATGTGCATTTCAAAAACTCAAGAAATGTAGTGTTCAAAAGTAATATATTTAGGCACCTGGGAGGAACCGCTTTGAACTTTGATACCAATAACAAGAATGTAAATATCTTTGGAAATGTCTTTCAGGATATATCTGGATCTGCCATTACCATCGGAAATTTACAAGACCACCATATCGTTAGCGATAAAGTAAGTCGGGAAATTATAATCGATAATAATCGAATTCAAGACGTAGGGCAGGAATACTATGACGTGTGTGCAATAAAATGCTCTTTTGTTAAAGATGCTGTGATTATCAATAACACCATTGATGGATCCTCTGCAGGAGGAATTAGCTTGGGCTGGGGTTGGGGCCGTTATGATGTAGACAATTTTGATTTTTGGAAAGACGGCTCCGACAAGGCATATAATCATCCAACAGTTGCTGGAGGTGTTATAGTGGCCCATAACAAAATCACCAATGTTACAAAGAGGCTTGGCGATACCGGAGCCATATATAATTTGGGAGCTTCACCCGGTACCAGGTGGTATGCTAATTACATTGAAAATGTAGCCCATCCCGAAGAACCATTTTGTAGTGACTATAGCCATGGTATCTACATTGATAACGGGTCTAGAGGAATTGAAATTAAAGATAATGTGGTGATAGGTTCTTCTCATGAACCCTACTTGGCCAATGGTTCCCATGATTATAATGTAAGAGGTGCGGCCTATTATTTTAAAAAAGAAGCCGGGGATTATCCGGCATGGATTAAAGAAAAAGCAGGTGCCAAATCAGAAATCAACACCATTAGAAGTAGGGAGGAGATAGAAGAATTATTGTCGGAAGCTCTACCGGTTGGACGAAAATTTCATATTGTTGAAAAGGGGGTAGCCGTTGGAAAAAAGATTACTGCCATTGGGGGTGTCGCCAACTGTAAGGCTTCCTATGCAACAGATGGAAAAACGGAAACCTATTGGAGAGGTGAAGGTAAAGAAGGGGAACTAATATTAGATCTGGGTAAAGTAGCCGATGTATACTATGTGAACGCTGCCTTTGGATACTTTGACCCTGAAACAAGACGGGAAGTATATTTCAAGAATGAATATGATTTTGAATATTTCTTTTCTGTAGATGGAGAAAACTGGAAAACCTTTGGGGAAGGTAGAAAAGAATCTACGCTTGCTATCAATCAGCAGTACATGCCAGAATTTAAACCCGCAAAGGCGAGATTTGTAAAGCTCAAAGTGTATTCGTCAGGAGAAAATCCGTTAGGTGTTTTAAGGTTTAAAGTAGTCGATCAACAGCCCGTCTATGGTGGGCGTGAATTTGGACCTCAATAAACTTGAATGGCAAGAAATGGATTTTATGCTGACATATGCGCTCATGTCAATAATTTTAGAAACATAAATTAGTATAAATAGAAATAACTTTAATTACGAAATGATATTATGAGAAATTTAAAATTTTTAGTATTGGTTCTTTGTGCTATAGTTAGCACTTTAGGGCAAGAAATTAACGCGCAGCAAAAAAAAATAGAGCCTAATTGGGAATCTATTGATAGTAGACCTGTTCCATCCTGGTTTGAGGATGCTAAATTTGGAATCTTTATTCATTGGGGACCCTATTCGGTTCCGGCATGGAGTCCAAAGGGAACTTATGCAGAGTGGTACCAATATTGGTTACAAAGTAAGTCACTTTTTGGAAATGGCGATTTTTCAGGTACTGAAGTTTATGATCACCATGTTAAAACATACGGGCCCCACTTTAGTTATTACAATTTTGGGGAGCAGTTTACCGCGCGAGATTTTGATGCCGACAAGTGGGCCGAACTTTTCGAAAACGCGGGAGCTAAATATATGATGATTACTTCCAAGCATCATGATGGATTTACTTTATGGCCCAGTGAAACAGCAAACAAAACCTGGGGGTTCCCTTGGAATGCCAAGGACGTAGGGGCCAAAAGAGACTTGTTAAAGGAATTGGAAGTGGCAGTCAAGAAAACCGATGTGAAATTTGGGACTTATTATTCCCTTTATGAGTGGTTTAACCCTCTTTGGAAAGAGGACAAAGAAAAATTTGCCTTAGAACATATGCATCCACAGTTTAAGGACCTGGTGGAGAATTATAAGCCAGATCTTATTTGGAGCGATGGGGACTGGGATATGAGTGCAGAAAAGTGGCACTCTCCGGAATTGCTGGCCTGGCTTTTCAATGAATCTGCGGTAGGTGATGAGGTGGTTATCAACGACCGGTGGGGAGATGGAATCCGTTTTAATCACGGAGGGTATTTTACCACAGAATACCAATCGGAACTTGATGGTAGTAGACCTTGGGAAGAATGTCGTGGAATTGGATTTTCATTTGGGTATAATACAAACGAAGATGCCTGGGACTACGCTTCTGAACGAACTCTTATTTACTTACTTTTAAACGTGGTTAGTAACGGGGGAAATCTTTTGTTGGATATCGGCCCAGACGCTCAGGGTAATATTCCTCCTATCATGCAAGACCGCTTGTTGGCAATAGGTGATTGGCTTAAAGTTAATGGAGAGGCTATTTATGGAACTCGTAAATGGGAGCGTGCATGTCAATGGTCCAAGAAAGGTAAAAAAGATTGGAAACCTGAAGGTACCCATTATCTTCCAGCTGATTATATCTTAAAACAAACTATTGATCCAGAACCGGGTTATGCCGTTAGAGAAATATTTTTTACAAAAAAAGGAAGTGATCTTTTTGCAATTGTTCCCAAGTGGCCCAAAAATACTCTGATTATCAAAGATGTTATGGTGACCGATCAAACAGAAATTAATTTAATTGGAACTAATTTAAAAATTGAATTTGTTCAAAAAGGAAAAGATTTAGTTCTTAAGGTTCCTAACCTTACAAACGATGAATTACCTTCTAAATATGCATACTCATTTAAAATCACAAATATTAAAAAATAGGATTTTATGAAATTTATAATAAAGAGTTTTATTTTGTTACTATTAATATCTTTTCAGGGATTTTCGCAAACAAATCGGAAAGGATTTTATAATGGTGAAGGTTCTAGGCAAGTACACTTGGATTTTCATACTACCGAAAAATTAAAGGATATTGGTGAAAACTGGGATAAAGCAGAATGGCAACTAAGATTAAAAGAAGGTCATGTCAACTCCATTAATATTTTTGCGAAAGGCCATCATGGTTGGGCATATTACAACACAAAAGTAGGAAAACGACACCCTAATTTAAAGTTTGACTTACTTAAGGCTCAAATTGAGGCAAACAAAGAAATTGGTGTTTCTTCTCGAGCCTATATTACAGTAGGGTGGAATGTACTTGACGCCAAAGAACATCCCGAATGGGTGTTAACAGATAAAGATGGTAAAAATACGTTTGCTGAAATGGAGGCCAAAGCTAAACCAGGAGAGTATTTTCCGTGGGGATGGCCAACATTGTATCCAGAAGGACCTTATATGGAACATCTTTTAAAACATACCGAAGAGATTGCTAAAAACTATGATATTGATGGTTTTTGGTTCGATATAGTGCCCGTTGGAACTATTAATTATAATGAATACAGTAAAAAAGATATGGAAGCCAATGGGGTTGATTGGAATAATGAAGAAGAAGCTTGGGCTCATCATTGCAAAAAAATGCATCGGTACTTTCAAAAAACTAATGCAATCATAAAGAAATATAAACCTAATGCGTCAATCTATTATAACTGGACTACGCCAATTAACAATAAAAAAATTATTATTGAGGACTATGACCAATACAATACTAAACATGATTTAGAAGATTTACCTACTACTTGGGCCGGTTATGATGTATTTCCTGTAAGGGCTAAATATTATGCTAATACAGGAAAACCCATAGTTGCCATGAGTGGTAAATTCCACTCAGCTTGGGGTGAGTTTGGAGGTTTTAAACACAAAGATGCTATCTGGTATGAAGCAGCAAGTATGCTTTCCTATGGAGCTATGGCTAATTTTGGAGATCAATTGCATCCAACAGGAAAATTAGAGAAAGCCACCTACGATAATATTGGTCACGCTTATAGATATATTGAAAAAATTGAAGACTATAGTCTGAATTCAAAGCACTTGGCAAAAACAGCTATTTGGTTAAGTTTTACAGAAAGGGATAATGATTTGGTCAAAATCTTGTTGGAAAAACAAGTTAATTTTGTAGTTGCAAATAATTTAAAAGACTGGAGTGCTTTAAATCTGATAATTTTGCATAGTGATGTGGAATTAAATGATGAAGAA
Source organism: Salegentibacter sp. BLCTC (assembly GCF_015143665.1). Lineage (NCBI taxonomy): Bacteria > Pseudomonadati > Bacteroidota > Flavobacteriia > Flavobacteriales > Flavobacteriaceae > Salegentibacter > Salegentibacter sp. BLCTC. The sequence goes on along the minus strand of NZ_WYEW01000001.1, from coordinate 439,534 downwards.
ACAGAAAAAATTGAATCATTTGTTGATAAAGGTGGTAAGCTATTTATTCTTGAAAAAGGTGCTTTTGCAAATGGAAAGTGGAAATTTGATATTGGCGCAACATATTTGGGAGAAGCAACGGCTGATGTTGATTATACACTAGTTTCAAAAAAATTAAACCAGGATCTGGTAGAATCGCCTTTTTTGAATCGATTTCCTGCAGTTCGTGTTCAACCAGAAGCCGGGGCTGAAATTCTTGCAAAAATTCATGAACCTTATTTTAACCGAACCGTAGAACATTGGACATCTCATGATAATACGCCATATAAAACCAAAGCAGCTGATCATCCTGCAATTATTAAAAAAGGAAATATTGTTTGGGCTGCACATAAATTAGAAGAAAATTATGGGAAAGAAGGCTCGAGAGTACATAAGCAATTGTTTTATAATGCTTTAAAGAAAGTTCTAATTGATCCTTATGTTGAAGTAGATTTGCCAAGTAGTGGGAGGGTAAATTTGTTACATCAACCTCAAAAGACTCGTTATGTGGTTCATCTAACTTATGCTTCGCCGCATCAGCGTGGTCGGGCTAAAGTAATTGAAGATTTGGTTACTTTATACAATACGCCAGTACGTGTAGACTTTGATAAAAAAATAAAAAAAGCATATACAATTCCTGAAAAAGAGATATTAAGCATCAAAAATGTGGGAGATAAACAAGAAGTGATTATTCCTGAGTTGAGATGTCATTCAGCCGTTGTGTTCGAATACGAATAATCATAAATAATATTTAGTACAGTTATTTCAGATCTGCTCACATTTTTATGATAATTATTTATTCTAAAAAAATATCTCCAAGTTATCATTACAATAATGTCAAATTATTAATCCTCAAAAAAATAAATACAGAAGGTGAATGCGTTATTTAAACTGTATTTATAAATATTTCAATTATTATCTTTTATGTTACTAGAGACTACTTTAGGAAAAACTTGTTTATTGTTTTTCGTTATTTTTATTTCTTATGGCCAGGCAAATGCCTCCGATATTATTCCAAAACCAGAAAGGTATGAGCCTAATGGCGAGGTGTTTTCATTAAATCAATCTACTAAAATACAGTATCGCAATGGCTTGAAGACCATGGCAGCATACCTGGGTAAAACCATTTCCCCGGCAACCGGATGGGATTTTAAACTGTCGGCATCCAATAAACCCCAAAAAAACAGTATTCACCTTTCCATAGACCCTCAAGACGATAACAAAGAAGGGTATCGCCTTATGGTGAATTCCATAAATATTCAAATTATAGGTAATAGTGAGGCTGGTGTTTTTAATGGAATCCAGACGCTACGGCAAATGCTTCCCGTTAAAATATTCAATTCAAGAAGGCAGAAAGATGTTGATTGGGCCATAGAAGGTGCTTACGTTGAGGATACGCCAGCATATCCATGGCGAGGAATGATGCTGGATGTAAGTCGTTATTTTTATGAAGTGTCTTATGTTAAGCAATTGGTAGATATGATGGCTATGTACAAGATGAACGTACTACATCTTCATTTGATAGACGATGCCGGATGGCGAATAGAAATAAAGAAATACCCCAGGTTAACTTCCGTTGGTGGATTCCGGGGTGAGGGACACGAAAGAACTGGAGGATATTACACTCAAGAGGAAATAAAGGAAATAATAGCCTATGCAGCTTTGCGAAATATAGAGGTGATCCCGGAGATAGAGATTCCGGCGCATACCTTACCCGCCATTGCTGCGTATCCGCATTTGTCCTGTACCGGTGCCCCACAGGTGGTGCAGACCCAACACTCCATAAGTGGAGAATTGTACTGTGTGGGTAGAGAGTCTACTTTTGATTTTCTGGAGGATGTCTTTGATGAAGTGGTAGCTTTATTCCCCAGTAAGTATATACATATCGGTGGTGATGAAGCCAGGTATGATCGTTGGGCGGCATGTTCTCATTGTCAGAAAAGAAAAGATTCCCTAGGACTGGAGAAAGAAGCTGATCTTCAGGTATATTTCACCAATCGGATACAAAAGGTATTAAAGAAACGCGGAAAAACGATTGTGGGATGGGACGAAATCATTGAAAGAGGATTGGACGATAAGGCTGTTGGTATGGTGTGGCACAACAAAGAAAAGGCCATACTGGGTACTCAGGCAGGGCACGATATGGTGATGGCACTATCGAGCCATGCTTATTTTGACGTTGCAGAAAGTAGTATCCCCGGGGAGGTGAAAGCTGCAACCTGGTTATCTCCAATTAGCCTTGAAAAAGTATACAGTATGGATCCTGTGGTAGAAGGATTAGATGACGCATACCAGTCGCAGGTTCTGGGTGTCCACGCCACCCTGTGGTCTGATCAGTTTATCCATGGCACCATTTTACAGGAAATACTGCCTATTAATGAAAATAGATCTGAAAAGTATTTTGATTATCTAACCTTTCCTAGGATGGCAGCTTTGGCAGAGGTTGGTTGGACAGATAAAAACCTTAAAGATTGGTCCGATTTTGAATATAGAATGCGAAAACATTATAATAGATATGATGAAGCGGGCTATGGGTATAGGGTGCCGCAGCCTAAATTGATTGGGAAAAAGGAAGTTGGAGATGGCATCGAGATAACCTTGGAAAATGTAGTCGAGGGTGCACATATTCGTTACACTACTAATGGTCTTAAACCCAATACCTATGATGATGTGTATATCAGCCCAATTAAAGTAGATAAATTATCCGATTTTAAGGCGATTACCGTAGTGAACCGTCACCAGTTCTCGCTACCATTATATTTTCCAGAGAAATATGAACAATACAAAAAGTTCGGAACGCCAATGGGCGAATGGAAACCAACTCTTATTAAAGGAGTAGAATTTGGCGAATTGGAATTGGATGCAACGGGTAAAATAACTGGAAATGGAATTTATGAAATAACATTTATTTATACCGATGGAGCCCATAAGCTGGAAATTGAAGGGGTTTCGGTTTATAAAAACAGACAATTAATTACCGAAGATAGGCATAAGGGAGAAACAGGGACTTCCTCAAGCGAAAATACCTATAGCGTAAAAATCAATGAATATGAAACAGGTGCCGAATTTAAAATTAGGGCTAACGTAAGAGGAGATATAGGGAATGATTCTCAAGGCGTTGTTTTTATTAAAAAAAAGGATAATTAATTTTAAGTAAATCAAATAAGATGTGAAACGGGTTAGCAAAAACTAACTTTAAACCAATAACACTAATTTATGTATCAAATGAAAGAAAATATCAGCATTTTTTTTATTCCCTTATTCTTATCTTTTAGCTTGGTTTCCTGTGAAAATAAAACTAAAACTGGAATTGGAGAAGCAAGCAAAAAAAAACCGAATATTATTTATATTCTTGCAGATGATCTTGGATATGGTGAGCTTGGAGCATATGGACAAGATAAAATTGAAACTCCTAATTTAGATGCTTTAGCTGAAAATGGGATGGTTTTTTCTCAGCACTATAGTGGTGCTCCTGTATGTGCTCCTGCACGGTTTATGTTGTTGACAGGAAAACATGCAGGTAATGCTTACATTCGTGGGAATGACGAATGGAGTGAGAGAGGTAAAGTATGGGATTATAAGGAAGTGATTAAGGATTCTACATTGGAGGGACAGCGTCCTATACCAGATTCCATTAGTTTTTTTCCAGAAAAACTTCAAGAAATAGGATATGCAACTGGTATGAATGGTAAGTGGGGACTTGGCGCCCCACATACCAATTCGATTCCGAATAAAAAAGGTTTTGATTTTTTTTATGGATATAATTGTCAACGTCAGGCTCATACATATTATCCTGTTCATTTGTATCGAAATGAAAATCGGGTATACTTGAATAATGACACAATTGCTCCCGATAGAGAACTTGCTCCTGGAGCAGATCCAAATAATTCAGAAAGTTATGTAGATTATACTTTGCAAGATTATGCCCCAGATTTGATGTTCGATGAAATGATTGGATGGATCAGTGAACAAAAAGATAATCCATTTTTCTTTTATTGGGCTTCTCCAATTCCTCATAACCCAATTCAGGCACCACAGAAATGGGTTAATTACTATAAAAAGAAATTTGGTGCGGAAGAGCCGTATCTTGGAAGTAAAGGTTATTTCCCAAATCAATTTCCAAGAGCTGCTTATGCTGCCCAGATCTCTTATCTGGATGAAAATGTTGGTAAACTGGTTAAATATCTTAAAGAAAATAACCTGTACCAAAATACCTTAATTATGTTTACCTCAGATAATGGAGTTACATATACAGGTGGAACAGATGGATCTTTTTTTAATAGTTCTGGAGAGTTTGGAGAAGAATATGGAAAAGCAAAGGGTTTTTTGTATGAAGGAGGAATTCGGGTGCCTATGATTGTAAGCTGGCCAAATAAAATAAAGCCTGGAAGTAAAACTGATCTCATTTCTGCACAATATGATGTTTTAGCTACCCTTTCTGAAATTACTAAATTTGAAAAACCGTCCGATACAGATGGGATTAGTTTTTTACCTACTTTATTGCAAAATGAGGAAGCTCAAAAGGAGCATGAATTTCTATTTTGGGAATATCCCGAATATGGTGGACAGGTAGCTATAAGGATGGGCGAGTGGAAGGTAGTACGTCAAAATTTAAAAAATAAAAAGCGGCCAACACTTGAACTCTATAATCTTGTAAAAGACCCTCAAGAAAAAAATAATGTGGCTTCAGAATATCCGAAAATTATTGAAAAAGCGACTAAAATTTTTAAGAAGGAGCATTCTGACGCTCAAATTGAGCGATTCCGGATACCCCAGGTTGAAAATGGCCTACTAGAGAATAATGAAAAGCCATCATAGTTTTATAACAAGAAAAAAAACCTTAGCATCCAGTACTTTATTTCCAACCGAACAAAGTGAAGTTAAACCAGATGAAATATTTCAGGATATTTTCCAGTCGGGTAACAAAAAGAATCCAATCAAACCTCTTTCCATTTATGATGTAGATAATTTAAACCCACGATTGTTTGAAGCTTTTGTAGCCGCGCTTTATGCCAAACAAGGATATCAAGTTTATTTAACACCTTTTGCTAATGATAAAGGTGTGGACATTGTAGCATTAAATTCGCAAAACAATTATTTGATCCAGGCAAAACAAAGTCAGTCTACAGTAAGTAATGATGCCATCCAGGAAGTATTTACCTCTAAAAATTATTATAGCTCTCATTTCAGTGAAGACTTTCAAATGACTGTTCTTACCAATAATAAGTTTGGTGGGTCAGCCAAGACTTTGGCTACATCTACTAATGTTGAACTTTTAGATAAAGACAACTTACACTCCTTGTTAAATGAATTTCCAGTTTCAATTAAAGAAGTTCATCAGCACGAGGCCCAGAGACTGAAAAGAATTTAATCGTTTTATACTAAAAAATGAGTAATGGTAAATAAATCAAAAAAACACGGTAATGTTGCTTTTAAAGTAACTTATACAGATTCTAATTGGAGTGGTGTCTGCTCTCCCAAAATGGCCGCGCATAATTTTAAATATAGAACCTGGTGTAGTGTGCAATCTGATTTTGATGTTAATTGCCAACATCCAGTTTACAAAATGCCCGGTAATCTGAACAAAGAAATGTATCCGTGTACAGATTGTATCGCCCAAAAGGAATTAATGTTTTATCCCGGCCATTATCATTCGAACGATCGTGATAATGAACCTATTTCTTACCTATATATTCAAGAAGGTAAAATGGCTTTATTCACCTCAAAAGAACCTAACTCAGATGAAAGCGAGAGATTTATTTTTGCCGTTGGACAGATTACGAAAATTGAAAACGTACAGGATGTTAATGGTTCCTACGATCGTTTTCATTGCGATAAAGAAACCGCTATTATATTTAAAAGAAATCGCCTGAAATTCTGGAACTACTATACTAATGAGAACGCACCGTCTCGTGCTGCTTGGAACTCACTTTTGTTTAGATATTTAGACGATGATATAGTTGGAGAGGTTCTGAAAGATGTGGCATACACCAATAGATTTCCTGGTAATTATCGCAAGAAAGCAGAATTCTTGCTTAAGGAGTGTCTTTTTTAATTTTCCTAATTTAAAGGCAGTCTTATGTCATTAGTAATACATAACAACTGCAATAATAAAATGCAAACCTTCACTTGATAGGAATTGTATTGAATAATTAAAAGATGATTCATCAAAATCTTCTATTTTATTAAATTTCCTAATTAGAGCCCCCATATCTACCATAACCTGCGCAGGATCCTATGCTGTTTTTATAGTGTACGGGAAGTTAAGCGTAAAGTAAAAACAGCATAGGGCGCAACCTATTTAATTTTATAAAACCAGTAAATTTCTGCCTGTTTTCAGGGTCTTTCAAGCCATTTACTGGTAATCTCCTCGCTTTGCAACACTGATTCTAAAAAATTGCTGTAATTTTTTACTAAATTTTTGACGCAAATTTCGACGGTTTTTCTGGGGGTTTCAGGGCATTTGACGCAAATTTACTAATTTTTGCTACAGGCCATTTGTCATTACAAATCGGGGTATCCACCCTGTATCCACTCGCAGTATGCCTCCTGGATTTCCGGATATGCTGCAAAATAATCTTCATAATGCTTATTCTGAGATTCCATAATCGTTTGATAAACTTCAAAGTTTTCTTCTACATTTTCTTTCGAGGTGTACCCGAAATACCCCACTGAAAACAAGGCAAAAATTCCTGAGATTCCGAAAAGAATCAGCAGGTAATTGGGTATGACCCTGGCGCGCTTTAATTTCCGATCTATCTCCTTTAGTATTTCATCTGTTTTTTCCTTTTCTGCTTCCTGTTTTTGCAAAAATGTGTTCAGGTTCTTTTCCACAGCTTCCGTGCTTATTGGGATGCTCATCTTTACCAATTGTCCTGAAAGCTTTTGAAGCTCCAGCACTGCCGTTTTGAAATCCTTCATTTCATCGGCCATCAGTTCCATAATTTCATCTAGTTTTTTCATCACTTATAATTTTAATATCCCATACCTATACCGGTATCTCTTACTGTTTTTACTATTCCTTTTAAAATCTCTTTAGCTATTTTGGTTGACAGATTGCTGCTTAGTTGCACTGTCTTATCCAATACCTGAAAGGTTTTAGGTACTTCTTTTAACCTTGTATAATTCCTGTTTTGGGCGATCTGGGGAATTAACCTATTCCCGCTCATCGACCGGTCCACTTCACTTGCTTTAAGGTTCACTCCTTTGTATTCCACCCGAAAGCCCTGAAGCTGGTTAGCTTTATTAATGGTGGGCATAACTTCTACTTTAAGAGCTTTCATTTTACTGATATATTCATCCAGCGATCTTGGTCTTGTTTGAAGTACCCGATCATGTATATTTTTAATTTCTTGTCGCAAGTGCTTTAATTCGTGAAGTTTTTCCTTTTGAACTTCCCGAACCCTGGTAAGCCCTAATTCTTTGGCGACGTTATCGGCAGCTATCTGGCTTCGTTTTCCGATAAAGCTGTCGTTATAAGCTTTTCCATCAAAGCCAATCCTGTTGGTATAGATATGAACGTGGGTATGCGCTTTATCTCTATGAACAAAACCAATAGATTGATGGTCTTGCAGCTTCATCTCCTTTATAAACCTTTTCGCCAGGTCTTCTAGCTCTTTTTTGCTTAGATCCTTTCCGTCTTCAATTGTTGGGCTTACAATAAAGCTTAAGGTGTTATTGATGCAGCGTTCATTTTGCGACTGGATAATCCTAAACTCTTCGGTTATCTCCGCAGGAGTATCCCCGGCTAAGTGTTCTCTTAGCACAACTTCAGCATCTTTTTCCTGGTTCCAGCCATAGGATATGGAAACCCTGGTGCCTGAAACGCTATGTCCTTTCCCTATCATTTTTTAAAGTTCTTTAAGTGCGTCCTGATTTCTCTGGCAAGATCTTCCACTTCTCTGGCGAGCTTCGGATCCCGGTTTCTAAACATATTTCCAATACGGGTAAAGTTGTTCTTGTACTGGACCAGCATCTTATAAGTCTCTAATTGTTCCGGGGTAATCCGTTCTACGATATTTTTATCAAATGCCGTAGCTCTTATATATTCTGAAAGGGAAATTCCTGCCCTGGCCGCTCTTCTTTGGAGTAGCTTTTTCTCGTAGATCGAGCATCGAATCTGGATGTATTCCCTTTTCATTTTTTTTCTTTTTAAAACCTTTGCAACCATCGGGCGCAAAGCAAGATTGTCATTACAATGACACATCTTGCTTTTCCCTTTCAACTGAAATTCTCCGATAGGCATTTACCAGTTACCCACGCATAATTATTTTAAAGTCAAGAATTTTTCAGCTTTCAATTGTTCATTTAGATCTATATAGCCAGAGTAGGAATTACTACAATCTGTAATATTCTCAAACTGGTTTAAAAGCGAACCGGCTGCTTTTTTACCTGCCGGGTCATTGTCCAGATAAATCAGAACCTTCTCATATTTAGGGATGAGTATTTTTATCCTTTCCAAAAAAGCCAGGGAGTTTAAAATGATGCAGTCTGAATTTTCCACCAGGTCTTCATCAATTGTAGTCAGGGAAAGAAAATCAAACATCCCTTCTGTGATGATTAACTGTTTAGATCCTCTTTCAAAAAATGAAAAGGTCTTAGGGCTACTGGAAGTTTTGAAGTATTTGTTTCTAAGTTCCCAGCCTCTTTTATAATTTTCAAGGCCAAGTGCAAAAAAGCGTTTTCCTTTACAGCGATACCAAACCTGTCTGCAGTATTTTCTACCAATCTCATAAGGTATACTCCGTGAGTGCAGATAATCAATTAATGCTTTCAGATGAATAATTTGAACGTCCAGGATACTAATTTCTGGTTCCTTAGTAAGATGTTCGATTTTCGGCGGGCTAAAAGAAATAGAGCTCATATCGTTCTTTAAAAATTCCAGGGTTTCCCTTACAGACCAGGATTTCATGAGCATAATGAGATCTATAGTATTCCCTCCTGTTCCCAATCCGAAGTCAAACCATAAGTTTTTAATTAAAGAGACGCTAAAAGAGGCTTGGGTTTCTGACCGAAGGGGACTCAGAAACCAAGCTTCTTTTTCCGTTGTCCTGGTGGGAAAGTGCCCTAATTTTGCCAGCGTTTTTACGATGCAAATATTTCGGGCACTTTTACACGATAAGTTATTTAAGTCCATTTTTTAATTTTTAAGTTACCTATTTACCCAGGCCAGTAAAACCAAGGGTTTCAATGCATTTTTTTGTTGTTTTTCGTATCTACCTTAATTACCCTGAGGTAGATTGGGTAAATAATTTTAGATGGCTATTTACCTCCATTCGTTCCTCTGTTGACGGCTTGTTCCAGACCCAAGGGTAGTTAGGTAAATAGTTTATATTAAATTTCTAAAGGAGAGGTCTTAAACCTTTGCTTGATCAGGTAGCCATATACCCCGCTCTGGCGTTGTTTTACTCTTTCATAATTCAGAGCTTTTAAAGCTCTTCCCATATAATACATATTCAGTCTCGGATTGATACAACTGAGCTGTAACACTACATCTGATGCCGTTTTAAAGTCAGCAGGATCTGAACTCTTGCGATAGTATTTACAGAGTAGTTCTTCTTCCATACTGGCTTCCCGGTAAGTCTTGTTCCTTTCTTCATTTGCAATGATATCCTCCAGGGTCAGTTCCGGGTTAAATTGTTCATCCACATAGGCCAGGTAATAAGCCTGAGCCCATACCTTGTCTATATTTACTTCCCTCGAGTAAGCAAAATCAATTTTACCATTTAGCTCAAAACATAACCAACGCACAGAGCCTGTTTCATCATTAAGAAAGGTTGCCCTGTTGGTAGATCCTATAAAACTGCAGGTCCTTCGCAGGTTGGAGTTTTTACGATCATAAGGCAGCCTTTCATTAATCATCGTTTTAGAAAAATAAGCTTTAAGCGCATTTATTTCTTTTCTGGCCAGCACAGATAATTCATCTAAATTGATGATGAAATTCCTGGTAAGTTGAATCCTGGCATCTTTATCGGTGGTCATATCTTCAGCAAAATACCTTGCTAAAGCCGGTGGACAGAGAAACCTGCACCAGGTTGATTTTCCAGAATTTTGTTCTGAATGCACTAAAACCAAACATTGCTTATTGAAGTAATGTTCATCCAATGCACCTTTAACTGTTCTTACCAGCCATTTCCTAAAATGATAAAGAAATTGTTCAGGTTCTTTTGCGGGAAGATAGGAAGCGAGTGTTCTTATATGATCTCCACCAACCCATTTTGGAAGCTTATCAAAGTATTCCGCAATCGGGTTAAATCTGGGAATTAGATTAGACCTCAAATAGATGTCCAGTTTGCCCGGATTGATCTCAATGTTTGATTTTGCTAATTCTATAAGTAAAGAATTCACTTCAAAGTCTTCCCAGATCTTTGATTCCTTAATACATATCTGAAACTCGTGGGATATTTCATTAAACCTTATATCATATTTATTAGACACATACTCATCCACGGCATCGTAGATCGTTTTTTTCTTCTGCTCAACAACCTGATAAAGTTTGGATTCAAATTTCTCCATAACCCAAAGCTTTAAAACCTTTTATTTCTAAAGGTATAGTATGGAGCATCGAAACTTCTTTAGTACTCCCGGAAATAGGGGGCAGCTGAACTATTTTATGGTAGCAGGTGCCTACATGGATATTGGTTAGCCTTTTCATCTTAAACTTTTTATAGAGTGAGTAATAGGAAAAACCTATTTCCGGTTTTTCATCAGGTTTTTATTGAACTGCTCTTCAAGAAAGGCATCAGACAGATCCGGTTCCCCCAGAAGCCAGGCATCAATCTTGTCTTTATCAAAAAACTTTTGACGAATGTTCGGATTATTGCCGGTAGGAATCAGTTTTAGATGTGTAAGCTTATAGATCTTACTTTTAGAGAGCCCTGTATATTGCGCCAGGTCTTCCACGTTCATTACCTTTTTGTTGGTTCCCAGGAGGCCTTTAATATCCATTAAAAGATCCTCAATTTTTTTGCTTTCTTCCATTTTGAATAAATACTGATTTAGAAAACAAACTAATTGAGAAAAAGAAATCAAATCTTATTAGAGGGTGTATTTAACTAAAAATCAATTAAAATATTGAGATATATTCTGTAAATAATTAAAAACACTGATGAATCATTAAAACCACTTTTATTAAAAGGTTCTGAGGCTGGGATATAAGTGAAAGTATTATTAAGGCCAGTTTCGAATGTTTGCTCAATGTAAAATATTGCAGCCTAAACCTGTACTAAAATACTTCGGATCAATTAGATAACTATCTTAGAATAACCGAAGTCAAAATAAAGTTAAAGCTTAGAACGATTACGATAAAGCAGCTATATGGAAGTTAATTAGATGAGTAGAAAAACTTAATTTTTTATCCTCAATGAAATTATTTATTCCAGATTTTAACCTAGCCAAAGCTCTTGCAGATTTTAAAATAAAATTCTCCATAGCTTTCAGTTATCTCGAATACAAAATATAACCAAAAGATAAATAATCAGCTATTCTAGGATGGTTCAAATCAATTTTAAGTGGAATTTTTTATTTCAATAACGGCGTATAGGGGAGTAGTCAAATTTTAGAAATAGTAATCACGAACCACTATATGCAATAACTTTTTTTTTGAAGAATTTTGGAATTATTCTCTCGTACGTTCTACTTCTCGGATACAGCTTCCAAAAGATTATATGTGATTGGATCAAAAGAAGGCTTAAAATTGTTGTACGTATGTTGTACGGGTAAAAAAATAAAAGGCTTCCGATCTCTCGGAAGCCCCGTCTTTCTTGGTCGAGATGACAGGATTTGAACCTGCGACCCCACGCCCCCCAGGCGTATACGCTACCAGACTGCGCCACATCTCGATTCTAATTTACTACATTTAAGCATACTGGCATTTAAGTTTCGAGATCCTCTACTGGTGCAGTTTACACTGATCGCAGTCAAAGTGCCACATCTCGATTAAAACTTCAATTTAAGAAAACAACTATAGATTCTGGTTCAATCTTATTAAATAGTGCTACATAAATTGAGTTACAAATTAAAGGGCTTATTTGTTATTTTCAAAATGAAAAGCTGGTTTTTTGAGGGCTTAATTGTATCTTATTTTTAATAAGCTCATAATCAGCATATACTTTTTAATGGTAGCTTAAAGTAAATACTACTTATTTTTAGTATTTAAAAGAATAATTAATTGAGATTCTATCCCTGATTCATCTCAAAATCAAGCAGTTTAAATTAGATGTTTTTGGATACTAAAAGATTTGTAAAAAAGCTTTGAGTTTTTCTGCTAATTTATGTCTATTGAATATTCCGTTTAATTTTTTCTATAGCATTTTGTATAGATTTATCGGGTTCTATAATATTGTTGCTTCCCCAGAATTGTATGTCTGTAAAACCCGATATATCATCGGCCATCACTACTGTTTTATTGAGAAAATTCTTATTTCTTTTAATACGGTCTTCGGTTTCGGGCTGCCAATTAGTTACAGCCATCTCAGAATTTACCTGATACCGCGAATTAAACAATTTGCGTTTCCAGTTTACTACAAAAAGTAGCTTTGCATTAGAATAGCCAAAATACCATTTGCCGTTTTGCTGATGATAATCTATGTCATATTCTACTTCAATGGGATAAACTTTGGTTCCTCCCGGTTTTTTATTTACAAACATCCTGGTGGCTGCTCGTCTATTATCTACATTCATATTTAGTTTTGCCCTTACCAGGCTTTGGGTTTCTGCATCAATAAAAAGAGTTCCATAAAACCAGGGCATATCTTTATTCCGGTCATTAAAACTTACTACATACAGGTAGCGATTATCAATTTGTGTGGGCTCCTCAAAGTTAAATTCATAATTTTCTAAATTCTGTTCATAAAAAAGATAATCGGGATATTTCATAACATCTATAAATAAGGTGTTAAATGGCCCACCACGTAATTTTAGGGCTAATGTGTCTAAGCGGTCATAATCGGCAGTTTTGCGAGCTTTAACCAATTCTATATCCTCATCGCCATAATGGCTATAGGGTTTTTTATGAATTTTTACAACAGCCTCGCTTAGGGAAACATTTCTGTTGCCTTTACTAATACTTTCTCTGTAGAAAGCAGTCATTTCGGTAGGGCGGTTAATATAATTTTCCCCACGATTTTCCAGCATATTATACACCAGTTTTCTGGCATCGCCGGCTTTATAAACTTTTATTTCAGAAAGCTCTTCTACTACCGGATTAAGGTAAATTAGGGTTCCTTTCGCTTTAAAATAGCTTAAAGGTAAGTTTTTACTAAGGTAGCCCAAATAGGAAATACTAACCGTGGCAGGAGCTAAACCCTTAGGTACTTTTAAGGAAAATTTTCCTTCAGAATTACTAATTGTAGAAATATTGGTCTCGTTTACCGATATATGAGCATTGGCAATGGTGTTTTTATTATCGGCATTAAGTACTTCACCTTTATATTCTACAAAATCCTGGGAATTGGTTTGTGAAAAAGCTTTTGTATCCAGGGATATATAGCCAATAAGCATACCCGAAACAACAAGTAGTAGGATTTTTATATTTTTCATAGCTATAAGGTTTTGATATTCATATTAATATACGAAAAAAATGAAAAAAATAATAATAGTAGATTTTATATTTAGAAAATAAATTGGACTGTTTTGTTTGGTAGGAATTGATAATAGATCAAAAAAATAACTAATTTCGAAAACAAGGCATAATTACATTCATTTCGTCATTATGGGGCACGAGCATCATCAGCATTCTTCAGGAAAAAATCTTAAACTGGCGTTTTTCTTAAACCTGGGATTTACTATTCTTGAATTTATTGGTGGAATCTATGTAAATAGTATCGCTATAATTTCAGATGCGGTACACGATCTTGGAGATAGCCTTTCGCTTGGAACCTCCTGGTACCTGGATCATAAATCTAAACAAAAAAGCAATTCTAAATTTTCTTTTGGTTATAGAAGGTTCTCTTTGTTGGGAGCTCTTATTAACAGTGTAGTACTTATTGGAGGGTCTGTTTATGTTATTTATGAAGCGGTGGAAAGGTTGATGTATCCAGAACATTCTGATGCTCAAGGGATGATGTTTTTCGCCATAATAGGAGTGGCTGTTAATGGGTTTGCCGCCTATAAATTAAGCAGTGGTAAAACCTTAAACGAAAAAGTAGTATCCTGGCATTTAATGGAAGATGTATTAGGTTGGGTTGCGGTATTGGTGGTCTCTATTATTTTACAGTTTAAGGATATTCATTATCTGGATCCCGCGCTTTCACTTGCTATTACTTTATATATTCTCTGGAATGTATTTAAAAGGTTAAAAGAAACGCTTTTTATTTTTTTACAGGGAACGCCGCGGGATATTAATTTAAAGGAGGTAAGGGAGAGAATTGAAAGTATTAAGGGGGTTGCTTCCACACATCACGTACATATTTGGTCTCAGGAAGGTGAACACCACGTTTTTACAGCTCACATTAAACTTCACAATGTAAATGGGTTTCAAGAATATTTAAAATTGAAGGCTGAAGTTTTAAAAACTCTCGAAACCTATAATTTTGAACATTTTACGGTACAGTTTGAATTGGATTCTGAAACCTGTATTTTAGAATAACGAGTACTTTATTTGATAATCCAAAATCCGGGGCTTACCTCCAAATAAAAGTATATATCCATAGTATGCCTCGTTCCCTTACCTCGTGGTAATTCACTTCACTTTTTGCCCGAAAATTTTGCCTTGTGCTTTATTTTGTTTAATGATTTTTCTAATCAATTCGCTATCAGTATTTCAATGTTTTATTTACCTTTTCATCAATTATTGCTATCTAATGTTCATTAAAATCTTTGTATTTTTGAATTAACTAATTAACCTAAATATCTTCAGAACCCCCTAATTTAAAGCAAGGGAGTTTGAAGTCCTGTATTGCATACAGGCTGATAAAACTTAATTATGGCGTGGTACGTTTTATATACCAAACCTAGAACCGAAAAGAAAGTGGCTCAACGTTTGGAAGAAATGGGAGTAGCAGTTTATTGTCCTCTAATCACTGAAATAAAGCAGTGGAAAGACCGTAAAAAAAAGCTAAAAAGCCCCCTTTTTAAGTCTTATGTTTTTATTCAATTAAAGGAACAGGAACGTAATTTGGTTTTTGATGTTCCTGGTGTGGTAAAATATTTATTTTGGCTTGGAAAACCAGCCATTGTAAAAGACGAAGAGATAGAAGTTATTCGGAAATGGTTGAATGGCGAAAATGTAGATGATGCAAAAGTAGATCGCTTAAATGAAGGTGACCATATAAGTATTAAAAGTGGTGTCTTCAAAAATCAGGAAGCCATTATTCGTGAAGTAGGTAAACGAAAAATGAGGCTTATACTTCCAAAACTGGGATGTACCGTAGAGGTTTTAACGAAAGAAGTGGTTTAAAAAGTAATAAGTATTGTACAGAAAAGTTATCTGTTGTCATGAACTTATAACTTAAGCTCCAAACTACTATATCCCTGTCCGTTTCGGGTAAGTTGTATCTGAGTTGCAATACGCTCTTTTAAAGAGGCCACGTGACTAATAATTCCAATGGTTTTTCCAGAATCAGCCTGTAATTTTTCTAAAGTATCAAGGGTTTGGTCCAAAGTTTCAGGATCTAAAGTCCCAAAACCTTCATCTATAAATAAACTGTTAATCTCAACATTTCTTGAAGCCAGATCAGATAAGGCTAACGCGAGCGACAAGCTTAGTAGAAAGGTCTCTCCCCCCGAAAGGGTTTTAACAGATCTTCTTTGTCCGCCCATATCTTCATCAATGGCAATCAGTCCGTCGTCTTCATCTTCATTTGCTTTATCTATTTTGTATCGTTCACTCAGGTCCTTTAACCTTTTATTGGCCAGGTAAATTAATTGCGAAAGCGTAAGATCTTGTGCAAAATCATTAAATTTTTTCCCCTGTCGGTCTCCAATAAGTGTATTTAAAAGTCGCCAACGTTTACTTTGTTTTTCCTTTTCTGTAATTTGCTTTTTCAGTTGCTTTAACCTGGCCAGGTACTCATTATTATTTCCAAGTTTTCTTCGCAATTCTTCACAAACTGACTGTTTGGACTTAAATTCCTCCTGTTTTTTAGATTGTTCAACCCTTAAATCATTAGTAGTACGTTCACTTTCATTTTCTTTAAACTGCTTTAATTGCTTTTGCAGAGTAGAAATTCCGGTGGCAACAATACTTTTTTCTTTTAAAATAGCATCTTTTTTATCCTTTAACTCCAGAAAATTCTGACCCGGCAATAAAGCCCGGAATGCATTTTCAATAGACGTAAATCCTTTTTCTGTAACTTCCGGTTCGAGCTTTCGTGATAGTGCTTCATATTTCTTAGACTGCTCACTTAAATTTTGTTTTTGTTCTTTTAGGTTTTCTCCAAGATATTTTTTTTCGTGATTTAAGGCGTTCCATTTATCTGTTAGCTTTCGGTGGTCGTTTAGGATATTATTTCCCGAATAATTGGCTTCCAATTGCCGCCTTAGCAATGTGCCTTTGGTCAAAATATCATTTAAATCTTTTAAAATTGGTAAACCGCCGGCAATAGCGGTTAGTTTTTGTTTTATTGTTTCAAAGGCATCTAGACTTTCAAGTTTTGAATTAATTTTTCCGATATAGTTTTCCCAATCAATCTCTTCACTAAAATTGAAATCGGGATATTTTTCACTAAATCGTTGCTTGTTTTCCAAAATGCGGTTTTCAATTTCAATTAATTCTTTCTTAGCTTTTTGCAAAGAGTCTTTTATATGTTCAAATCTAGATTGAGCCTGTGTAAGTTTCGTGTTTTTATCTTCTATTTCTTTACTTTTTGCTGCTATTTTTATTTCAAGCTCATCTTCAAAATCCGGAACATGCTCAGAAAAGGGATGCTCTAAAGCACCACAAAGCGGACAGGCTTCCCCGGTTTTAAGCGACTTTCTAAGCTCTTCTAATTTTGCGGTTTTTAGCTGATTTAATTTTTTAAGTTGAAGAATTTCTAAATCTTTTTTTAATGAAGAAAGATGGTCTTTTTGTAGCGTTATGGTTTTGGGCAGGCTTTCAAATTCCGGTTGGTTAGCCTCAATATCTTTTTTGATTCTTAAACCGCTTTCTTCAAGTTGAAGTTTTCTTTCAGAAAATTGCCGTGCTTCACGTGTCTTTTCTAAATGGTTTTTTAAACGCAATTTTTCGGAACTCAGTTTTTCTAAATCCACTTCTTTTAGCGCAATTTCAAGTTGCTTTTTCTCCCGAAGTTTTTCAGTTTGAAGTTCTTCCAACAGTTCCTTCCCGGTTTTTAAATCATGTTCTGGAAAGTCGATTTTTAATTCTCTTACTTCAGCTTTAAATAGCTGTAATTTACTTTTATATTCCAGTCCAAGTGAGTTTTTTTCATCCTGAAGTTTCCCTATTTTTTCGGTAAAAAGATTCAGTTTCTGTTTAAGGTTTTCAGCCTGAACATCTTCCTGAACAAATTCTTTTACCTGTTCAATAAAACTGCTGATATTCTTTTTAGTATCCTTAATCTTTAAGGACGTCTTTGCCAGGTTGCTATCTAAGTCTTTTAATTCTTTTTGAAATCGGTTCCAGGATTGTAATTCTTCGGCAATACTTTGTATTTTTTCGTGCCGGTTGAGACTCGTACCGTATTCACTTTCAAATTCCTTAAACTGCCGATGCAGATTAACTTCCTGCTCCTGTAATTTATTGATTTCTTTTTCCTGTTTCCCGATGTTTTCTTTTAATTCTAATTGTTTTTCAATAAGCTTTAGGTCTTTTTGTAAAGCTTCGGTATCAGCGGTATTTTCTTTTAAATCTTTATTGAAATTTTCAAGATCTTCTTCAGAAAGTAAATAGGATTCAAAGAGCTTTATTTCATTTTGCTGGGCTTCAATTTCTTTAGTTTCGGCTTTAAAACGTTCAAAAGCCATCATACCTAATTGACGGTAAATACCTGTACCGGTAATTTTTTCCAGTAGTTCGCCACGTTCTTCTTTTTTAGCTGAAAGAAATTTGGCAAAATCCCCCTGTGCCAGTAAAACCGACTTAATAAACTGATCGTAATTTAAACCGATTAACTCTTCATTTTTAGTAGGAACTTCAGATTTTTTAAGGTCTAATAACGAGTTATCTATAAGATTGGCAATTTCCATATTGTAATCGTTGAGATTGCCGTTACGGTTTATTTCTATGCTCCAGGAAGAGGTAAAACGACCTGCTCCCGTTTCATAAGTTACTTTAGCATAAGCTTCTTTTTGGTTTCGGGTAAGGATGGCGCCTTTTTCCCTAATCTCTTTTTTACTAATCTTCCCAAGCCGGGGCACCTGGTTAAAAAGTGCCAACGAGATTACATCTAGAATGCTGCTCTTTCCACTTCCGGTGGGGCCTGTGATGGCAAAAAGCGTATTTCCCGAAAAAGGAGTTGCTTCAAAATCTATGAAGTTCTCACCTTTTAATGAATTAATATTTTTAAAGGCTATATTTAAAATTTTCATAGGTTAAGCTTTTTTAGATTGGTGAACTTCCTCAAGAATTTCATTAAAAGCACTCATTAAATCTTTTCTGGTTTCTTCATCTTCTTCCTGTACTTCTACTAATTTTTTAAAGACATCTAAGGGTTGCAGATCTTCTAGTTGTTTTTTTTCTTCATAGAGTTCGCCGCTACCACTTATTTTATTTTTAAAACTTGCGCGATGCTTTACAATCTCATAACCTTTAACCTCAAAATTACCCACTAATTGATCTAGTTCATATATTTTGTTAGCATCAAAATGTTCTTCTTGAAGTTCAATTTCAATTAAAGAAGGCAGGCCTTCCCGGTCTTTTAATTCCCCTAGTTTTTGTTGAAGTTTTTCCAGGTTTCCGGTTATTTTTATTAATGCTCTAAAGCCTGGTATTTCTATACTTTTAGGCTCCCAATTGTTTTCAGTATCCAATAGAAGGATTCGGTTTTTATTACTGCGTTCACTAAATGAAAGTGGAATAGGGGAGCCGCTGTAAAAAGTGGGAGTGGCGGCATTTACCCTTTGTGGTTTGTGAATATGCCCTAGTGCGATGTACTTATAATAATCGCCAAACTGAAGCGCATTAAAAGCCGCCTGGTTTCCAATTTGAATATCACGCTCACTCTCTGAAGTTTCTGCACCGGCCGCAAAAAGATGCCCCATAGCAATACAGTCTACTTCCGGAAATTTGGTTTTGCAAATCTTAGCGGTGTCCACAAAGGTTTGTTGAATTCCTTTTCGCAAAGCTTCTAATCTATCTTCATAAGAATTTCCCTGGGAGGCTGTTCTTAAATCGGCATCCCGTAAATAGGGGATAGCTGCAATAAGAAGTTCGGTTTCGTTTTTACCATTTTTAACAGGAATAATGCACTCTGAAAGTTCTTGAGGCAAACCGCCAATAATATGTATATCTAATTCCCGCAACACTTCCTGAGGCGCATTTAGCATAGTAGGGGAGTCGTGATTTCCACCGGTAAGTATTATTTTGCAGTCCAGACGCCTTAGCTTCATTAAGGCTTTAAAATATTGTTGCCTTGCTTCCGAAGAAGGGTTGGCCAGATCAAAAACATCTCCCGAAACCAATAATACCTTTACATCGTTCTTAATAATACACTGGCAAAGCCAACTTATAAAAAGATCAAAATCGGGTTGTAAACTATGCTTATGCAGTTTTTTACCTATATGCCAATCGGCGGTATGCAAAATTTTCATAGGATTCGATTAAGAATTGTGCTGGAGTGAAAGCCCGAAAATAATAAAAATTGATCGTTTAAATGATTCCATTTCATCTTGAATATTTTTACTTTTAAGTATTTAAGAAAATTACCGGCTGGCAAGGCAAAGAGCTATTTAATTGAATAGCTGAACTTCGGCAGGTCTTTTATTATTAAATATTAATTATTGAGCAAATGGCCGATGCTATGGAAAAAAATCCTCATCAAAAATACGATGCCCTTGAAGAAAAATTAAATATTATTTCTCACGGTTTTGGTCTGTTTTTAAGTGTTCTTGGACTCATTTTATTAATTATACGAGCTAGTAAACTTGGCGAAACGGTACACCTTGTAAGCTTTAGCATTTTTGGAGCGAGTATGATTTTATTGTACGCGGCTTCTACGTTTTACCATAGTGCAACCAAAAAGAGTCTTCGGTATAAACTAAACATCCTGGATCATGCCTCTATTTATGTACTTATAGCCGGAAGCTATACCCCTTTTGCACTTGTAACTTTAGAAGGCTGGATAGGCTGGACAATTTTTGGGGTGGTTTGGGGTTTGGCCCTCACCGGAATTATTCTTAAACTTTTCTTTACGGGAAAGTATAAAACCCTGTCTACTATTATGTATGTTTTAATGGGATGGATTATTGTTTTAGCCATCAAACCTTTATACGATAATTTAAGTTCGGGAGGTTTATGGTGGCTATTTGGTGGCGGAATTTCTTATACTATTGGGGCTGTATTGTTTAGTTTGGATAAAGTGAAATTTAACCATGCTATTTTTCATATTTTCGTACTTTTTGGAACCTTTTGCCACTATCTTTCAATTTACTTTTATGTGTTGCCCGGATAGACTTTCCATCAAAAACATATTTAATTATCAATTTAAATACTAATTTTAGCTTTTAAAAAGCATCATTATAATATTTATAAATAGCGGAAACTAGTATATGTTACAGGAATTAAAAGAAGCTTACGGTTTTATTTTTGAAGATAAACTTATTGAAGAGATTAATAGTGTAGGCCAACTTCAATTCAAAGCAAAAGGCGAAAAAATTATAGAAATTGGCGATTATGTAAAAATGATGCCTTTATTGATTGAAGGAGCTATTAAAATAATGCGTGAGGATAAGGAGGGAGATGAACTTTTGTTGTATTTCCTGGAACGTGGTGATACCTGTGCCATGACGCTTTCCTGTTGTCTAGGTCAAACAAAAAGTGAAATAAGGGCTGTAGCCGAACGCGATACAAAATTAGTGATGATTCCTATTGAAAAAATGGAAGAATGGACTTCTAAGTACAAGTCCTGGCGTGATTTTGTTTTTGCAAGTTACCAGGCTCGTCTCACAGAAATGCTAGACACCATAGATACTATTGCTTTTATGAATATGGATGAGCGTTTAATGAAGTATCTTGAAGATAAAGCAAAAATTAACCAAAATGAAGTAATTAGCGTTACCCACCAACAAATTGCTTACGATTTACACACTTCCAGGGTGGTTATTTCCAGGTTGCTCAAAAAACTTGAACTAGACGGAAAGATAAAACTGCAAAGAAACAGTATAGAAGTCATGGCACTTTAGCCTTCTGTAACCCTTGTTACTGTAAAGACCCCATATTGCAATTAATTTTGCACAAACTTAAAAATAGAATATGGAAATACTAGGTTACTTTGGAGCATTAATTATTGGCGTTGTTTTAGGCTTAATTGGTGGTGGAGGCTCTATACTAACCGTTCCTGTGCTGGTTTATTTACTGGCTGTGAACCCTGTAACGGCTACAGCTTACTCTCTCTTTGTTGTAGGTACTTCTGCCCTGGTTGGGGCGCTTAAAAATATGCAAAAAAAACTGGTAGATTTTAGAACTGCTATTGTGTTCTCTATTCCTGCTTTTATAGCCGTATATGCGACACGAAAATATATAGTACCTGCTATTCCAGAATCATTATTTAGCATTGGGGATTTTGAAATCACAAAAAACATCGGGATTATGTTGTTTTTTGCGATTATCATGATTCTGGCCTCAGTTTCTATGATTCGTGAAAACGGAAAGAAAAGGTCAGAGCCAGTGGCAGTAAGTTATAACTATCCATTAATTATAATTGAAGGTATAGTAGTAGGGGTGTTAACCGGGATTGTGGGTGCCGGTGGCGGATTTTTAATTATTCCGGCCCTGGTACTTCTGGCTAAATTGCCCATGAAAAAAGCCGTGGCCACTTCATTATTAATTATTGCAATTAAATCGCTTATAGGCTTTATTGGTGATGTTCAAAATATGAATATCAACTGGGCGTTTTTAGCTATTTTCACGGGACTTTCTATGATAGGAATGTTTATAGGAATATATCTCAATAAATTTATAGACGGAAAAAAATTGAAGAAAGGTTTTGGTTGGTTTGTCTTACTTATGGGAATCTATATAATCTGGGCAGAGATTGCCTAGAATTTTATAAGCTTAGATGAGAACAAAATTGAAGTAATATCAATACTTCATTAAGTATCTTTTTTTAAACTCTAAAGGTGTTATCCCTGTTTTTGATTTAAAAAATTTAGAGAAATAGGCATAGTCTGAAAAGTCAAGTGTAAATGCGGTGTCTGCAAGATTTCCATTAGAATGTACAATTAAGCGTTTTGCTTCCAGAATTATTCTTTCGGAAATTAATTGGCTAGTCGTTTTATTTATTGTTTTTTTTACCACTCTGTTAAGATGCTTAGTGGTTATGTTTAATTTATCGGCATAAAATTTAGGGAATTTCTCATTATAGAAATTCGTGTTTATTAAATTCTCCAGAGTAGCAAGTATGTTGGGATAATTTGAGGAACTAAGTTTTTCTAAATCAATATTAAGTGTGTAGATTCTCGTTAGCTCTATATAAATGTTGTTAAGTAAGTTTACAATTTTTAGCTCCCTTAGAAGGTTCCTTTGTGAATACTCCTTATAAACTTCTAGAAACTTAAGCTGTAATTCATAATTTTTCTGGGAATCTAGTTCTAATACCGGAGGATTTTGATATGAATAAAAAAACGGAAAAGAAAAAAGCGTATGCTCCAAAAACTTAAGGTCATAGAACTCTTGAGAGTGAAAAAAGATAAATCCTTCGGGAGCTGTTTTAAATTTCCAAAAATGGGTTTGCCCCGGCTTTAAAAAGAAAACCATGCCGGGTTTTATAGTATAAGAATTAAAGTCAATTTCGTGCGTTCCGGTACCTTCGGTGAAAAGTACACACAAGTAGAAATTATGACTATGTGGTTTATTAATCAAATTCTTATTAATCTGTATATGGTTAGAGAATGTATTTACATATACATCATTTATAGAGGCAGATTCTTTAAACTGATTAATATTTAAAATTGGGATTTTCATATAAATGTCCTAAAAGTACAAAATATTGCGAATATATTACAAGGACAACTCTTAAGTACTGCTTTAATTTTGCAGTAAAATAAATGCTTTTATGAATAAAGTTATAAATGCTTTGCAATGTAAATGTCCTAATTGTAAAAAAGGTAACATTTTTAGGAATAGTGGAAACCTGCTTTTATTGAGATTTCCCAAAATGAATGATTTGTGCCCTGTTTGCAATTATAAATTTGAGATAGAAACCGGCTTTTTTTTTGGAGCCATGTATGTAAGTTATTCCCTTTCTGTAGCACAAATGATAGCGAGCCTTGTATTGTTTTGGTGGCTTATTGATTTATCACCTTTAAGAGTTTTCTTTATTATTGTTCTAGTCGCATTTTTGTTGTGCACGGTTAATTTCAAATTATCAAGATCTATATGGATTTATCTGTTCTTCAGGGATTAAATAAAAAAGCCGTTGTATTATGTATGATGGAGGCTTAGGGATTCAATTCGGCTCTATGCAATTTTGGCCTATAAAAATGGCATCAAATTCTTATTCAGCTATTTTTTGATACATTCTAAAATGAATAAGAACAATTGTGCTTAAAGTATCCAAAATATGCCGATTACCGTCAGGATACCGCCAGGTTTTTCCCTAAATTTATGGGTTCAAAATTGAAATTTCTTTACACCTTAATACGAAACTAAAAGTTGATGGAAAATTTAGATTACGCCCGTCTACAAATGGCCTTTACCCTTGGCTTTCATATTATATTTGCCTGTATTGGTATGGTTATGCCATTTTTTATGGTATTATCGCATCATAAGTGGCTTAAAACCAGAGATCCTATCTATAAAAGATTAACTATGGCCTGGCTAAAAGGAGTTGCCATTTTTTTTGTTACCGGGGCAGTCTCTGGTACCGCCCTTTCTTTTGAACTTGGAATGCTATGGCCAGAATTTATGAAGCATGCAGGCCCTATAATAGGGATGCCTTTTTCTTTAGAAGGTGCTGCATTTTTTGTAGAAGCCATTGCGCTTGGATTTTATCTCTACGGTTGGAATAAATTGCCCGAGAAATTTCATTGGTTTACCGGGATAATTATTGGTATTTCGGGTGTGGCTTCAGGTATATTGGTAGTTTCGGCCAATGGGTGGATGAATGCCCCTTCTGGCTTTGATTATATTAATGGCGAATTTACCAACATAGACCCCGTGGCAGCCTTGCTAAATCCTGCCTGGTTCACCCAGGCATTGCATATGACTTTAGCTGCGTTTGTAGCCACCAGTTTTGGGGTAGCCGGGGTGCATGCATTTCAAATTTTTAGAAAAAGAAATGTAGAATTGAACACTAAAGCTTTTAAAATCGCAATTGTTTTTGGGGCAATAGCTGCTTTCCTACAACCTCTTAGTGGAGACCTTTCTGCAAAAGATGTAGCCGAACGCCAACCGGTAAAATTGGCGGCTATGGAAGCACATTATGAAACTAAAAAAGGTGCGCCACTTTATATTGGAGGGATAGTAGATGAAGAAAATCGAACAGTATCCCATAAAATTGAAATCCCGAAAGCTTTATCCTTTCTGGCATTTGGTGATTTTGATGCAGAGGTAAAAGGATTAAACGATTTCCCCGATGATGAGCTCCCTCCGGTTGCTATTGTTCATTACGCGTTTCAGATTATGGTAGGGATTGGAACTTTATTGATGTTTGCCGGACTTATTTATTTCATAAGTCTAAAAAAGAAAAACTGGCTTCATAGCAAATATTATTGGTTACTCTTTATAATAGTGGCACCCTTGGGCTTTGTTGCTGTAGAAGCCGGTTGGGTAGTTACCGAAGTTGGTCGCCAACCCTGGATAATTCACCAAATTATGCGTACAGAGGAAGCAGTGACACCAATGCCGGGTATGAAATATAGCTTTTTCTTTTACTTGTTCTTGTATACAGTTTTAGGATTAACGGTTACCTGGTTAATGAATCGACAAATAAAATCCCTAAATCAAACTAAAGATTAATTATGCTGTACGTAGTTTTATTTTTTCTGTTGTTTTCATTGCTCCTGTATGTGTTGCTTGGTGGTGCCGATTTTGGTGCCGGAATTGTAGAACTCTTTTCTTCTGCAAAAAACAGGGAACAAACCAAGGATACCATTTATAGGGTTATGGGGCCAATTTGGGAAGCAAATCATATTTGGCTAATTATTATGCTTGTAATTTTATGGGTAGCATTTCCGGCCTACTTCAACATTATGATAATATATTTACATATTCCCTTAACCCTGGTGTTGTTAGGAATTACCTTGCGTGGGGTTGCTTTTGTTTTTAGACATTATGATGCCGTTGTAGATGGTTCCCAATTTTGGTATAACTGGCTTTTTAGAATAGGAAGTTTTGTAACCCCGGTGTTTTTAGGAATGTCTTTTGGAACATTAATTGGCGGTAAGATTATTATTACCGAAGATTATGAAAACTATGGGTTTTACGATCTTTTTATGCAACACTGGCTCAATATTTTTAGTTTGTTAGTGGGCTTATTTTATGCAGCGCTTTGTGCGTTTTTAGCTTCCACGCTTTTAATTGGAGAGGCCGATGGCAAAGCCCGAAAACACTATGTGAAAAATTCAGCTTTTTTTACTTCGGTTTTGGTAGGGCTGGGATTTATCTTAATTAGTTTTGGATATTTCAACAATGTAAAATTTATAAAAGATTTTATACATAACCCGGTTTCCCTGGCGTGTGTAGCGCTATCTGGAGTTTTGTTAATTCCACTCTGGAAAGCTATTAAAAAGGAATATAGAATTGCCAGTAGATATCTGGCTATTTCCCAGGTTATTTTAATTCTTTTTGCAGCACTTTATGCTCATTTTCCCTATATTATAATTACTTCAGATAAGGAAGTAAGTCTGTTGGAAAATCTTGCGCCAGATGCTACCATTAGTAACCTGGCAATTATGCTCTTAATTGGTGGTTTTATAATTTTACCGGGCCTTTTTCATTTAATGCGTTCTTTTAATATGATTAAAGTACTTGAAAAACCTCAAAAAAATAACTCTAAATAATTCAGCTATGAATGAAGCAGAATCGCATTGGCAAAATGTATATACAAAGAAATCTTATCCTGAAACAAGTTGGTACCAGGAAAAACCCTGTACTTCATTAAGTTTTATTCAGGAATTGGAACTGCCCTTTACTTCTAAGATTATAGATATTGGAGGAGGAGACTCTAATTTGGTAGATTTTTTATTGAAAGATGGTTATCGCGATATTTCAGTGTTGGATATCTCTAAAGCATCTTTGGAAAAGGCAAAAAACCGATTAGGAGAGGAGGCCGAAAAAGTAACCTGGATAAATGCCGATGTCACTTCATTTAAACCTACAAAAACTTATCATCTCTGGCACGATAGGGCTGCTTTTCACTTTCTAACGGAAGACCAACAAATTGAAAACTATTTGCAAATCCTGGAAAAATCGGTTATTCCCGGGGGTTATGTGATTATAGCAACCTTCTCAAAAAATGGGCCCGAGAAATGCAGCGGCCGTACTATTAAACAATATAATGAAGAAGATCTCAAAAATTTATTGGCAGATAATTTTAATCTTCTAAAGAGTAAAAATATAGACCATACAACCCCAACAGGCGCCGTTCAGAATTTTACGTTTTGTTGCTTTAGAAAAAAATAGAAAACTTTTAAAATTATCTAAATAAACAAGACCGGATGAAAAGCTTATAGAATCTTCATTATTCCCCCAATCAGATTGACGATAACAGGCTTTTCATCCGGTCTTTTCTTTTATTAGCACCACAAAAGGGTGTAACACCCCGAGGTGGTTTACTTAGTGAAACTCATAATTTGTGCCGGGTACGGTTGAGAATGATTTTTCTCCCAAAAACTCACAGTAAGACCTACCATCCAAACCTGGCGAAACAGGGGAGTTTTTTTGTAGGTACTCTTCTACCACTTCATGAATAGTATAATCTTTTACCTCTACATCTTTTACGTTTGGCATTCGGCATAAATTATCTATGGGGTCACCGGGGCGCACACAAGCTGAAATAGTATAATATTCCTCTTCTTGCATTTCTTCTCCGTTTACAGTAACCGATTGTATGCGTTCTCCTTTTTCATTTTGAGAATTAAAATCTACCTCCATGCCAGAGAATCTTACCAACCAACCGCCAAAGCGTTCGGTGGGGTTTTGGGCAAATGCATTGTGCATTTCATTCTCCAACCAATCTTTTATTTGTTTTCCACTGGCTCTCCCGGTTTTTATTTTTTCGTTTACCGGAAGCAAATTCCATAAATTGGCCCGGGTTATGGGAGCAGGCTCACCATTTTCCGGTACTATTGGATTTCCAAAACGAAAACCGTTAGAAATAGAGATATCGGCACCGGTTTTCCACCTTGCTGCATCGGTAATCATATTATCCATAGGGTTTTCTGCCGTTAAATATCGGTAAAGTGGGGTTGTGGTATAACCAACCACAGTTTCTAAATGTTCTTTGTAAGGTGCTTTTGCCTCTTTTACCAGTTTGGCAATTTCGGGGTCGGCCGGATATTTTTTAGGGTCTACTTCTATCAGTTCATACTCCTCATCTACAATTTCTCCATCCTTAAAGTATAGGTTAAGCTTTCCTACAAACGAACCAAATGCACCTGGCTCGGTTACTTTGGCATATTTGCCCTTAATGGGTTGCCTAACACGTTCGTGGGTGTCATTCCCAAAAATATAATCTACATCTTTGGCAATTGGGTTGCTGGCCAATTCTACCTGTTTAAAAATACCAAAATGGGTCACCAGGAACAGGGCAT
The DNA here is from genome assembly GCF_015143665.1 of Salegentibacter sp. BLCTC. Taxonomy (NCBI): domain Bacteria; kingdom Pseudomonadati; phylum Bacteroidota; class Flavobacteriia; order Flavobacteriales; family Flavobacteriaceae; genus Salegentibacter; species Salegentibacter sp. BLCTC. The sequence continues at coordinate 411,667 of NZ_WYEW01000001.1, read as the reverse complement.
CAACTTTTTCCTCTTTTTTTACTTTCTGAATCAATTCTTTTACACCATCTTCCAATCCGCTAAAGTGAATGCCTTTACTAAAAATAGGGTTTTGCCTTACAGGAACATCGGGATCATTTATTCCAATAAAACCTAGTTTTACACCTTCAATTTCTTTAATCCAATAAGGAGGAAAAAGCTCTTTTTTATCTTTTTCGTGAAACATATTTTGAACAATAACAGGAGTTTCAAAGCCCTGCAAAACGTCCATCATTATTTTCTTGCCATAAACCACTTCCCAGTTTCCGGGTACAATAAGGTCATAATCCATATTTTTAATAATTTCTGGGAATATTTTTCCCTCAGAAAGTGCTGCATAGCCACTTCCCTGAATAAGATCGCCACCGTCAAAAATTACTGTATTAGGATTGTTGGCCCGTTCTTTTTCAAATAAGGTCTTAATATGTGCCAAACCACCACGTTCTTTAAATACAATTTCTTCATTTTCCCAAAACAATTCCGGGTGGGCATCTAATTGCCCATGAATATCTGCGGTTTGTAAAATGGTAATTTTAGTAACTTTTTCTTTATTATTTTCCTGATTTTTCTTCTCTACATCTTTACACGAGGCAAATAACCCAATGGCTATAATCCCGGAAAACAAGAGTGAAATTTTCTTTATTCTTTTTTTGAAATTCATATGATAAGTATTGTTTTTTAACTTTAATCAACCAGTGCTTTTAGCAGTTTTAGCTATAAGAGCTGAGACCCTAAAGCTCTATACTGTAATAATTTTTATTCTTCTGCAATTGTAAAAGATGGGTAAATGCATGGTTAACCACCTTTATATGCGGGTGTAGATCTTTGGGATTAATGTTTAGGTGATTTATAGAGAGTTTACAAACATAAATTTGTACACCCGCAGCCTCAGCTTTTTTGGTATAGCTCTCCATTTGCTCTTTATTTGTTAGTCCTTCTACATTGCTGCCATAAAGCACTATCTGAAAATCACCAAACTTGTTCCCGTCTTCTTTTTTTAAAGCTTCAGCGGTAAGTATAATGGGGGTTAATTGTGGAATCTTTGAGGTTAAAACAACATAATTTTTTTTATTGGATGCTGGTTGGGTTTGTGCAAACCCCGAAACCCCCAAGATTATTAAAATGAATAGAATTCCTATTTTATTCTTCATCTCTATTATATTATTTCGTTAAAATCAAATTCTTTTATAGCTCTATACTGGTATATCCTTTTTTCTGAAGTTGAAAATTATAGAGAATGCCATTTTCCACAATTTCCATTTCAGACGGAATTTGTTTAGGGTCTACACCAAATTTATTGAGAGAGAACCCACAGGCCATAAGACTAATATCCAGTTCTTTTGCCTGTTGCACAAAGTCTTGCATTTGATTTTTATCGGTTAAGCCTTTTACGGTCTTACCGCAAACAATAATCTGAAAGTCACCAAAATGATGTCCATCTTCTTTCTGTAATTCTTCTACTGTAATTAAAATAGGTTTTAGCTGCGGAATTTTTTTGGTTAAAACCACATAGTTGTTTTTTTCAGGATTGTGATCTTGGGCTTGTGAGCCTACAGAGAACAGCATAATTAAGGCCGTGAATATTAAGATTGAATTTTTCATTTTTGATAAATTTTGTGGCTGAAGCAGCCGTTTATATTTTTGTTGTTTGTTGATCTTTAAAATTGTTTAGGATAAAAAACAGGAGTCCGCCGGCAATGGCGATGTTTTTAAAAAGTGGTCCCAGGCTCGTAATTTGTCCAACCTGTACGGTAAGGGTTATAGGAATTAGAACAAGCATTAGAATTATTGCTGCCCAGCGTGTTTTAAAGCCTATTAGAAGGCCAAAACCGGCAATAAGCATAACTACACCAGACAGAATTACCAATATTTCGGGGTTTCCAAAAAAATAGGCGACTCCTTTAAAATTGGCCTGATCTATTCTTTTTACTGTTTTTTCGATATTAAGTAAATGATGTAGACTGGCCACGAGAAATATCCCGCTGAGCATCACCCGTAACAATTGAATAGAGCGACGACTCACTAAAATTTGTGAATTCATAAAACTTTAGAATTAGTGAATAATAATAGGTTCCGGGAAAAGGTCCCAGATTTTATATCATGTATGTCACTAATGCCTTTGGAGGGGGATAGTCTTTGGAGAAATAGCTGGAAATTACAGCTGGGTTTTGATAATTAAAATCGTGAAAATTATTTTTAATCTCCTGTCCAGGTAAATAAGGACTGCTAAAATAAAAGAAGCTATTGCATACAGCATCACTGGATATGACCAAAACAGAAGAATCCTGACTTAAAATATCGTCGGTAGTTTGTTGGGCACTTTTCTTACAAAAGGGATTTATCAATGCAATGCCTTCGGCATCCATTACGCTGTGAAGCATTCGGGCATCCAGTACCAGGAATTTTCCGAGGAAAATAGTGGTAAAAAAAATTACTATGTAAGTCTTGAATTGCATTTAAGGCGCGAAGATAAAACAAACCGTAGAAGCTATTTGTTACAAATGTTACAAATAGTTGTTAAAGAATATAGGCCTTAGAATTCTATTCAACTTTTAAAAGAAGAACTTGTTGTTGGGTGAAGCTGTCTGAAAATGCTTTAAAACCGTCATCTTGAATTTATTTAAGAGCCTGCCCCGATTCTTTATCGGGGATCTAACGTGTTGGTAATTAAAAACATGTTAGAAGCTGAAACAAGTTAAGCTTGACGAGAATAGACTTTTCAGACAGCCTCTAATCTATTAATGTATATATCCCGGAACTAATACAGCCTTTAAGCTTTTAAAGTCATATTATTGGCACCGGCAAAGGCTTTAATATTCCGAGGCTTGCCTTGAAATTAAAAATTTGTTTCCAACGAATGCTTCGTGGGCTTGCCCCGAGGTAGTTTACAAAGTTGCTTTATGGCAACTGTAACAAAAGTTACTGCCCGAAGTGTAAGATTATTATATTTTTGCTGCAAGAAATTTTTAACTGTTTGGAAAAGTACATTCAAATAATAACCAATTCTTTTACCGGATATTTTAATTATTTGGTAAATGAAATTAGTAATCCATCCTGGACCAATTATTTTTATTGGCTTATAGGATTGTCAGTTTTGGTTTGGATGCTGGAAATAGTGATTCCCTGGAGAAAAGATCAAAAGCTTTTCCGTAAAGGGTTCTGGCTGGATACGTTCTATATTTTATTTAATTTTTTCCTGTTTTCGTTGGTTGGCTATAATGCACTTTCTAATGTGGCTGTAGAATTATTTAATGATTTCCTGGGGCTTTTTGGAATTACCAATATTGTAGCTATAGAGGTTCAGGATTTTCCGGTTTGGGCGCAGTTGCTAATTATGTTTGTGATTGCAGATTTTATACAATGGAACGTTCATAGGCAATTGCATAAACAGCCCTGGCTATGGGAATTCCATAAAGTACATCACAGCGTAAAGGAAATGGGTTTTGCAGCACAGTTTAGGTTTCATTTTATGGAAACCATAATATATAAATCGGTGCAGTATATTCCCCTTGCTATGATAGGCTTTGGAATTCAGGAGTTTTTTGTAGTACATATGTTTGCAGTCTTTATAGGACATCTAAATCACGCCAATGTAGGTTGGAACTATGGGGTATTTGGGTATCTTCTCAACAATCCGAAGATGCATATTTGGCATCACGCAAAAGCGCTTCCGGAAGATCGGCCATACGGTATGAACTTTGGCTTAAGCCTTAGTATTTGGGATTATTTGTTTGGCACGGCCTATATTCCAAAGGAAGGCAAGAGTATAGAACTGGGTTTTGAAGGAGATGAAGAATTTCCTGAAGACTTTAAAAATCAAATGGCTTTTCCATTTAGAAAAAGTAAAGTAAAGAATCAATTTAATAACAATAAAAAGAGTATATATAATGAAAATAAAACAATTTAAAGACGAAGCCTTAGCGCATTATTCTTATGCCCTTGTAAGTAATGGTGAAATGGCACTGGTAGATCCCAGCCGTAATCCTATGCAGTATTACAAATATGCCGAAGAAAACGGGGCGAAAATTGTGGCAGTTTTTGAAACGCATCCGCACGCCGATTTTGTAAGTGGGCATTTACAAATCCAGCAAGAAACCGGTGCTAAAATTTATATCAGCGAGAAAGTTGGGGTAGACTATCCACATACCGCTTTTGATGAAGGAGATGAGGTTAAAATAGGCAGTGTTAGTGTAAAAGCCTTGCACACGCCGGGTCACTCGCCAGATAGTTTAACTTTTATAGCTGAAGAAAATGGCGAAACAGCTATGTTTAGTGGAGACACCTTGTTTATTGGTAATGTAGGAAGACCAGATTTACGCGAAAAAGCCGGGAATATGAAAGCAAAACGCGTAGAATTGGCAAAGCAAATGTACCACACCATGCAAAACAAGTTTACTCATTTGCCCGATGATACTTTAATTTACCCGGCACACGGTGCAGGTTCCCTTTGTGGGAAAAATATGAGTGATGCTTCTTCCAGTACCTTAGGTAATGAGCGCCAGGGTAACTGGGCTTTTAAAGACCAAACCGAAGAAGAGTTTGTAGCAGAAATCTTAAAAGATCAGCCTTTTATTCCTTCTTATTTTGGGTTTAATGTAGACTTGAATAGAAGTGGTGCTTTAAATGTACAAAAAGCAAAATATGGCGTGCCGGTAAAACTTAATGTAGATGAAGCACCAGAAGAGGGGGTAACTGTTGTAGACGCTCGTGATGGAGATGTTTACAAAAAAGGTCATCTATCCAACAGTATCAATATTATGGCCAGATCTCAAGGTGATAAATACGAAACCTGGCTGGGTGCAATTATAGAGCCCAATGAAGCCTTTTACCTGGTAGTTGAAAGCGTAGATCAAATTGATGATTTATTGGAAAGAACTGCAAAAATTGGTTATGAAAAGCAGATGAAAGGTGTATTAACTTTATCTGAAAAAGCTTCTAAAACTTCAGATAATTTCGACCTGGAAGATTTTAAAGCAAATAAAGAAAACTATACCATTGTAGATATTAGAAATGAAGGTGAAGTTGCAGAAGGTAGGATTTTTGAAGATGCGGTAGCTATTCCATTAAACGAATTAAGAAACCGTGCCGATGAGCTTCCCGAAGGTAAACCTTTTATGGTGCATTGCGCAGGTGGGTATCGTTCGGCTGCCGGAAGCAGTATTCTTGAAAATAAATTCAAAGATGCTAAAGTGTACGATTTAAGCGAAGCAATTAAAGAGTTTAGCGATAAATAATTTTTAGGCACTTATTTAATCAAAAATCCCCGTAAAATTATTCTCTACGGGGATTTTTTAATTTACAGGGAAAAATCTATTAATCCATTTCTACAAAATTTCCTTTTGAATCAAATTCCAGTTCATCTCCATTTTCCAGTTTAACTTCGTGTCCTTCTTTATCCATTTCATATTCTATAATTTTAATATTTGAATGGTTTTTAGTTATGTAACCAGCAATATTAAGCGGTAAAGCTGGTACAGGAATTCCGCTTTTACACTTTATTTCAGTCGGCTGGTTATTCTGGTCGAAACTAAGTTCGGTACCTTCAGACATTTTAATTTCAAATTTTTCCCAATTATCTCCTTTATCAATTTCTACAGTTTTAATTTTTTCATTCGGAAAAAGTTGCGAAACGTAGGCCGATACCATTTCGGGTAATTCAGATTTTTGAGCATGCCCAAAAGTGATTCCGAAAAATACCAATAAGCCTGTTAAAAATAATTTTTTCATAATTCTTAGTTTTTTGGTTTTACCCTAAAATAAGAAATGTAATTCAGGGTTATTTTAAACTTTTGTGAATTTATACCGGGTAATTCTGATTTGTCTTTAAATTAGTTTCAAACGATTTTCTATATTTACAAAACAAGCTTCAAATTAAATTTGAAAAAAGAAACTATGGATAAAAATTATAAGGTTACCGTAAATGATGCCTATACATTTGAATTTACTAAAAACCAGATTGCTTCTCTAGATACTCAACAAATTACAGATAAACATTACCACTTATTGCAGGAAAACCGCAGTTTTAAAGCTGAAGTTGTTTCTAAAGATTTCCTGCAGCGACAATACAATATCAAAATTAATTCTAATACCTATAAAGTGGCCATTTCTAACGAGTTGGATTTGCTTATAGAAGAAATGGGGCTTTCCCTTGGTGCTGCCCAAAAGGTCAATGATCTTAAAGCACCAATGCCGGGACTTATCCTTGAAGTAAATGTTAAGAAAGGTGATACGGTAAACGAAGGAGATTACCTGTTGGTTTTAGAGGCCATGAAAATGGAGAATACGCTTGTAGCTCCCAGAGATGGAGTAGTTAAATCTGTTTCAGTTCAAAAAGGGGAAACCGTAGAAAAGAATCAGTTGTTAATTGAAATGGAATAATTCAGAAAATAAGGTTTAAAAAGCTTTTACTGAATTTAAATTCAAAATTATTAAAATGAAGAAAATATTAATAGCAAATAGGGGAGAGATTGCACTTAGGCTTATGAAGACCATTCAAAAAATGGGAATTAAAACCGTTGCCATTTTTTCTACAGCCGACAGGAATGCACCCCATGTAAAATTTGCCGACGAAGCCGTTTGCGTTGGTGAAGCACCGTCTAACGAGTCGTACCTTAAAGGAGATAAAATAATTGAAGTTGCGAAAGATTTAGGGGTAGACGGCATTCATCCGGGGTACGGTTTTTTAAGTGAAAATGCCAATTTTGCCGAAAATGTTGAAAAGAATGGTATTACCTGGATAGGTCCCGGCTCTAAAGCCATTAAAATTATGGGAAGTAAACTGGCCGCTAAAGATGCAGTAAAAGCATACGATATCCCTATGGTTCCCGGTATAGATAAGGCCATAACCAATGTGGATAAAGCCAAAGAAATTGCCAGGGAAATTGGCTTTCCTATTCTTATAAAAGCCTCTGCCGGTGGTGGGGGGAAGGGAATGCGTATTGTTGAAGAAGAAAAAGACCTTGAAGACCAAATGAAACGCGCTATTAGCGAGGCAGAGTCGGCTTTTGGTGACGGAGCCGTTTTTATCGAAAAATATGTTTCATCACCCAGGCACATAGAAATTCAGGTGCTGGCCGATTCCCACGGAAATTATTTTCATCTTTTTGAACGTGAGTGCAGTATTCAACGTAGACATCAAAAAGTAGTAGAAGAAGCACCCTCGGTGGTGTTAGACTATAAACTGCGGAAACAAATGGGAAAAGCAGCCGTAAAAGTGGCAAAGGCCTGTGATTATGTAGGTGCCGGTACGGTTGAATTTTTATTCGACGAACATAAAAACTTCTATTTCCTGGAGATGAATACCCGTTTGCAGGTAGAACATCCCGTTACCGAATATATAACGGGGATAGACCTGGTAGAGCAGCAAGTTAAAATAGCCCGGGGCGAAAAATTAAATTTGCTACAGGAAGACTTAAAAATTAGAGGACACGCAGTTGAACTTCGAGTGTATGCTGAAGACCCTATGGATAATTTTATGCCAAGCGTAGGTAAATTGAAAAAATATATTATTCCAAAAGGAGCAAATATTCGGGTTGATAATGGTTTTGAAGAAGGGATGGAAGTTCCTATTTATTACGACCCCATGTTATCAAAATTAATTACGTACGGTAAAACCCGCGAGGAAGCAATTCAATTAATGCTGAAGGCCATACATGAATACGAAATTGAAGGGGTAATGACCACGCTTCCTTTTGGTAAGTTTGTTTTTGAACATGAGGCTTTTAGAAGTGGAAACTTTGACACACATTTTGTGAAAAAGTATTATTCCGCTGAAAAACTTGAAGATGAAATTCAGGAAGAAGCAAAACTTGCGGCATTGGTAGCTTTAAAAAAATACCTTGAAGATAAGCAGCAGTTGCGTATCCCTCAAAACTGAAGTAATAATTCTTTTTGAGTTAGCATAAAGCATCTCTTGTCCATAAAATATTAAAGAAAAAATCAATTTCGAGTGATACCTTGAAGTATGTGAATCTCGATAACTGAGTAAAAGAAAATATTGATGAGTCAGAATATAGAAAAGTTACAGGATAAAATTAAGAAGGCGAAACTAGGTGGAGGAGAAGATCGAATAGCCAGGCAACATGAGAAAAAGAAACTTACGGCGCGCGAACGTATAGATTATCTATTAGACGAAGGTTCTTTTGAAGAAATGGGGATTTTGGTAACCCATAGAACTACCGGGTTCGGAATGGAAGACCAAAAATTTTATGGGGATGGCGTGGTAACCGGATACGGTACCATTAATGGAAAACTGGTTTATATTTTCGCCCAGGATTTTACCGTTTTTGGTGGTTCTCTTTCAGAAACACATGCAGAGAAAATTTGTAAGGTAATGGATCTTGCGGTAAAGGTAGGAGCCCCCATGATTGGCTTAAACGATTCAGGAGGAGCCAGAATTCAGGAGGGAGTAAAATCTTTGGGAGGCTATGCCGATATTTTTCATAGAAATGTAAAAGCTTCAGGTGTAATTCCACAAATTTCAGCTATTATGGGGCCTTGTGCCGGCGGAGCTGTTTATTCGCCTGCCATGACAGATTTCACCCTTATGGTGCAGGATACCAGCTATATGTTTGTAACCGGTCCAAATGTGGTAAAAACGGTAACCAACGAAGAAGTGACTTCCGAAGAGCTTGGCGGGGCTTCTACCCACGCCACAAAATCTGGGGTTACACATATCACTTCTTTTAATGATATTGCCTGCCTGGAAGATATCAGGAAACTGGTAAGCTATATGCCGCAGAATAACAAAAAAACACCGGAAAAACTTCCCTATACAATGGGAGACGAAATTCGGGAAGAATTGGATAGTATTGTACCCGACAGTTCTACAAAGCCTTATGATATGCATGAGGTAATAAAAGGAATAATTGATACAGATTCGTTTTTTGAAATCCATAAAGACTATGCCGAAAATATTATTGTTGGTTTTGCCCGCCTGGGCGGAAGAAGTATTGGAATTGTTGCCAACCAACCCATGAGCCTGGCCGGGGTTTTAGATGTAGATTCGTCTAAAAAAGCAGCTCGTTTTACCCGGTTTTGCGACTGCTTTAATATTCCATTGTTGGTATTGGTAGATGTTCCGGGGTTTTTGCCGGGTACAGACCAGGAATGGAACGGTATTATTTTACACGGGGCCAAGTTACTTTATGCACTTAGTGAAGCTACGGTACCAAAAGTTACCGTAATTACCCGAAAAGCTTATGGTGGGGCTTACGATGTAATGAATTCCAAGCATATTGGTGCCGATCTTAATTTTGCCTGGCCAACTGCCGAAATTGCCGTAATGGGAGCCAAAGGAGCTAGTGAGATTATTTTTAGAAAGGAAATTAAAGAAGCTGAAGATAGTGAAGCAAAACTGGCCGAAAAGGAAGCTGAATATGCCGAGACTTTTGCCAATCCTTTTGAAGCTGCGCAACGCGGATTTATAGATGAGGTGATTATGCCACAGGAAACACGTAGAAAATTGCTGAAAGGTTTTAGTATGCTGGAAAACAAGGAGGTACTAAGACCAGAGCGTAAACATGGGAATATTCCCCTATAAATTAATTTGTTTTTGTTTATTTTTAGAACAATTAACACATAAAGATTAAAGAATATGTCTAAAATTACTACATCAAATATAAAGCTTGAAAGAAAAAAGTTAGAGTTGGAATTTGAAATCGCTCATAGGGTTTATGAAGACGATATATTATTAAGCCAGGCTTACGATGAAACAATCCTTCCTGAATGGGAGTAATACATATAAGATTTTTTTTAAGTACCATTAAAACTTAGGTTTATTGGCAAGGCCAAAGGGTGTAACACCTCGAGGTAGTTTACTTAAATTTAAACCAACAAAAATGTGTCTTATCCTACTGTGGGACAGACCTGGCGTAAATATGTCATAAGTGTGTCGCAAGATTTTTCCAGGCTTCAGTATAGATTTGCTAAAACATTAAATGATATTTATGAAAGATAATGAGTTAGCAAATAGATTAATTGAACTAAGAAAAAGAAAAGGTTTTTCCCAGGAGTTTTTAGCAGAAGAATCCGGTATTAGTTTAAGAACCATTCAGCGTATTGAGAAAGGAGAGACCCAACCAAGAGGAGATACTTTACAACGCATAGCTAAAGGGCTTGGTGTAACATCAGAGGAGCTTATTGATTGGAAGTTAGAAAAGAACAGCTCTTATTTGGTTTTGCTTAATACTTCGGCACTAAGCTTTCTTTTCTTCCCAATTTTAGGTGTTCTAATTCCGTTGGTGATGTGGGTTTCTAAGAAAAATAGAATTCACAATATTAATAATATCAGCAAGAAAATATTAAATTTTGAGATTACATGGTGTATTTTTCTGTCTATCAGTATTATCGCGTATACAGTTGCTAATATTTACCGGTTAGAAAATTCATCAGAAATTTCTGCATCTTTGTTGCTAGACCCTTCTGTTCTCTGGATAAGTGTTTCTTTATTATATTTATTTAACTTGATGGTGGTACTTTATAATTCGTTCAGATTGAAATCAGGTAAAGAAACTATATACTATTTAAGTGTACCTTTTTTGAAATAATGTTTAGGAATACAACTAAAGAATAGAATGCAGGTTTTCAATAAAATTGTTTGTGTAGACCATACTAAACTTAAAGATTGGGCCATAGAGGAGCTCCAGGAATATAGTAGCGCTGAGGTTACCGTCTATAAAGATAGCCCCGATTCAGAAAAGGAACTTATTGACAGGATTGGGAAAGCCGAAGCAATTATCGTTTCCTGGAAAACGCAAATCCCTAAAAGTGTAATTAAAAAATGCGGTCATCTTAAATATATCGGCATGGCTTGCAGTCTTTATGACGATGAATCGGCGAATGTAGCCGTAGATTTTGCGAGAGAAAAAGGAATTAGCGTAAAAGGAATTTTTGACTATGGAGATCCCGGAGTGGTAGAGTTTATAATCTCTGAATTAATTCAATTACTTCATGGCTTTGGTGAAAACCAATGGCGTGAAATGCCGGTAGAGATCACCGGTAAAAAGATTGGGATTATAGGTTTGGGTACTACCGGTCAATTATTGGCGAAAGCCTTACTGGCCCTCAACGCCGATATTTATTATTTTAGCAGAACCCGAAAAAAAGATTGGGAAGCTAAAGGCCTTACCTATTTACCATTGGAAGAACTACTAAAAATTGCAGAAATAATCTCGCTACATCTTCCTAAAAATACCAGGATATTGGGAGCGAGAGAGTTTAAACGCTTAGGTTCAGGCAAAATCCTAATCAATACTTCATTGGGACTACCTTTTAACGAAAAAGCTTTTGTTGATTGGTTAAAAATTGAGACTAATTTTGGGATTTTTGATGGGGATGGATGTGCGTCACTTTCTGAAGCTGTAAAAGAGATGAGTGGACTTATTTCCTATCAAAAAAGTGCCGGCTGGACTGCCGAAACCCAGGAGCGTCTATCTAAAAAAGTACTGGAGAATTTAAAATCTTATTCCGGGTAATACAATCATGATAGCTTTCGTAAATTTGATAGGTTTTTCCTGTAACAATTGTTACTGTCTTAATTGAAAATTTGCAGTTAATTTGCATTTCGAAAAAAAAAAGAAACTATGGAATGGATTTTTGAGCCGTGGCCCTGGTATATAGCAGGACCACTTATTGCTTTAATAATGTTTTTACTAATCTTTGTTGGTAAAGGTTTTGGGATGTCTTCTAACCTAAGGACTATGTGTACGCTTTGCGGCGCAGATTCTAAAGCCGATTTTTTTGATTTCGACTGGAAATCGCAACGTTGGAACCTTATTGTAGTTGTTGGTGCCATAATTGGTGGTTTTATTGCCGCAAATTTTTTAAGCAATGATCTTTCTGTGGCTATAAATCCAGAAACTATTAGCAACTTAAAGGAACTGGGCTTTAATAGTGCAGGAGAGGCTTATTTGCCTACCGAACTCTTTACCTGGGAATCTGTAGGTGGTATCAAAGCTTTAATCATTCTTTTAGTTGGAGGAATTTTAATTGGCTTTGGTGCGCGTTATGCCGGGGGCTGTACCTCTGGTCACGCAATTTCAGGTTTAAGTAACTTGCAATTACCTTCTTTAATAGCCGTAATTGGCTTTTTTGTAGGTGGGTTACTAATGGTGCACATTTTATTCCCGTTAATATTTTAAATTGAAATTATGAGAAGTGTAGGATATTTATTGATAGGTATATTTTTTGGAATCGTAATGTTTAAATCTGAAGCTGCTTCCTGGTTTAGAATCTATGAGATGTTCCAGTTTCAATCTTTTCATATGTATGGAATTATAGGTTCTGCTTTGGTTTTAGGTGTAATTGGTGTTCAGGTTATTAAAAGGAATAACCTAAAATCTTTTTTCGGCCAAAGAATCACTTTTATTCCTAAGGAGAAAAGTTTTAGCCGTTATATGTATGGAGGGATTATTTTTGGATTAGGTTGGGCGCTTGCAGGTGCCTGTCCCGGCCCCATCTTTACCTTAATTGGTGCTGGTTTTATGCCTATATTAATTGTTTTTGCGGGAGCACTACTAGGTACTTTTTTATACGGCCTACTTCGTAAAAAACTTCCGCATTAAAATAAAATGTTTCCCGGCTATATTTTGAATTTAATTAGCCGGGGGGCATTAGGTGCTTTAATTTATTGGCACCGCCAAAGGGTAGAATACCCCGAGGCTTGCCTCGAAATTAAAAATTTGTTTCCAAAGAATGCCTTGTGGGCTTGCCCCTAGGTAGTTTACTTTTTTTCGGAAGAAATATAGAAATAGGGGAGTGAAATATGATATTTTACTACAATTAACCTAATGGCAATTACAATTATTGAGGTGGTGAGATATATAATATCCCGATTAACCTCCAAATCGTGCATAATAACAAAAACCAGTCCGCCAACGATACAGGCAGTAGCGTAGATTTCTTTTCTAAAGATAACCGGAATTTCATTACAAAGTATATCACGAATAACACCGCCAAAAGTACCTGTCATGGCTCCTATGGCAACACAAATTATAGGATCGAGATCATTTCTTATGCCTATTTCTACTCCGGTAATGGTAAAGATTCCTAAACCAATAGTATCAAAAAGAAATAGCGACTTTTTAAGATAATTAATTTTGTTCCGAAAAATTATGGCTAAAATGGTAACTGCTCCAATTAAATACACATAAATGGTATTTTCCATCCAGGTAACGGGAGTATTGCCAATAAGGGTGTCCCTTAGGGTACCACCACCAATGGCGGTAACAAACCCAATAATAAAAATTCCGAAAAGGTCCAGCCTGCGGTCCATAGCTGCCAGGGCACCGGAGATTGCAAAGGCTATGGTTCCCAGGATGTCTAGAATATTAAATAAGGTAAATTCCATTTACTTGATATTCGAGAATTAAAAATCCCGGGGCTTTTCCCGAAATTATAGGTTATAATACAAATGCTTGGCCTATCTTTTTGATAGATGATTTTAGGCAAAGGTATAGTTAATTATGAAAAGCTAAGAATTTTTTCTTTTTTTGAACCAAATCTATACCTTCCAATTATTATTGAATAGTAAAACTTAATTAGATTCGTGTAAGTTTATAAGGAAACTTACTACTTTTGTAACATAGAAAAACAATATAAAATGAGCGATAAACTAGAAAGAATAAAGACGTTGATTATAGGATCTGGCCCAGCTGGATATACTGCGGCGATTTATGCAGCAAGAGCCGATCTTAAACCCGTAATGTATACCGGTCTTGAACCCGGAGGGCAGTTAACTACAACCACCGAAGTAGATAATTTTCCCGGATATCCCGAAGGCGTAGATGGTCCAAAAATGATGATGGATCTGCAAAAACAAGCCGAACGTTTCGGAACCGAAGTGCGTATGGGAATGGTAACCGAAGTAGACTTTAGTGATAAGGTGGGCGGAATTCATAAAGCCTGTATAGATAATTCTACCTGGGTTGAAGCCGAGTCTGTTATTATTTCTACCGGCGCTACTGCAAGATATTTAGGTTTGCCTAGTGAACAACGTTTACGAGGTGGTGGAGTTTCTGCTTGTGCTGTTTGTGATGGTTTTTTCTATAAAGGTCAGGATGTGGCTATCGTTGGAGGTGGAGATACCGCTGCCGAGGAAGCGACCTATTTGGCAAACATCTGTAATAAAGTAACGATGTTGGTTCGCGGTGATCAAATGCGTGCGTCTAAAGCTATGCAGCATCGTGTAAATAGTACTAAAAATATAGATCTTCGTTACCACACCGAAGTTGATGAAGTGATTGGGGAGCAAGTGGTTGAAGGTTTAAGTATGCTGAATAAAGAAACCGGTGAAAAAGAGAAAATTGAGATTACAGGTTTGTTTATTGCTATTGGCCACAAGCCAAATACCGATATTTTTAAAGACAAATTAACGATGGATGATACCGGCTATATTATTACCGAAGGTAAATCTACAAAAACAAATGTACCGGGAGTTTTTGCCTCGGGTGATGTTCAGGATAAGATTTATCGTCAGGCGGTAACGGCAGCAGGTACCGGATGTATGGCTGCTTTAGATGCTGAACGTTATTTGGCAGAAGTGGAAAGCGAAGAAGGAGAAGAAGTGAAAACTACCAAAAAAGTAGAAGCTTAATTTCTTGAAAAATTATAGTAAAAAACCTCACAAATCTATAAGAGCTGTGAGGTTTTTTTGTTTTTGGAATATGTTTGCCAATTAGTTCTACTAATATTCTAAACCGATTTTGGTTCTAACCTTATCTAATAAATCAATTAGCTGCAAGCTTTTTTTGAAAGTCATTTGGGTACTTTCGGTTTTGCCTTCACGCAACATTTTTTGAACATGTTCGGCTTCAAAATTATAACCGTTGGAGCTTACGTTAAATTCTTTGGTGTCTTCCAATTCAGGAGTTTGAATAGTGATACTTGTAGGTTCATGAAACCTTTTATGTAAGGTAAGTTTGGCATTTTCAAACTGAATGATAGCCGCAGTAGATGTTTGTTCTATAATAGAGCTGCGCAAATTGGCTTTAACATTTTTTGGATATTTAAAAACCATGTTACATTCTTTATCTATGCCGGTTTCACTAAATATTGCCTGTGCTTCAATATCTTCCGGAACTCCCAATGCACTTAGCGCCATAAAAATCGGATAAATCCCAATATCTAACAAACTACCACCTCCCAGACTTTTATTATAGAGTCGTTTGTCTAAGTCTACCGGTGCCGGAAAACCAAAATCTGCTTCTAAGCTCTTAATCTTCCCATATTTCTCAGACTCAATTAAATCAAGTACATATTTAAAATGTGGTAAAAATTGAGTCCACATGGCTTCCATTAGAAAAACTTGCTGTTTTTGTGCCCTGGCAATCATTTCTTCTACCTGTTTTTTATTGATAGCAAAAGGTTTTTCGCATAAAACCGCTTTTTTATTATCCAGGCATAGTAATGTATGTTCATAATGGAAAACATGAGGAGTGGCAATATAAACCACATCTAATGCTTCGTCTGCCAGCATGCTTTCGTAGCTGGAAAATAATTTTGTAGCTCCATGTGTTTTGGCAAAACTTTCAGCTTTGGTTATAGACCTACTGGCTACCGCATATAATTCGGCACCTTCTACATCTTTTAATGCAGTGGCGAATTTTCCTGCTATTTTTCCGAGGCCAAGAATACCCCATTTAATTTTTTTCATCTAAAATATAATTTGTCTTTTGCCATCAATTTAATGAACGGCATTATTAGCGATATTCTTTTATTTTATGTTCGGGGGTTTTTATGAATAACTCTAAAATTAAGGCAAGTGCCATAACCAGTAAGCATCCCGCCAAATTAAGCCATAAGTAGGGCATTACATCTAAAGTAAAGATGACAATTATTATAAACTGTGTAATTATAGCCGCTATAAAAACAGAATTACTATTCACTCTTTTAATAAAAAAGGCCAGTAAAAAAATACCTAAAACATTGCCATAGAAAATAGAGCCAATAATATTTACAAGCTGAATAAGATTGTCGAATAAATTAGCAAAACTGGCAAAAGCAATAGCTATAAGTCCCCAAATAAGCGTAAACCATTTAGATGCTTTTACATAATGTTCATCAGATTTTTCTGTTTTCCTACTTCTTTTATAAAGATCTATGGAAGTAGTAGAGGACAAAGCATTTAGTTCTGATGCGGTAGAGGACATGGCAGCCGACAGGATTACCGCCAGTAAGAGTCCGATTAGTCCACGTGGCAGATTATTAAGGATAAAGTGAATAAAAACATAATCTTTATCGTTGCTTTCTGCATCTTTATCTGAAGCATCTATTAATTTCCTCGCTTTTTGTCTGGTTTTGTTTTCAGAAGCCTGTAACGAAGCCAGGTTTTCACGGTATACTGCATTATTTTCCTTATTAAAATCATTATTCTCTGCGAATGCTATATGAAGGTTTTGCTTTTTTTGCTGAATGGCATCGTGCTCCTGCATTAAATCTTCGTATTGCCGGCCATAATCTGAATTCAAAACGGTTTCGGTAGCCGCAGGATTAAAATTAAGCGGAGCATTGTTAAACTGATAAAACACAAAAACCATCACGCCCACAAGCAAAATAAAGAACTGTAGAGGTACTTTTAGCATAGCGTTCATAATCATTCCCATTCTACTCTCTTTAACCGATTTACCGCCTAAATAGCGTTGCACCTGGCTTTGGTCTGTTCCGAAATAAGAAAGGGCCAAAAAACCACCTCCAATAATTCCGCTCCAAAAAGTATAGCGGTTTTCAAAGTCGAATGAAAAATCTAAAATTTCCATTTTACCACTGGCACCGGCAATTTCTAATGCATTGCTAAAGTTTATGTTTTCGGGAAGGTAACTTAGAATAATAAAGAATGCTGCAAACATCCCGGTTAAGATCACGGCCATTTGCTGTTTGTGGGTAACATTTACAGCTTTAGTGCCCCCTGCAACCGTATAAATAATAACAAGCGAACCTATAAGTAAAGTAAGGCCAGAAAGGTTCCAGCCCAAAACAGCCGATAAGATTATGGCCGGAGCAAATATGGTGAGCCCGGCTGCCAATCCTCGTTGAATTAAAAATAAAATAGCGGTTAGTGTTCTGGTTTTTCTATCGAAACGAGATTCTAAATATTCGTAGGCGGTATAAACATTCAGCCTTTTATAAATGGGAATAAAGAACATACAAATAACCACCATGGCCAAGGGCAGCCCAAAGTAAAACTGCACAAAGCCCATCCCGTCGTTAAAAGCCTGCCCAGGAGTAGAAAGAAAGGTGATTGCACTGGCTTGCGTGGCCATGGTAGAGAGCCCAATGGTCCACCAGCGGGTTTCACTTCCACCGCCAATAAAATTGCGGGCACCTTTATCATTTTTTGTTTTATATACGCCGTATGCCACAATAAAGGCCAGGGTACCAAAAAGAATTATCCAGTCTATTAATTGCATATTATGAGAATAGGGACATGATGAAATAAAAAATTAGAATATAAACAGCATTGGCTAGAAGAACCATGGTATAGGATTTATTCCATGTAAATTTTTCGGGTTTTTTCATTATTTTCCAATTGAAATCATATTAGCAAAAAGCCTGTAAGCTCCGGCTACTCCAGCGGGGAATTGCCTAAAAAAGCTTAATCCGGTATAAATAAAATAACCTTCTCCATATTGCGCAACCAATAAACTTCCATTTTTAGGTGACTCGTTTTCATCTTGCATAGATAGGATAGGAGTAAACTCCTCGCTCCAGGAATCCGGAAAATAAAGTCCGCGCTCCTGAACCCAGTTATCAAAATCATTTTTGGTGATTTTATTGGGGAAATTTAAAACCGGATGTTTTTCGGCTAAAAACCTAACTTCAGCGGTTTCATCGGTTACACGATTGCGAGATAATTCTAATGGGAAGGGAGCTATTTTATTGGTAACCAAACCGCGACTGGTATTGTATTGTACAATTAAATTTCCGCCACTTTTTACATAATCAAAAAGTATTTGTTGCTTGAATTTTAAGTCTTCAAGCGTATTTAATGCACGAATCCCCAGGACGATAGCATCGTATTTTTCTAAGGAAGAAGCGGAAATTGAAGCCGCATTTAATTTTTCTACACTATAGCCTATTTGCTCTAAACTTTCGGGAACCACATCGCCTGCGCCTTCAATATAACCAAGGAGTTTTCCTTTTTTTTCAATCTCCAAACGAGCAACTTTTAATTTTGAAGGAGTTACCAGGTTTTGCTTTGGAATATGTTTGTAGTCTATGGTGATTAATTTTTCTGAAAATTCCTTTCCGTTCACCAGGGCCGTGGGACTAATAAATGTTTCGTTTTGATTTTTGGGCGGAATAACCTGAAAAGAATGTATTTGAGTGCTACCTTTTTGTTGAAGCTGAAATTTTTGTTCTTCAGGTTTAATAGTCCAGCCTTCTCCGGCCGAAAGACTAACTTCTCCCTGTACATTTGCTTTTCCCGAAGTAAGTTTTACCGAAATTTTTTTGGGTTCGGCATTTTCAAAAATTACAATCTCGTCTTCAAACGAAATAGAAACCTCGGGTATCACCTCAAATGCCTGGTAGGTTTCTCCAAACACAGGGTCGTTGAATTTGTAAACTATTGGCCTTTCAAAAGTTAGGTTAAGTCCATTAAAATCCAGTTCAAAAAGACTTTTGCTAAGTTCAGGTGTTTCCGGAAGTCCTCTTAATTGCTGGTCTTTTACTATATACATTCCGTTATTGGCAGTTTCTTTTAACCAATATGGTGTGGTGTATGGCGTGTTTTTAGGGATTTGTAGGCTTACTTCACTGTGCCAGGCGGTATTATTTTTCAAGTTTATTTGGGGGTGGGTTTTGGTGTTATTCGGACTTAATTCTACAGAATTTAAACTAATTGGAAAATCACTTCTATTTATCGCTTCTAGTTTTATCTGAACACTATCTTGCGGTGTAGCCGAAGCCCGGCTGGCTACTGCCTCTAAAAATAAACCTGCGCTTGCATAGATAATGTCTTTAATTTCTTTGGTTTTTTGTTCTCGCCAGTGCTTATTGGGAAGTTTCTGTATTAAAGTATAGGCCTCTAAAAGTTTTGGCAAACTAGCTGCGGGATCTTTAAAATTGAAATCTTTTTCAACCTGGGTTAGGATTTCACCAATGGCTTTACCACCTTCTAGCTTATTCCAGGAGGTATCAATGTTTTTAAACACATTTTGTGACCGGAGGGTATCCCCTTTAATAGGTTCTAAGTATTCCATTTGGCTGCCCCGCGAGCCCGTACTTCCAAAGCCCTGAGATTGGTGTTGACTTCGACTTAAAGAAGAAATTTCTGGATTTGATAGCCCTAGAAGTGGGAAATAGGTTCCGGTATCAAAACTTATAAATTGGTTTTTATTGGCCTCTTCAAAAGCTTCCTGGCCGCCATAAAACCAGGGGGAAGTATTAAAATAAACGCGTTTAGATTGATGGGGTTTGGTAAATTCTAACTGTTCGTGGAATTTGGCCGGGTTTGCTGCAGCTTCAAAGGCTTCCAGGCTTAATAAAGCAGAAGATGTATGATGCCCGTGGGTGGTACCCGGAGTTCTATGATCAAACCTATTGATTATAATATCGGGTTTAAAATTTCTAATAATCCATACCATATCTGCAAGTACTTTTTCTTTATCCCATATTTTTAGAGTTTCTACCGGGGTTTTAGAATAGCCAAAATCGTTAGCACGGGTAAAAAATTGTTCGCCACCGTCTATTCGTCTGGCTGCAAGCAATTCCTGGGTTCTAATTACGCCTAATTGTTCTCTTAATTCGGACCCAATAAGATTTTGGCCTCCATCGCCCCGGGTTAAAGAGAGGTAGGCAGTTCTTGCATTTTTCTCGTTAGAAAAATAGGAGATTAAGCGAGTATTTTCGTCATCTGGATGAGCGCCAATATATAAGACAGATCCCAGGAAGTTTAGTTTCTTTATTTTCTGAAAAATTTCAGAAGCATTTAATTTTTCGGGTTCCTGTGCGTGTATATTCAGCAAAAAAAAGCAGCAAAGTACACTAAGTAAGTTACGCATAAATCTTAAGGCAGTTAAATGAGGTTACCAAATATAAAAACTTTAGCCGCCTGAAGATAAGATTTTACCGGATAATAGGAGGTAAATGTCTGGGAACTTTCATTAAATTTAATATTTGTTTGTTATAAAGCAGAAGCTTAAGCCTAAGATCTTAAGTTTTTGAGTTAAACGATTCAAAAACGTTTTTTGAACTTTTTCAGGTCGCAAAATATCGTTGAATTATTGGTGACCTAAGTTGAAAAGAGTGCTTTTAATAAAAATTACAGGCTGCTTTTACCTTCATCAAGAAAAACATCTTTGGCCACCAGGGATACTGCTTTTTGTAAAATAAGGTTATTGGGGTATGTGATAAGTTCACCGTCTAATGTCCTGAGGTGTAAATGAAAAGCCTTTATGTCTTCAATAACAGCTTCAACAGGTAGGTCTTTGTCATGAATCTTTATTTTATCCCCAATTTTATATGGGAAAGAAAAGAATAGAATAATCCCCGAAGTAATATTACTCAGTATAGACCAGATGGCAAAAAGTGCTACCCCCAGCACTGCAAAAACCGAAGAAAAGATAAGGGAGATTTCTGTAAGGCCAACCCCCCAGGCTAATGAAAGTAAGAATACAGCAATAAGTAGAATTAAAATATTAATATACTTGAACATTAGCTTGGTTCTCGTAAAATTAATTTCACTGCGTTTCCCTACTTTATGGGCTGCTTTTTTTAAAAGAAATTGAACAATTAATAAAACAAAAATGGTGGCTACCGTATAGGAGATTTCGGTTTTATATATTGAAAACACTTCGTACATAATTTATACTAAATTTTGATACAAAGTTAATCTAAAAAGCCAGTTCTAAATAGAAATAGAAGAAACAATTTTTTTAATTATTATCGTGAACTATAAGTTAATATAATTGATTTTAAATTGCTTATATTTAGATATTTGTGTTAGTTGATGTGCGTGTCTTGTTTGTTTTTTATAGCTTGAACCTATTCGTGAATGATGGTGTTTTGTATACTTTCAATTATAATACAGAAGCTCGATTTTTAGGTGGCTAGTATATGCAGATTAATGAAGTATAGCTAACAAGGTAAATTACTAATTCTATACTCGAGGTTAATTTTAAGAGCGTGCATAGAAATTTTAAAAAAGAACCAAAAATGTGCTAAAATATGATCGTGGTCAGTATGTGAAAATTGGCTTTTTACTTTTTTTGCAGTGTTTTTTATAGATAAGGTACTTTCTGTAATTCCGGTAAAGTAAGCACTAATAAATTTTTGAATGAAGACAAAGATGGAACTAATGGCCCCAGCGGGAAATTTTGAATCTCTGCAGGCGGCTTTGGATAATGGCGCAGATTCAGTTTATTTTGGAATAGACCAGCTTAATATGAGAGCCAGGGCTTCTGTGAATTTTACGATGGAAGATTTACCTGAAATTACTAAAAGATGTAGTGCTAAAAATGTACGCACCTATCTTACCCTTAACACTATTATCTACGATCACGACTTATCGCTTATTAAAAGTCTTTTAAGGCAGGCAAAAGATGCCGGGGTAACGGCTGTTATTGCCTCCGATCAGGCGGTAATTGCTTCTGCAAGAGAGCAGGGAATAGCAGTACACATTTCTACACAACTTAATATTACCAATATTGAAACGGTGAAATTCTACAGTCTTTTTGCCGAAACTATGGTGCTTTCCCGGGAGTTAAGTTTAAGGCAGGTTAAAAAAATCACAGAACAGATTCAAAAAGAACAAATAAAAGGCCCTTCAGGCGAATTGGTGAAGATAGAGGTTTTTGGCCACGGTGCCTTATGTATGGCGGTTTCAGGAAAATGCTATTTAAGCCTTCATTCACATAATTCCTCTGCAAATAGGGGAGCTTGTAAACAGAATTGCCGAAAGAAATATACCGTTATAGACCAGGAAACCGGTTTTGAGATTGAGGTAGATAATGAATATATGATGTCTCCAAAAGATCTTTGTACTTTAGACTTTCTGGACCAGGTAATGGGTGCCGGTATAAATATCTTAAAAATTGAAGGACGTGGTCGTGCACCTGAATATGTAGCTACCGTAACCAGGGTGTATAGAGAAGCTTTAGATGCGCTATATGAAGATACATTTACTTCTGAAAAGGTTGAAATTTGGATGAAGAAGTTGGCCACGGTTTATAATCGTGGTTTTTGGAGTGGTTATTATTTAGGGCAAAAACTTGGAGAATGGAACAATACCTCGGGATCTCAGGCCACCCAGAAAAAGATTTATGTGGGCAAAGGTGTACATTACTTCCCTAAAGCGGAAGTGGCTGAATTTAAAATAGAAGCTTACGATATCAAAAAAGGCGATAAGCTATTAATTACCGGCCCCAGTACAGGAGCCAAAGAAATTGATTTGAAAGAGTTATTTGTAGATGAAACCAGTGTGGAAAAAGCCATAAAAGGAGATTCTTGTACAATAAAACTGCCTTTTAGGGTAAGGCTTTCAGATAAACTTTATAAAATAGTAGAAGCTTAATGGTGGTAGTAACGCTACAGCGCAATAAATGTATTGGATGTAATTATTGTGTAGAGCTTGCCCCTGCACAATTTCAGATGTCTAAAAAAGATGGGAAATCGGTTTTGCTAAAAGCTAAAGATAATAAAGGTTTTCATACCCTTAAATCTCCAGATTATAGTATCCTGGCACCGGCTGAAGCGGCAGCAAATGCCTGTCCGGTTAAAATTATCAAGGTAAAAGCTATTTAAAATTTGGGGTTATTTTTATAAACTTTTGCTGTAGAACCAGAACAACAAATACCTTAAGCTAGATCTAGTAACTCCTGGTATACCAGGTGTGTGGGTAGGCCTACCACGTTAAAATAACTCCCTTCCAGGTTAGTAATTCCTATAAGTCCAATCCATTCCTGTATGGCATAGCCTCCTGCTTTATCAAAAGGTTTAAAATTTTCTACGTAATAATCAATTTCCCCAGGCGTAAGCTCTTTAAAGCTTACTTTGGTTTCGCAAGTTACGGTAGATTGATGCTTATATGTAGTAAAGCAAACCGAAGTGAAAACGCTATGGCTTTTACCTGAAAGAGATCTAAGCATTTCTTTAGCTTCAGGTGCGGTAGACGGTTTTCCCATTGCCTTTTCATCATTGTAAACAATAGTATCGCTTGTAATTAAAATTTGGTCTTTTTTTAATTCTTTCTGAAAAGCTTCGGCTTTTAATTGAGCGAGGAAATCGGTTATTTCTTCCTTTTGAAGATATTCTGGATGAACTTCTTTTACCGGTCTTACATCTATTTTAAAAGGGATGTCAAGATCTTTAAAGAATTGATGGCGTCTTGGTGAGCCCGAAGCAAGAATTATTTCTTTATTTTTTAAAAGTTCTTTTAACATAATAGGATTAACGTAAAAATTGATGAAAACCGATAGAAATAAGTCCGAAAAATAAAATAATTTTTAATACTAAACTCAAGTGAGAGTAATCACTCTTTTTGTTCGCCTCCCAAATACGCACCTGAAAATAGAGTAGTGGAGCCAGAATAAAGGTTAAGGTGTAGATTACCAGAAAAGTATTTTCAAAAAGATAATTATAGATATAATATATAATGGCAACTACTGGTAGGATGCCAAGTGCAAAAATTATCTTATTGGTGCGCTTATGTCCTAAAATAATAGGGAGTGTTTGTATACCGGCATTATGATCTCCTTTAATATCTTCCTGGTCTTTTACCATTTCCCGTAATAAATTCAGTAAAAAGGCGAATACTGCGTAATCTGTTAGAATAGAAAACAATAAGGATTGTATTTGCTTGTTTTGAGGGGAAATTGCCGGGAAAAGATCAAAAATAGCGGGCAATAGTACTACGAAAGCTACCAGAAAACTAATGATAATATTTCCTAAAAAAGGAATTTGTTTTAGATAACTCGCATATAAATAGAGAAGCGCCGAAGAAAAAATGAATATGGCTACAAAACCGGGTTTTTCAAGCAGGTTTGCCAGGTAAAAGCCCAACCCAACGCCAATAATATTTAAAATTATAAATAGGTTGTTCGCTTTTTTTTCTGAAATCTTATTTCCAACAATTAGTTTTTCGGGTTTATTGACTTTATCGGCCTGGATATCATAAATATCATTAATCACATAGCCCGAGGCCGCAATACAAACGGTGGCCAGGGTTAAAAGCGAATAGCCAAACGCATTTAGTGTAATAGCAGCACCAAAGCCCTCAAAAAACGAAAACTTTATAAGGAGCAGGGTGAGGCATATAAAAATAAGGTTAGGCCATCTTACCAGCTTTAAATAGGCGATCATATACTAGATTATTCAGAAACAAACTTTAAACCTACAATTGAAATTATTAGCGTACTTAGAAAGAAAATACGCCAAAAGTTGGCAGGTTCTTTAAATATAAAAATCCCAAGTAAAACAGTGCCAACGGCACCTATACCTGTCCATACTGCATAGGCAGTGCCAATGGGTAGTGTTTGGGTAGCTTTATAGAGCAAAAACATACTGATGCTTAGGGATATTAAAAAACCTGCAAACCAAAGATTAGAGCTGTAACCGGTGGTAAGCTTTGTTTTTCCCAGGCAAAAGGCAAAGCCTACCTCAAAAAGTCCGGCGAGAATTAATAAAACCCAGTTCATTATGCTTTGTCAATCCATTTACCCTGAACTTTCATTACTTGTTCTATTACATCGCGAACGCAACCTTTACCTCCCTTTTTATGAGAAACATACCTGGAGATTTCTTTAACTTCTGCTACTGCATCTTGCGGGCAACAAGGCAGGCCAACAAGTTTCATAGGGTAATAGTCTGGGATGTCGTCTCCCATATAGAGTACGTTTTCGGCATTTATATTATAAATATCAAAGAATTCATCCATTTGTTCCACTTTATCGTGAATACCCAAATAAATATCATTTATTCCAAGATCTCTTAGCCTTTTTCTTACTCCTTCATTTTTGCCGCCAGAAATAATACAAACCGTATAGCCGGCATTTTTTGCAGCTTTAAGTGCATAACCATCTTTAATATTCATAGTGCGCAGTAGTTCTCCGCCAGTACTAACCTGAATGCTTCCATTTGTTAACACGCCGTCTACATCAAATACAAAAGTGTTGATGTGATTTAGATATTCTTTATAGTTCTTTTCCATGTAAATCTTGAATAGATTGGGTTATTTCCCTGTATAGGTTTTTGTGTTTATTCGATAAAATTGCTAAATGTGTTTCTATTGTTTTATGATCATTTCTTAGTGCAGGACCGGTTTGGGCTTCGTAAGGCGATAAAGTTTGAATTTTTGAAGCCGTTTCACTAATAAGTGGCTTTAAAATGCTAAAGTCTACAGCGTGCTCATTACAAATTTCAGCTCCAATAGCATATAGATGATTGCTAAAGTTGTTTATGAAAACTGCGGCCACGTGTAAAGCTTTTCGCTGTTCAGAATTAACTTCACGTACATCTTTTGAGATTGTAAGAGCTAGAGTCTTTATTTTTTCCAGGTTTTCTGCGGAATTTGCTTCTATGCAAATTGGAATTTCAGTGAAATCTATAGTAGTATTCCTGGAAAAGCTTTGCAAGGGATAAAAAACGCCATAGTTAGCTGTATGTTTTAACATATCTATACCTACGGCTCCCGAGGTGTGTAAAATAATGCCTTTGTATTTGCTTAATTGCCGGGCAATTTCGGGAATAACATCATCTTTTATAGCTATAAAGTAAAAATCTGCCTTTTTTAATTGCTGGATATTTGTGGTAGTATTTGTAAGATTGGAGAAGCTTTTTAGGCTCTCTTTATTATGGTTATATACCTGTATAACATCTATATTTTCTTTTTCAGAAAAAGCTTTGAATAGATGAGATGCAACATTCCCGGTTCCTAAAATGACAACTTCTAACATTCGGCTAAATTATTAAAAATAATCAGGCAATAAAATTAACATTTGTGTCGGGAAATGTCTTTGTTTTTCCTTATGCAAACCATTAAAAATCCCTAAATTTGCAGGCTTAAAATAGCTACTTCATGCAAAATAAAATAGCCTCTGTCATATTTTCTACCCGTATCATGGCAGTTTTGTTTGTGGTCTTTTCAGTGGCCATGGCGTTCGGAACATTTATAGAAAGTTGGTATAGTATAGAAACGGCAAGAGTGTTAATTTATAACACTTGGTGGTTTGAAGGTATTATGCTGTTTTTTGTGATTAATTTTATAGGTAATATTAAACGTTATAATCTTCATAAACGTGAAAAATGGTCTTCCCTCTTACTGCACTTGTCTTTTATATTAATTTTAGTTGGGGCTTTTATAACCCGCTATATTAGTTATGAGGGGATAATGCCTATTAAAGAAGGGGAAACCACTAACATTATGCTTTCTCAAAAAACCTATTTTAGCGCTTTTATAGACGGCGAAATAGATGGAGAGCCTCGCAGAAGGGTTTTGGAAGAACCGGTGCTTTTTGCTCCGGAAACAGAGAATGAATATGTGTTGAATACCGATTATAACGGGCAGCCGGTTACTATAGAGGCAACTAATTTTATTTATGGTGCTAAGGAAGAGTTGGTTCCTACTGAAGATGGTGATGTTTACCTTAAACTGGTTGAATCTGGTGGTGGTGGACGTCACGATCACTACTTAAAAGAAGGGGAGGTACAAAATGTTCATAATGTATTATTTGCCTTAAATAAACCTACAGATGGCGCTATTAATATACAATATGATGAAGAAACAGGTAAATATACCATAAACTCACCTTTTGAAGGTGATTATATGCGAATGGCCGACCAGGAGCGAGGAAATTTGTTGCAGGATTCTACCCAAACTTTAATGTTGCGTTCGCTTTATAATATTGGTGCTATGCAATTTGTAATACCCGAGCCCGTAATTAAAGGGAAATATGATATTGTTAAAACACCAGAAAAAACAGATGGCCAGTCTGATGCCTTAACAGTGAAGGTTTCTTCACAAGGGGAGTCTGAAACAGTAACTATAATGGGTGGCCAGGGAATTCCCAGTGAGCCTCATAAAGTAGAACTGGCAGGTCTCGAGTTTTACCTAAATTACGGTAGTAAGGAAATTGAACTTCCTTTTGCATTAAAACTCAATGATTTTATTGCTGATAAATATCCGGGTACCGAAAATAGCTATTCCTCTTTTAAAAGTAAAGTGGAAATAGTTGAAGAAGGAAAGGAAAATGTGCCGTATGAAATTTATATGAACCACGTGTTAGACCATAAAGGTTTTAGGTTTTTCCAGGCTAGTTTTATGCCAGATGAGAGCGGAACAGTACTTTCTGTAAATCATGATTTTTGGGGAACCTGGGTAACGTATATTGGCTATACGCTACTTTATATAGGCCTTATGCTTATTCTGTTTGATAGGGGGTCAAGATTTGGAAAGCTGAAAGAAATGTTGGAAAAAGTAAAAAGTAAAAAGAGCAAGTTAACCACAGTGCTGGCTTTCTTTATGCTGGCAGGTTCTATGTTTGCCCAGGCTCCAAATGATAGCCATCAACATGCTGAATCGGCAAAAAGAGAAGTAGACTCTATTCTTAAGGCCAATGCTATTAGTAAAGAACATGCAGCAGAATTTGGCCGTTTGGTTATTCAGGATGCAGGTGGTAGGATGAAACCGGCTAATACTTATTCTTCTGAATTACTTAGAAAATTAAGTAAATCTGATGAATACGAAGGCTTAAGTTCAGACCAGGTATTGGTATCATTAACCCAAAATCCAATGATTTGGTACAATGTACCTATCATTTATGTTGAAAAGCATAATGATAGTTTACATAACATTTTGGACGTAGAAGAAGGTAAAAAATACTTAACCCTTAGTAATTTTTTTGATGAAATGGGGAACTATAAACTTTCTCCAATGTTGGAGAAGGCTTATAAAGCTGCAGTACCCAATAAATTTGAAAAAGATTTTATTAATACCGATAAAAAGGTAAACTTATTATACAGGGCTCTACAGGGAAAAATACTTCGAATTTTCCCAATTCCGGGACATGAGAACAACAAATGGGTTTCCTATCCTGAATTGGAAGATGAAGGTGTGGTATTTAAGGGGATGGATTCTGTTTATACCAAACAAATTCTACCGTTATATATGACAGCCCTTTCCGATGCAAGTGAAACCGGGGATTATAGCAAAGCCAATCAATATCTTGAAAGCATTAAAGGCTTTCAAAAGAAATTTGGAGAGGAGGTAATGCCATCAAAAGACAGGATAAACGCCGAAATCCTTTACAATAAATACGATGTTTTTAGAAATCTTTTCTGGATGTACATGGTTGCAGGGCTATTTATGCTAGTAATAGTTATTGTTCGAATCTTTAAAGACAACAAGATTACAGAATGGCTGGTTAAGATAAGTGGCGGTGTAATTATAGTTCTGTTTGTAATACATACCTTAGGTTTAATTGCCAGGTGGTATATTTCGGGGCACGCTCCCTGGAGTGATGCTTATGAGTCTATGATTTATGTTGCCTGGGCTACCATGTTTTTTGGTTTAGCATTTGGAAGAAAGAGTAGTTTAACTATTGCTTCTACAGCATTTGTAACTTCTATGATCTTAATGATTGCGCACTGGAACTGGATGGATCCTTCTATTGCCAATTTACAGCCTGTTTTGGACTCTTATTGGTTAATGATTCACGTATCGGTAATAGTGGGAAGTTATGGTCCTTTCACCCTGGGAATGATTCTAGGTGCCGTGGCATTATTGTTAATGATTTTTACCACAGAGGGGAATAAGAAAAAAATGGACCTTAATATTAAAGAGATAACTATTATTACTGAAATGGCCTTAACCGTAGGTTTGGTTATGCTAACTATAGGTAATTTCCTGGGGGGACAGTGGGCCAATGAAAGCTGGGGACGTTATTGGGGTTGGGATCCTAAAGAAACCTGGGCTTTAATTAGTATTATGGTGTATGCTTTCGTGATTCATATGCGTTTAGTTCCCGGACTTAGAAGCAGATGGTTCTTTAATTTTATGTCTATTGTTGCCTTTGCCAGTATTCTAATGACTTATTTTGGAGTGAATTTCTACCTGGCCGGTTTACACTCGTATGCTAGTGGGGATAAAGTGATTACCCCAACATTTATTTACTATGCCATTGCAATAGTAGCATTATTGGGAGCTGTATCTTACTGGAGGTTTCAAAAGTTTTATGCCAAAAAAGGCAAGAAGAATATAACGAAATAAGTTTCGAGCTTAAATTAGAGAAGAGTTGTTGAATTCTTTTTTCGTCTAGCTGAACTTGGCTCAGCTTCTAATGTGCTTCGAAAGTCAACAACTTAGATACCCGATAAATAATCGGGGCAGGCTCTGAAATAAATTCAGGATGACGAATATTAATAGGAAAAGCCTGTCTAAAATTCTTAGACAGGCTTTTAGTTTTTATGAAATTTGAATTAATTATTCTATATTTCCAACCATGTCTTTAGGTTGTACCCACTCATCAAATTGCTCTTCAGTAAGATGGCCTAATGCTACCGCAGCTTCTTTAAGCGTGGTTCCATCTTTATGAGCTTTATTGGCTATTTCTGCAGCTTTGTAATACCCAATTTTAGTATTTAAAGCGGTAACCAACATTAAAGAATTATTTAAATGCTCCTGGATTCTTGGTGTATTTGCTTCAATTCCACTTGCGCAATTTACATCAAAAGATGCACAAGCATCACCAATAAGTTCTGCACTTTGTAAAAGGTTAGCGGCCATAACCGGTTTAAAAACGTTCAATTCAAATTGGCCTTGCATTCCGCCAACACCAATGGTAACATCGTTACCCATAACCTGGGCGCAAACCATTGTTAAAGCTTCACATTGGGTTGGATTTACTTTTCCGGGCATAATAGATGAACCGGGTTCGTTTGCAGGAATGTTTATTTCTCCAATTCCACTTCTAGGCCCTGAAGAAAGCATTCTAATATCATTTCCTATTTTGTTTAAAGATACGGCCAGTTGTTTTAAGGCACCATGAGTTTCAACAAATGCATCGTGGGCAGCAAGAGCTTCAAATTTATTTCCGGCAGAAACAAAAGGAAGTTCGGTGAACTTGGCAATATACTCAGCTACCTTTTTAGAATAGCCTTCGGGTGTATTGAGTCCGGTTCCTACAGCGGTGCCACCAAGTGCTAATTCAGCCAAATGCGGTAGGGTGTTTTCAAGTGCTTTAATACCGTAATCCAACTGGGCTACGTAACCGCTAAACTCTTGTCCTAAGGTAAGGGGAGTGGCATCCATAAAATGGGTTCGACCTATCTTAACAACCTCTTTAAACTCTTCTGATTTTTTCTTAAGTGTATTACGTAATTGTTTTACACCTGGAAGTGTTACAGCTATAATTTTTTGATACGCGGCAATATGCATTCCGGTAGGAAAGGTGTCATTAGAAGATTGCGATTTGTTTACATCGTCGTTAGGCTGAAGTGTTTTTTCGCCTTCTCCAAGTTTTTTTCCTGCCAATTGGTGGGCACGATTGGCAATTACCTCGTTTAAATTCATATTACTTTGAGTTCCACTACCGGTTTGCCAAATAACCAATGGGAACTGATCGTCGTGTTTGCCTTGAAGTATTTCGTCGCATACCTGGGCAATTAAATCTCTTTTTTCTTCAGGTAAAACACCTAGTTCGCTATTTGTATATGCAGCGGCTTTTTTTAGGTAAGCAAAGCCGTAAACTATTTCCAATGGCATACTCCCGGCAGGCCCAATTTTAAAATTGTTTCTGGAACGTTCTGTTTGAGCACCCCAAAGTTTATCTGAGGGTACTTTTACTTCACCTATGGTATCTTTCTCTATTCTATAATCCATAATTGTTATATTAGTTGTGACAACACAAATTTACAAGTTAACGGCATTTTAAAGGAATAAATGAAGAGAATTTAGACTTTAATTTTCCTAATGTTAATCAGGTCTTTTGTAATTTCTGAAAATTTAATTGTGATAAGCCGCCAAAGCTTAGTATATTTGACCAGATCAAAAAAATTTGGTAATTATGTTCGAATTCGATCAATATCTCGGTTTTCTGGCTTTCCTGGTTATTTTAACTATGGGATTCTGGCTTATGATTTTCCTAATGGCTATTTTACCTTATTGGATAGGCGGTTCGGTTGGAGAATTGCTTAAAGAAAAGAAAGAAGCAAGGAAAAAGGCAAAAGAAGAAAAAGCATAAAAAAAGGGACTATTAAAGTCCCTTTTTTTATGCTTTGTTTTTGTGAAATTAGAAGGAGGCTGTCTGAAAAGTCTATTCTCGTCAAGCTGAACTTATTTCAGCTTCTAACATGGTTTTAATTACCAACACGGTAGATTTTGAAATAAATTTAAGATGACGCTTTTAAAACCTTTTCAGACAGCTTCTTATGATTACCCTTCAAAACCTTCATCAAAGTCCTGATTTCCATTACTACGTCGCTGTTCGCGTTTTTGTTGGTTAAACCTGTAAATTAGAGAAACATTTACAGACTGTCCCTGTCTCCACTGAAATTCACTATCCTGGTTAAAAAATTCTGTAGAGGTAAAGCTGGTTCTTTTTCTACCGTTAAATATATCCCTTACGTTTAAGGAAAGTGTAGCTTTATCGTTTAGAATTTCTTTGCTGAATGCCAGGTCCACATTTAGAATTCCATCCTGGGTTCCCTGAATTTCGTCTGAAGGCCCGCGATAAAATAAATTGGTTTGCCAATCTATTTTTAGTGGTAAGGTAACTTTTGAGCTAAACCTACCAAACCAACTTGAGTTATCCTGGCTATAATCGTTTCCATTAAATTCTCCGTCCAGTTTAAAACGGAAAACATTCACGCTTCCGTTAAGTCTTAGCCAATCTGCCGGATTGTAAAGAAAACCTAATTCACCACCCATTCTGTCGTTTGTCGCAAGATTAAATGGGATGCTTCTTATCACCTCAATTTGTTCTCCAGATGGGCCGCTAATAAACACTTCTTCTCTTACTCTTTGGAAAGCATCGGTTTCTCTTTGATAGTAAATAGAAGAAGTTAGGGTGAACTTATCCCATTTTTTTAAGTAGCCTAAATCAAAAGCGTTAGAAAATGCCGGATTTAGATTTGGATTTCCCTGGAAGATGTTATTACGGCTGCTTCTTGAAGGGAAAGGGTTTATATACCAACCTCTTGGTCTGTTTATTCTTCGGTTATACCCCAGGGTCAAATTTTCATCTTCACCAAGCTCATAAATAAGATTTAGGGTAGGGAATAGGCCAAGATAGTCGTTGTTAAAATCTGTATCTATATCGAATGAAAACTCTTCCTGCAATTCGGCTTCAGTTAATTCTGAATCAATTTTTCCTTGTAGGTTGGTGTTTTCTAATCTTAAACCAAGAAGAAAGCTGAAGTTTCCAAATTTAGTACCGTATTGTGTATACAAAGCCTGCACATTTTCAGAATAGTCAAAAACATTGGTCTGGTTTTTATTCAGTATAAACTCGCCAGGATTGTTTTCCTGAAATAGTTTATAATCTGTTATTTCGTTTTCAAAATTACCACGATATCCCGCTTCAAATTGTGACTCCTCGCCAATAGGTAATACATAATCTGCCTGTATTAAATATTCTTTTTTATCTTCTTTGGTAAGGGTAGATTCAGATGGTATATCTATAGTCGCATTTTCTGTATTGTTATAGGTGGTGAACTCATTTATGAAAGCGTCTTCAGTTTCACTATCATTTTCAAACTGAAAATCGGCGGTAAGTTTATGCCCTTTATTATCGAACTTTTTTACATAATTAAGGGAGAACTGGATACTTTCATCCTCTTCATTTTCAACTTCCCTTCTGTTAGTTCCTAAAAGCTCGGTATCTCCCAATAGGTAGTCGTTCATATTATTGGTAAGATCTCTGTCATCACCAAGTCTATAAAATACAGCACCGGTTATTGAAGACATGTCAGATAGGTAGTATTCCATTCCAACATTAGTGTTGAAACCACGGTTTATCCTGTTGTAGTCCCTATCTTCAATATTTCGATCGTACTTTAGGCTGTCTAAAATAATATCTGTTCTTGGGTCAAAAAATCGTGTGTCGAAGAAACCATAACCGGGCGACTCTGAATACCTGTACCCTGTAGTGGTGAACAGGTTGTATTTATCGGTACGATAGTTTAGGTTGGCAGAAATACTCCCATTTTCAGGAATCCCACCATTTACAGTAACAGAGCCATTAAAGCCAAGTGTTTCTTTTTTTCTAAGAATAATATTGATAATACCTGCAGTACCCTCGGCATCATACCGGGCAGAAGGAGATGTAATTACTTCTACGCGCTCTATAGCTTCAGCCGGTAATTGACTTAAAACATCGGTATTGCCAAAACCTGCCATTGCTGAAGGTTTACCATTAATAAGAATTCTCACATTATCATTTCCCCTTAAGCTTATTCCGCCCTCAATATCTACCGAAATAGAAGGGACATTGTTTAGGGCGTCACTTACAGTACCACCTGCAGTGGTAAGGTCTTTTCCGATATTATATATTTTTTTATCCAGCCTAATATCAACCTGAGTGGTCTCAGCACGAACAATTACTTCATCCAGATTATCAGAACTTACTCCAAGTTCTATGGTTTGTAGATTTAAATCTGCATTAATCTTACGATTATTGAATCGTTTGGTTTCGTAAGAAATAAATTCTACAACAATATTATAAGTTCCGGGTGCTACTTCAATTTTAAAAACACCCTTATTGTTAGTGATGCCTCCATTAACATTTTCTGGATTATTAACATCAACAACAGAAATTGTTGCATATTCTAATGGAACATTTAGTTCGTTGTCCATTACTTTTCCGGAGATTTCGTAAGAATTCCCGGAAGTTTGTGCAAAACTGCTTAAATTAAAATAAAGAAAAAACGCCAGGCTTAGCGTGTAAAAGATTTTGGTGGTCATAGAATTTTTTATTCTTAGACCTTCAATTCTTAAAATGGTTTAACGCAATGTGGGTTAAACTCACGTTAAATATTGATTTAGATTGTTAAATCGAGTTTTTTTGATTGAAAATCAGTTCTTAAGACCTTTGACTAATTTTTTTATTTAATTCTAAGTATTTCTGAAATTGTTTTCCTGTCATTATTTTTTGCAGCTTTGTGTGTTCTGCTTGTTGAATAGATTTTAGTTTGAAAATAATATCATCTTCATGTAATGCGGTAGCATTTATAATTTCATTTTTCTTAAGCGTGTATTCAATTATTAGATCCTCAAGTTTTTCGGTTTGTTCAAAATTAAGATCCAGTTCTTTTTTCCAGGTATAGGCAAGCTCCCTGGCAATTTCAATAAGTTCTTTTCTGCTTTTTCTGTTTAGGTGAAATTGGGAATAAATAAAGCCTGCCGCTATAAAACCGGCGATACCACCTACTATTGCTATTTTATGTTGAGTTTTCATTTCTTTAGTGCTTTGATATATTTACTTTACTTACAATATATCTTCAATATTAGAGCTAGGTCTACCTACTACAGCTGTGTTAGATGTTTCTACAATGGGCCTTTCAATAAGTTTTGGGTTCTCTACCATTACAGTAATTAACTCTTTGTCGCTTAAATCTTTGTTTTTATAATTTTCTTTCCAAATTTTCTCATTACTACGAATTAGTTGCATTGGATAAAAGCTTAATTTTTCTAAAACTTTACCTAGTTCTTCTTCTGAAAGAGGCTCTTTTAGGTACTCTCTAACTTGATATTCTTTTCCAGAGTTTTTTACAAGTTCCAAGCCCTCTCTAGATTTTTTACATCTTGGATTGTGATAAACAGTAATCATAATTTGTTTTTTACGATTTTAAAATAAACAATAAATTTTAAATCTAAAATATAATGGCAGAAATCTATCAATCTTCCTGCCGTTGTCCCATCATCATTAAAAAAGCTTTCAGGAAAACATCAATTTCCCCGTTCATTACAGCATCTACATTTCCGGTTTCTTCTGCTGTTCTTACATCTTTAACCAGTTTATAAGGATGCATCACATAATTTCTAATTTGCGACCCCCATTCTATCTTCATTTTAGAATCTTCAATTTCCCTACGTTGTGCCTGTTGCTTTTGAAGTTCAATTTCATATAACTGACTCTTTAAAAGCTGCATAGCCTTGGTCTTGTTTTCCAGTTGAGATCGGGTTTCTGAATTCTCAACAACAATCCCGGTAGGAGCGTGGCGCAACCTAACTGCTGTTTCTACCTTATTCACATTTTGTCCTCCCGCACCTGAGGAACGCATGGTTTCCCAGGAAATTTCTGACGGATTGATGTCTATTTCTATAGAATCATCGGCCAGTGGGTACACATAAACGGAGGCAAAAGAAGTATGTCGTTTTGCATTGCTATCAAATGGAGAAATCCTTACCAATCTGTGTACACCATTCTCACCTTTTAACCATCCAAATGCAAATTCCCCTTCAATCTCTAAGGTAACTGTTTTTATGCCCGCAACATCCCCTGCCTGATAGTTTAATTCTTTGACCTTAAAATTGCGTTTTTCGGCCCACATCAGGTACATGCGCATAAGCATTTGAGCCCAGTCGCAACTCTCGGTACCACCCGCACCTGCAGTGATCTGTAAAACAGCGCTTAGCTTATCGCCTTCTTCAGAAAGCATATTTTTAAACTCAAGGTCTTCAATAAGCGCCAAAGCCTGCTCATTCTTCTCAATAACATCGTGTTCGCCTGCTTCACCTTCTTTATAAAACTCATAAAGAATATCCAGGTCCTCTACCAGGGTTTCAGATTTCTCAAATTCTTCCACCCATTGTTTTTCAGAATTAAGATCACGCATAATGATCTCGGCTTTTTTTGGGTCATCCCAAAAATCTGGAGCAAAAGTTTTTTCCTCCTGATTGGTGATTTCTATTTTCTTGGCATCAATGTCAAAGATACCTCCTTAACGCACCAAGGCGCTCTCTAAGATCTCTAATATGCTCGTGTGTAATCATACATCTAAATTTTAAAGTAAAAATAGAATTTAAGAATAGGCCGGGAAACTATTTAACGATATTTTTATAGTTTTAAAATTTCCTGAAATTGCCCTAAAAGAAAGGCTTTAGACTTATTCTCCTGTTAGTCAGTTTCTCACTTGCTGAAATTTGATCATTTCATTTTGAAGAAGGAAAATTTAAGAGAATAATAGGGAAAGTATTAAATTGGATTTTTAGAGCTTAAGAGCTTATACTTCCTATAAAAAATGAATATTTATATTTCGAATTAAGTCAAAATATATTTTATGAAAGAAATAGACCTTAGAAGTGATACAGTAACCCGTCCTACCAGCGGGATGTTAAAAGCCATAATAGGTGCTGAAGTTGGTGATGATGTGTACAAGGAAGACCCTGGTGTAAATGCTTTGGAAGAAAAGCTGGCAAAAATGTTTGGAATGGATGAAGCGTTATTTTTTCCAACCGGGAGTATGGCGAACCAGGCCGCTATAAAATTACATACACAACCGGCCGAGCAGCTTATTTGTGATAAATGGGCGCATGTTTTTAATTATGAAGGGGGAGGAGCTTCGTTTAACAGCGGAGTTTCCTGTAAATTGGTAGACGGCAACCGTGGAATGATTACTGCTGCACAGGTTGAAGAAAGTATCAACCCTCCAGATTTTTATCATAGCCCTCTTACCAGTTTGGTTTGTTTGGAAAACACTACTAATAAAGGGGGCGGAGCCTGCTATGATCTGGAGGAGATTAAAAGAATAAGAAAAGTTTGTAATACCCATAACCTGGGCCTTCACCTGGATGGGGCAAGGCTTTTTAATGCGTTGGTTGCTAAAAATGAAGATCCCAGGGATTACGGGAAATTATTCGATACTATTTCGGTTTGTCTTTCTAAAGGACTTGGAGCCCCTATGGGTTCTGTGCTAATTGGAGGCGAAAAAATAATGAAAAATGCCATTAGGGTTCGTAAAGTTTTAGGCGGCGGAATGCGACAGGTTGGTTTTATGGCAGCGGCCGGTACTTACGCTCTGGATAACCATGTAGAACGCCTGGCCGAAGATCATAAAAGGGCAGCCGATATAGCCAAAACACTGGAAAACGCTAGTTATGTTGGCGAAGTGGAAGAAGTAGAAACCAATATTGTTATTTTTTATCTTAAAAAGGCTTCAGATGAAGCTGCATTTATGAAAAATCTGGCAAAAGAAAATATTAGGATAAGCAATATGGGGCAGGGAAAATTAAGAATAGTCACCCATTTAGATTATTCCGAAGAAATGCACCAGAAATTTTTGAAGGTGCTTAAGGAACTTATACTATAAGAGACTTAGGTAAAATAACCTAAAAATAAACACCTCACAGACTCTAAAATCTGTGAGGTGTTTATTTTTTAACTGAATAGTAAATAACCCGTGGTGAGCCTCTTAGAAGTCTCGATAATTATCGGGATAAATCTCGATTCTCGAATAAAATTACTTAAGCATATCCATTCCCGGAATGTCTGGCATTCCATCTTTGGCAACTGCCGCAAGTTCTTTTTCATGGATATCAGAAGCTTTGGCAATGGCTTTGTTTAAAGTAAGTACCAAATAATCTTCTAATTGCTCTTTATCCTCAAGTAACTCGTCGGCAATATTTATATTTTTAATCTCACGAGTGGCGGTAATGGTTACACTTAGTAAGCCGTCGGTTGATTTTTCTTCAATGCTAACGGTTTTTAATCGTTCTTTAGTTTCTTCAACTTTTTGCTGGGTTTCTTTTATTTTATTCATCATACCCATCATATCTCCAAACATAGTCTCTTTTTTTAAAATTTATGAAAGGCAAATTTACTAAATTACAGGATTAATCCTGTTAATATGAAGAGACTATTATGTATTTTACTGGGAAGCATTACCTTTGCAGGCGCTCAAAATAATGCAGATTTGAAAAAAGAAATTATACCGCCTAAAGCGAAGAAAATAGCTAAAAAGCTGGAGTTTCACGGAGATGTGAGAGTAGATAATTATTACTGGATGAACAATAGGGAAGACCCCGAGGTAATAGATTATTTAAATCAGGAAAATGCTTATAATAAACAAATGACGGCTCACACCAGTGATTTTCAGCAGCGGTTATTTGAAGAAATGAAGTCCAGGATAAAGGAAGACGATGAGTCGGTTCCTTATAAATTAAATGGTTATTGGTATTTAACCCGGTTTGAAATAGGAAAAGATTATCCTATTTACTCGCGTAAAAAAGAAAGCCTGGAAGCGCCTGAAGATTTGCTTTTTAATGTAAATGAAATGGCCGAAGGCTTTGAGTATTACAGCCTTGGCGGATTAAATGTGAGTCCGGATAATAAAATGGTCGCTTTTGGGGTTGATACCTTAAGTAGAAGAAAATATACCATTCAGATTAAAGACCTGGAAACCGGAGAAATTTATCCTGATAAGATAGAAAATACTACCGGTGGTTCTACCTGGGCCGCAGATAATAAAACGCTTTTTTATACCAAAAAAGACGATCAAACCTTAAGGTCTTATCGAAT
This sequence comes from Salegentibacter sp. BLCTC, assembly GCF_015143665.1. NCBI lineage: Bacteria > Pseudomonadati > Bacteroidota > Flavobacteriia > Flavobacteriales > Flavobacteriaceae > Salegentibacter > Salegentibacter sp. BLCTC. The sequence continues at coordinate 373,202 of NZ_WYEW01000001.1, read as the reverse complement.
TTACAAACATATTTTAGGTACAGACTCTTCTAAAGATGAGCTGGTTTATGAAGAGGCAGATGAAACTTTTAATACCTATGTTTATAAGTCGAAATCCAGAGAGTATATCATTATTGGGAGCCATAGTACCTTAACTACTGAATACCGAATTTTAAAAGCTGATAACCCCAATGGCGAGTTTAAGGTTTTTCAGCCCAGAGAACGTGGCCTGGAATATAGCATTGCGCATTTTGAAGATAGCTTTTACGTAATGACTAATAAAGATGGTGCTACCAATTTTAAATTGATGAAAACTCCGGTTGAAAAGACAAGTCAGCAAAATTGGGTAGATGTAATTCCACATCGGGAAGATTACTTATTGGAAGATATAGATATCTTTAAAAAGTACCTGGTGGTTAGTGAAAGACACAATGGCTTGAATAAGATAAAAGTAATGCGATGGGATAATTCTGAGGCGTATTATATTCCATTTGATAATGAGACCTATACGGCCTATACCTCAATAAACCCTGCTTTTGATACGGAAATTTTAAGGTTTACCTATAACTCCATGACAACGCCAACATCGGTGGTAGATTTTAATATGGAAACCCAAAAGAAGACGGTTTTAAAAGAGCAAGCTGTTTTAGATAAAAATTTTGATAAGAATAATTATACCTCAGAAAGAATTTGGGCAACGGCAAAAGATGGTACTAAAATTCCGGTTAGCCTGGTTTACAAAAAGGGAACCAAATTAGATGGGAATAGTCCGCTTTTACAATACGCTTATGGCTCTTATGGCTCTACCATAGATCCTTATTTTTCTACAGTGAGGCTTAGCTTGTTAGATCGTGGTTTTATCTATGCTATAGCACATATTCGTGGCGGGGAATACCTTGGCCGTAAATGGTATGAAGATGGGAAGCTTTTCAATAAAATGAATACGTTTACCGATTATATAGATGTTTCAAAATATTTAATTCAGGAAAAATATACTTCTGCAGAACATCTTTATGCTATGGGTGGTTCTGCAGGTGGTTTGCTTATGGGGGCGGTTATAAATATGGCTCCGCAACTATACAATGGTGTTATTTCTGCCGTACCTTTTGTAGATGTGGTAACAACAATGTTAGATGATAGCATTCCATTAACTACCGGTGAATATGATGAGTGGGGTAATCCTAATAACAAAGATTATTATGATTATATGATACAATATTCACCTTATGACAATGTAGTGGCGCAAAACTACCCTAATATGTTGGTAACAACGGGCTTGCACGATTCTCAGGTTCAATACTGGGAACCTGCGAAATGGGTAGCTAAATTAAGGGACCTGAAAACCGACAATAATTTGTTACTTTTTCATACCAATATGGATGCAGGCCACGGTGGGGCTTCAGGACGTTTTGAAGCTTTAAAAGAGGTGGCTGAAGAATATGCATTTTTACTGGATTTGGAAGGAATTGACCACTAATTAAAAAATTTACCTTAAATTTGGACGGTTTTACTTCTGTGTTTTTAGGAAAAATCGCCTCTTTGGAGGTTTGAGAAGTATTGCAAAGAGAATTTGAATATAGAGGGATAAGCCTCTAAATATTCGAAGGTTTATAATAGAATAGAAATAAAATTGGCATTGAATGTCAGTGTTTTATTTCGATTGGTTCGGAATAAAAAAATAAGATATTTTCAGTATTTCTGAAATGTTTTCACGCTCAAGAATTGGGCAAAATCTTTAACCCAAATTTTGTAAAGAACTTCGATTTATGAAAGAAGATTTGCAAGTATACGATCACGTATTGCAGCTTATAGGCAATACACCTTTGATAAAACTTAATAAAATCACCCAAAAATTTAAAGGAGAATTTTTCGCTAAGGTCGAAGCCTTTAATCCGGGACACTCTGCAAAAGACCGTATTGCACTTTATATTATAGAAGAAGCAGAAAGAAAAGGTATTCTAAAACCTGGTAGCACTATTATAGAAACTACTTCTGGGAATACCGGTTTTAGCATTGCTATGGTAAGTGTTATTAAAGGCTACGAATGCATTTTAGCGGTAAGCTCTAAAGCCTCTAACGATAAAATAGACATGTTAAGAACCATGGGGGCCAAGGTCTATGTTTGTCCTGCACATGTATCGGCAGACGATCCCAGGTCTTATTATCAGGTGGCAAAAACCCTTCACGCAGAAACAAAAGGTTCGGTTTATATCAATCAATATTTTAACGATTTGAATATAGACGCGCATTTTAATTCTACCGGTCCTGAAATTTGGAATCAAACAGAAGGAAAAATAACTCATCTTATTGCTTGTAGTGGTACAGGTGGTACAATATCGGGAACTGCAAGGTATCTAAAACAACAGAATCCTGATTTGAAGGTTATTGGGATAGATGCGTATGGCTCTGTTTTAAAGAAGTATCATGAAACTAAAGAGTTTGATGCCAATGAAATCTATCCTTACAGAATAGAAGGTTTGGGTAAAAACCTTATTCCTTCGGCTACAGATTTTGAAATTATAGATCGTTTTGTAAAGGTTAGTGATGAAGATAGCGCCCATACGGCAAGAGAGCTGGCTAAAACCGAAGGACTCTTTGTAGGTTATACCAGTGGAGCTGCTACACAAGGCTTAAAACAACTTGCTGAAGAAGGCGAATTTGATGAGCATAGTAAAGTAGTGGTTATTTTTCCAGATCACGGTTCACGTTATATGGGAAAAGTTTTTAGTGATAATTGGATGGAAGAGCAAGGCTTTTTTGATACCAAAAACGAAATTGAAGCACAACCTATAGAAATAATTAAATAAAGAATATTTTGAAATTGATTCAGAAATAGAAACGAAAAAAGCATCCCCCTAGGATGCTTTTCTTTTATTTGAATTTTAAGAAAAAAATAACTTTGTACAATTGAGCCAATTTTAAGTACTTTTGCGGCTTGACTAAAAAAAGATTGATGAGGGATTTATTTGATAAGATATATAAGGATAAAGGACCATTAGGAAAATGGGCAGAGCAGGCAGAGGGGTATTTTGTATTTCCAAAACTTGAAGGCCCTATCTCAAACAGAATGAAGTTTAGAGGGAAAAAAGTAATTACCTGGAGTATTAATGACTACCTGGGGCTTGCTAATCATCCCGAAGTAAGAAAAGTAGATGCTGAAGCCGCTGCAGAATATGGATCGGCATATCCTATGGGAGCCAGAATGATGAGTGGACATACGCATCTTCACGAAAAACTACAGGATGAACTTGCTTCTTTTGTTCATAAACAATCTGCTTATTTGTTAAATTTTGGTTACCAGGGAATGGTTTCTACCATAGACGCGCTGGTTTCTAAACAGGATGTAATTGTTTATGATGTAGATGCTCATGCCTGTATTATAGACGGTGTACGACTACACCTGGGGCAGCGCTTTACTTACAAGCATAATGATCTTGATAGTATAGAGAAAAACCTGCAACGTGCCACGAAAATTGCAGAACAAACAGGAGGAGGGATTTTATTGATTTCTGAAGGGGTTTTTGGAATGCGTGGAGAGCAGGGAAGATTAAAGGAAATTGTTGAGCTTAAGAAAAAATATAATTTTAGGTTATTTGTAGATGATGCTCATGGTTTTGGTACCCTTGGAAAAACAGGTGCCGGTGCCGGTGAGGAGCAGGGAGTACAGGATGAAATAGATGTTTATTTTGCTACGTTTGCGAAGTCTTTGGCTAGTACAGGAGCATTTATTGCAGCCGATAAAGAAATTATAGATTATTTGAAATATAATTTACGCTCTCAAATGTTCGCTAAATCCCTACAAATGCAATTGGTGGTTGGCGCATTAAAACGTTTGGAAATGTTAAGAACAATGCCTGAGCTAAAAGAAAAGCTTTGGGAGAATGTAAATGCACTTCAAAACGGACTTAAGGATAATGGTTTCGATATAGGAACTACACAAAGCTGTGTAACTCCTGTGTACCTTAAGGGTAGTATTCCAGAAGCTATGGCTTTGGTTAAAGACCTTAGGGAAAACCATGGCGTTTTCTGTTCTATTGTGGTATATCCGGTAATTCCAAAAGGACTTATTTTATTGAGAATGATTCCTACCGCTTCTCACACTCTCGAAGATGTAGAAGAAACCCTACAAGCTTTTTCAGCTATTCGAGAACGTTTAGAAAATGGAACCTACAAAAGATTATCTGCTTCAGTTTCTGCCGCAATGGCAAGTAAAGAGTAGGTATTAATTTATTGGAATAAAGCTTAAAAAACCGTTTAGAAGTTATTTTTCTACGTCACCCTGAACTTGTTTCAGGGTCTAGTTTCATTTAAACTTAGAAGCTGAAATAAATTCAGTTTGACGTCAATAAGATTATTCTTTAAACGGTTTTTCTGTTTCTTGTTTCCAAGAAAAATCAGGTTAAGATCTATTTACCTGAACCATTTTCTTCTTCCTTTTCTTTATAAAAACCGGTTTCTTCCAGTTCTTCCCCTCTTTGATTGCGTTTTCCTTCGTAAGTGTCTTCAATATATTCGTCATCTTCATGGAAATCGAATCTATAAGAAACTCCTGCAGCTACCTGCCATCTAGAGGGAGTGTCTTTAAAATTTACAAGTCCGGAGATATCAACCTGAAAATCTTTTCCAAATAAGTAAGCAGCCCCACCTCTTAATAACTCATCGGCATATAAATCGCTTATATAGGTTTGAAATTCCCCGAAAACGGCAAATCTGGGGGTAACCGCGTGGGTAAGGGTAAACACTCCTCCGTAAGAAGGATATTCTTCCGTAAACTTATCGGCTATAAAATTCATGACCAATACCCAACGTCCCCAGTTGTTTTGAGTAATAATGGCTGCTTTGGGACTAATCGAAGATTCTCCTTCAAACATATATGGGTTTTCCCACCAGCTAAAATTGGCACCACCATAAACCGAAACGGCAGGGATTAGACTGCGTAAATCCATACGTTGGTTAGCTTTCCAGCTATATAGATTTACTTCTCGTTTTTTAACACTTATATTGGGATCAAAAATTAAAAATTTACCACCTATAGTATTTGTCTTAAAGTTGGTTACTTTAAATTCATCTACACCATTTCCTGAAGGAATAGAAGTTACCTGGTCCTGAAAGGAACCAAATAAGTTAAGCTCCAGGATTTCGGTTAAAAACCCAAAACGAATACCGTAACTTGCTCCCAAAATATCTGTATCACTATTAAAAAGAGTGTGATTATCGTTTCCCAAATATCCACCTGCTTCCAATTGTAGTACATTTTTTCCTACGGCGTAGGCTCCCTGAGATTCCCCGGGTCTATTGGAGTTAATGGTTTCAGTGTATTGTGCGTTTGCAGTAAAAATTCCGAAGAAGATAAAAGCGATACCTACTTTTAAATAGTGCATATTAGATTGGTTTGTTACTTTCAAAGATAGCAGATTTATTATTTTTTTAGGAATAGAAAGCGACCATTCTCAAGGCTTATTTTTACTTTTGCAAAAAGACCTTAAAATGTTAGAAGCTTCTTTTTCCGATGTATTACAAACGATTCTAATTATTCTATTAGTATATTTTGCTTTTAAAATACTAATTAAATGGTTTGGACCACTTATACTTAAATATTTTCTAAGAAAAGTGGGAAAGCGTTTTGAACAACAATTTAGGCAGCAGCAAGACCCTAACTCTCAAAAAAAGGAGGGAAAAGTTAGTATTGATAAAGGCCCAAAAAGCGGTAGAAAATCTAATAAAAACGTTGGTGAATATATAGATTACGAGGAAATTGATTAATTTCGGGATCAATTTTTTATAATGAATAGGGAGGTAGCTCCCTCTCAGGTTTAATAAATGTGATCTAAAAAAAATCAGATGGCCAATCTTAAAAAGTTTCTGCCACATCTTCTTGTTTTGGTAGGCTTCGTAATAGTTTCTTTATTTTATTTTAGTCCTGTTCTTGAAGGGAAAAAAATCTTTCAAAGCGATATTGTTCAGTATATCGGGATGGCCAAAGAGCAGAATGATTTTCGGGACCAAACCGGGGAAGAACCTTACTGGACCGATGCGGCTTTTGGAGGAATGCCCACTTTTCAGTTAGGAGCGTATTATCCGCATAACTATGTGAAAAAACTAGATAATGTTTTACGGTTTTTACCACGACCGGCCGACTATCTTTTCCTTTATTTTTTAGGCTTTTATATTCTCTTACTCTGTTTAAAACTAGATTTTAGATTGGCACTTTTAGGTGCACTTGCTTTCGGGTTTTCTACCTATCTAATTATTATTCTTGGTGTTGGGCATAATGCCAAAGCCCACGCAATTGCCTATATGCCTATGGTTTTAGGCGGTATTATTCTCACTTTTAGGCAAAAATATTTATGGGGTTTCTTGTTGCTATCGTTAGCAATGGCCTTGCAAGTTGGGGCCAATCACTTTCAAATGACTTATTACTTGCTCCTCTTGGTTATTGTGCTGGGAATAGCATATTTAATTGATGCCTACCAAAAAAATATACTTCCTAAATTCTTTAAGGCTTTAGGAGTAATGGTAGTGGCTGTTATATTGGCCATAGGAGCAAATGCAACTAATTTACTGGCCACCCAGGAATATACGGCTTACAGTACCCGGGGAGATACCGGTTTAACAATTTCACCAGATGGATCTGATAAGCCTGCGGCTGGTTTAAGCTTTAATTATATTACTGAATATAGTTATGGAATAATGGAGTCTTTAAATCTTTTTAGCCCCCGATTTATGGGTGGCTCTAATGCTGAAGATATTGGTAAAGACACCGAAATTTATGATGCCTTGCTAAAATTAGGAGCTTCCCCGGTTCAGGCGGGCGATTTTGCTGAAAACGCACCTACCTATTGGGGAGACCAACCTTATGTGGGTGCTCCTGCTTATATTGGCGCCACAGTATTATTCCTATTTATTTTTGCCCTATATCTGGTGAAAGGCCGTTTAAAATGGTGGATTGTTGGCGGAAGTGTTTTGGCACTTGTTCTCTCCTGGGGTAAGAATTTCAGGTTTTTCACCGAATTTTTTATAGACTATGTGCCCTTGTACAATAAATTTAGAGCGGTTTCATCTATACAGGTAATTATAGAACTATGTGTGCCCATACTGGCCGTTTACGGACTTTATAAATTATTTGACCCAAAGCTTCAAAAAGAAGCCAAGGTGCACGCATTAAAATGGTCAGGTATTATTGTTGGAGGAGTGGGTCTTGCTTTATTGCTTTTCCGATCTGTGCTCTTTGATTTTAGCGGAGCAGGAGATTCAACTTTAATTCAACAATTGGGTGCCGATTTTGTAAGAGCGCTTAAAGAAGATAGAAAAGCTATTTATACCGAAGACCTTATTAGGTCGCTTATTTTTTCAGCCTTAACAGCAGCCGTAATTTGGCTATATATTGAGAAGAAGATCACACAGAATTGGTTGGTCCCGGCTTTGGGACTCTTAATTCTTATAGATTTGATTCCTGTGGATAAGCGCTATGTAAATAAGGACGATTTTGTAAATGCAAGTCGAATGGATAGGCCATTTCAACCAAATGAAGCCGACCAGCAAATTTTACAGGATGAAGGGCATTACCGTGTATTTGATGTTTCCGGTAGCCCTTTTAATACAGGGCGTACTTCTTACTTTCATAATGCCATAGGTGGTTATCACGCTGCCAAACCCGGAAGGATACAGGACTTATATGATTTCTATATTTCGAAGAATAATATGGCAGTGCTAAATATGCTAAATGCAAAGTACTTTATTGTTCCTTCTGAAAGTGGCCAGCCACAGGCGCAGCAAAATCCGAATGCTTTTGGCAATGCATGGTTTGTAAATAATATTAAGTGGGTTGAATCTGCTAATGAAGAAATATTAAGTTTAAAAGAGGTTGATCTTCAAAAGACTGCAATTATAAATTCAAAATTTAAGGAGGAAGTTTCTAAAAATTTTAAGGCTGCTGAAAAAGCTGAAATTGAATTAACCAGCTATCAGCCTAACGAATTGGTATACAAAACCAACACATCAGAAGCTCAATTTGCAGTTTTTTCCGAGATGTATTATCAGCCGGGTTGGCAGGCGTATCTCGATGGAGAAGAAGTGGAGCATGTGCGTGTAAATTACGTGTTGCGTGCTATGAATATTCCGGCCGGGGAGCATACCCTAACTTTTAGGTTTGAGCCCGAAGTAGTAAATACCGGTAGTAGCATTGCCCTTGCCAGTTCTATTCTTTTGGTTTTAATTATTTTAGTAGGATTATATTGGCATCGCCAAAGGCTGTAAAAACCTGAGGTTTGCCTGGAAATTAAAAATTTGTTTCAAACAAATGCTGCGTGGGCTTGCCCCGAGGTAGTTTAGTATAAATCCCGAAAAAGGGAATAAGCTCTTTTCATGGAAAAAGTACTCATTATAACTTACTATTGGCCACCGGCCGGAGGTCCCGGTGTGCAACGCTGGCTAAAGTTTGTAAAGTACTTACGGGATTTTGGCGTTGAGCCTGTGGTGTTTATTCCCGAGAATCCTAATTATCCTATGTTGGATGCCTCTTTTGAGGCCGAAATTCCGGAAGGAATCACAATCCTGAAAAAACCTATTTTTGAGCCTTATCAATTAGCCGGAATATTTGCCAAAAATCAAACAGAAACTATAAGTAAGGGAATTATTGCTGCAGAAGAAAATCAATCTTTGCTACAAAAGTCGTTACTTTTTATTCGCGGTAACCTATTTATTCCCGATGCTCGAAAATTTTGGGTAAAACCTTCGGTAAAATTTCTGAAAACTTATTTAAAAGAGCAGAAGATTAAAAAAATAATTACAACCGGCCCGCCACATAGCTTACATCTTACTGGATTAGAACTTAAGAAAGCACTGAAATTACAATGGATAGCCGATTTTAGGGATCCATGGACGCAAATTGGCTATCATAAAAAGTTGAGACTTACCAAAAAAAGTGCGCAAAAGCATATTGAGCTGGAGCAGGAGGTACTAAATACAGCCAACCATATTATTACTACCAGTTTTACCACAAAAGCCGAATTTGCAGAAAAAACCCCGAAACCAATTAGTGTAATCACCAATGGGTTTGATGCAACCGAAAAGGATCTAAAAAATACCGGTAAATTAGATGAAAAGTTCAGTATTTCCCATATTGGCTCTTTACTTTCCGAAAGAAACCCGCTAAACCTATGGCAGGCCATAGCCGAGCTTTGTAAAGAAAATTCTAGGTTTGCTGAAGACCTTGAGCTAAAATTAGCAGGTACATTAAGCGAAGAGGTGATCGCTTCAATTAAATCTGAAGGTTTAGGTGAGAAACTTAAAGTATTAGGTTATGTAGATCATTCACAGGCTATTAATCTTCAACAAGAAAGCCGGTTATTGCTATTAATTGAGATTAACAGCAAAGAAACCAGGGGGATTATTCCGGGTAAATTATTTGAGTATTTAATGGCACAAAGGCCAATTTTAGCTATTGGCCCCAAAGAATGGGATGTTGAACGAATTTTAAATGCGACCGATTCAGGAGCATATTTTCAGTATTCAGAAAAAGAAAAACTTAAAAGCATAATTTTAGCTCATTATAGCAAATATAAAAACGGAGACACTAATTTTGTTTCTGGTAATATTCAGCAATATCAAAGAAAGCATTTAACTCAGCAACTGGCTAATTTGATAAAGAGCGTATAAGATGGGGGTAATTATAAAGCAATCGTTTAAGAACCTAATTACTACCTATTTTGGTTTTGCAATTGGGGCGGTAAACACCCTGTTTTTATTCACTTATTTTTTAGAACAGGAATATTACGGCCTGGTCACTTTTTTACTTTCGGCGGCTAGTTTATTATGGCCGTTTATGGCTTTTGGCGTACATAGCACGCTTATAAAATTCTTTAGTTTTTACAAAACAAGACAAGAAAAAGACCGACTCTTAAATTTAGTCTTGTTTTTGCCCTTGTTGGTTGCTAGTGTTTTAGGCCTAATTGGCTTTATAAATTATTCTTTTTTAATTGATTATTTTACAGAAGGCAATGGACTTGTAAGGCCTTATATATGGTTGATTTTTCTAATTGCCCTGGCCACTTCTTATTTTGAAATTTTCTTTGCATGGTCTAAGCTTTATTACAAAAGTGTTTTCGGGAATTTTATGAAAGAAGTATTTCATAGGTTCTGTATTAGTTTGTTACTGTTGGCGGTTTATTTTAAGTGGATTACAGTGCATCAATTTATCTATTGCATTGCCGGGGTTTTTGTATTGCGACTCATTGCTATGAAAATCTATGCGTTCTCGCTTCATTTTCCGAAACTTGATTTTAAATTTCCTAAGCAATTGTCTCCGGTTTTAAAGTATACATCTCTAATCCTTATCGCCGCATCTGTTGCCACGGCCTTACTAGATCTGGATAAAGTAATGATAGAATATTTTATGCCTATTGAAAATGTAGCTATTTATGGAATTGCCATTTATATTGCAACGGTTATTTCGGTGCCGCAAAAGGCAATGCACCAAATTACAAACCCCATGACGGCTGAATTTCTTAATACAAAAAATACTAATGGCCTTAAGGATTTGTATAAAAGGAGCTCTTTAAACTTATTGATTGTAAGTTTATTAATTTTTATTCTGATAATTACCAATGTAAACCAACTCTATGAGCTAATTCCAGATGAGTATCAATTAAGTATTCTGGTGGTTTTGTTGATCTCTTTGGTGAAACTTTACGACAATCTCCTGGGGAACAATAACAGCATTCTTTTTAATTCAGATTATTACAGAATAGTACTTTTTATTGGTGTTCTTCTGGTACTACTGGCTTTTATATTAAATCTGGTTTTTATTCCTGCTCTTGGAATAGAAGGAGCCGCTATAGCCAGTTTTATAGCTTTTTTTATTTATAATTCAATTAAAATATGGCTGGTACATAAAAAATTTAATTTCCTTCCTTTTACTTCTAAAACCTGGCTTATCCTACTAATTGGAGTTTTATTATCCCTTGGTTTTTATTTCTGGGACTTTAATTTTCATCCCTTATTAAATATTATTCTTAAATCTATTTTAATAGGAGTTACTTATATAGTTTTAGCCTATTTTCTGAATTTTTCTTCGGAGGTAAATAGTATAATTAATAAGGTTTTAAAAATTAAGACCTCTTAAAAACGGGAAACCCCCGAAACTTATGAAGCTTCAAGGGGTTTCCAACTAACCAACCAAAAAATTAAATTATGAATTCTTTATTATCTCCTATCCACATTCCGTGCCGAACTTCTTCCCCGTGAAGAAGAATTTGATGTTCTAGCAGAAGATCTTTTATTATTACTGCTTTTTACCGCTCTTGTATTACTATTTCTATTACCGGCTCTTCTGGTAGTAGTTCTTGATTCTCTTGCAGAAGAAGCTTTAGTGGCGCTACTGGAGCGTCTTGTAGGGGTACTTTTTACAGTTCTGCTATTTCTACCGGAAGCATTCACTTTTCTGGAATTAGACCTCCTGTTTATTGCAGTATTCCTTGACTCCCTACCTACTTTTCTTGCTTCAGCTTTAGAACGTGTTCTGTTGTTTTTCACAGCAGTTCTATTGGCTGTACCTCTATAAGATCTTACATTGTTTTCGCGTGCCCTAATACTTGTATTTCGTTTAGATCTCGTAATGTTTTCTCTGGACTTAGCAACATTAGATCTTTGAGCTTTTATATTACTTCTCCGGCTATTTCCCCTGGAAGCAAATTCAGCTTCTTTATTCCTAATCTTTCTTAAATCACGTTTACCAGAAGTTCTTCTTCCTTTATTATAGGAGACCCTCTTTTGATTTGGCCTGTAAAAGTTTTGATGCACGTTTTTAGTATAATAGTTATTGTAATAATTTACATGCTGCACATAGGTAACGCGGTTTGGTTGATAATAAGCCCGGTAAGGTTTACCAAAAACAATACTTACACTGCTTCTTGGCCTGGAATAATACCTATGCCAGGGTCTGTAAACATACCTGCTATTATAGTGGTTTATAAAACCGGTATAATTGGTGATTCGGTTAAAACGGTTGTAATGAATATATAAACCTCCAACTCTTGCAATATGGCCGCGACGGTTATAATCTATAAAAACATTACCTGCTCTTATTATTCTTCCGTAATAATCATAATAAATAGGAACATTTTCAATTTGAATTACAGCACCATAATCGTCATATTGAACGTAAGCATCATAGTTATAACCTGAATTATAACTAATATTCATATTTGGCGTAGAAATATTTATAACGCTTGAGCTTCTGAAATCGGGGTTGTAATAAAAATCAAATTCCCCGTTAGGATAAACGGCAAACTCAACACCATTCTCAATAAAAATAAAAGCATCATTATAAGCTCTATGAATTATAGACTCAGAAGCTTTAGCCGAAAGGCCAATAAATAAAAAGCTGATTAAAAAGGTGATATTTTTCATAGTTTGCGTTTTTAAGTGATCTAAAGAAAACTCTCGGTGAGAATTACTTCATAAAATACAAACCACGTGCCAAAAAAGGGAAACCTCTAAAAAAAGCTTATTTTAGAGGTTTTTTTATTGTAAATCAATTATTTAGATGTCGAATATTTAATAAAACTGCAATTAAGAAATAAATTTTTCTGAAACAATAATCTTTATAATTTCTCTTTTAGATATTTTGCTGTAACCGAATTTTTAGATTTGATTAATTCTTCCGGGGTTCCGGTAGCAACAATATTTCCGCCGTTAACTCCACCGCCCGGGCCAATATCAATTATATAATCGGCACATTTTACCAAATCCATATTATGTTCTATTACTACCAGGCTGTGTCCTTTTTTAATAAGGGCATTAAAGGATTTTAGTAACTTTTTAATATCATGAAAATGAAGTCCTGTAGTTGGTTCATCAAAAATAAACAGGGCTTTTTCTTTGGTTGCCCCTTTTACTAAAAATGAAGCTAGTTTTATTCGCTGTGCTTCCCCACCGGAAAGGGTAGAAGAGCTTTGGCCTAATTGAACATAACCCAACCCCACATCCTGTAAAGGTTTTAATTTTCTAACGATCTTATCCAGCTTGTGTTCGGCAAAAAAATGAGTAGCATCGTCAATGGTCATATTCAACACATCGTCTATATTTTTTCCTTCAAACTGAACTTCCAGCACATCTTTTTGAAAGCGTTTTCCGTTACAGGCCTCGCATTCTAAATGAACATCGGCCATAAACTGCATCTCTATGGTTACTTCACCTTCACCTTTACAAACTTCACAGCGGCCGCCTTCAACATTAAATGAGAAATGTTTAGGCTTAAAACCTCTAATATTCGATAATTTTTGATCGGCAAAAAGATTTCTAATATCGTCGTAGGCCTTAATATAAGTTACCGGATTGGAGCGCGAAGATCTACCAATAGGATTTTGGTCTATATATTCTACGCTTCCAAGGTTTTTAAAATCTCCTTCAATATCGGTGTATTGCCCGGCTTTTTCTCCATAACCCCCAATTTTCTTTTGTACTGCAGGATATAATATTTTTTTAACCAGGGTGCTTTTCCCGCTACCGGAAACACCTGTGATTGCCGTAAATGTTTGAAGCGGAAAAGTTACATCTATATTTTGAAGGTTATTCTCTCTAGCTCCCAAAAGCCTAATTTCACCGGAAGCTTCTCTACGGCTTTCGGGCACCGAAATTTCCTCTTTTCCATTAAGATATTGTGCGGTGAGCGATTTAGATTTTAGAATTTGTTTTAATGTTCCCGTAGCCACAACTTCACCACCGTGGGTTCCTGCTTCGGGGCCTATATCAATAATTTCATCGGCAGCGCTCATAATATCTTCATCGTGCTCAACCACAATTACAGTATTGCCAAGATCTCTCAAGTTTTGTAGCACTCCAATTAAACGTTCTGTATCGCGAGGGTGCAAACCAATAGAAGGTTCATCTAAAATATACATAGATCCTACTAAGCTACTCCCTAAAGAAGTTGCCAGGTTAATTCGTTGCGATTCCCCACCAGAAAGGCTATTGGATTTCCTATTTAAAGTAAGGTAATCTAAACCAACTTCTGATAGGAATTTAAGCCTGTTCCTAATTTCAGTTAATAGCCTTTTAGCTATTTGTTGATCGTATTCATTTAATGTAAGCTTATCGAAAAACTCCCTAACCTTATCTAAAGGTTTTTCTACAAGGTCGGTGATGCTATGCTTATCTATCTTTACATAATCTGCCTCGGGTCTTAAGCGTTTTCCTTTACAGGTTGCGCAACGTGTTTTTCCGCGGTAGCGGGAAAGCATTACCCTATTTTGAATTTTATAAGCCTTACTTTCTAAAAATTGAAAGAAATCGTTTAAACCTTCAAAATGTTTATTTCCATTCCAAACTAAATCTTTTTGTTCTTGCGTAAGCTGAAACCATGGCTTATGAATTGGAAAATCGAATTTATGCGAATTATTAACCAATTGATCCCGGTACCAACTCATACTGTCACCGCGCCAGGGAAAAATCGCATTTTCGTAAATTGAAAGTCCGGTATTAGGAATTACCAGGGCTTCATCAATACCTATAACATCCCCATAGCCCTCGCAGGTAGGGCAGGCACCATAAGGGTTGTTGAAACTGAATAAATGAACATTGGGCTCTAGAAAACTCATCCCATCCAGTTCAAATTTATTGCTAAAATGTCTCTTTTCTCCCGATTTTAAGCTTTCAATATAAAGTTCGCCCTTGCCCTCAAAGAAGGCAGCATCGGTAGCATCGGCCAGCCTGTTGTAAAAATCTTCTTCATCTTTTGTGATAATTCGGTCTACCACTAATAAAGTATCTTCGGGCTTAGCCTTTTCAAGATTAGCTTCATCTATCCTTAGCACCTTATCTTTAAGCTTGATACGGCTATAACCCTGCTGGGCTAAAACTTTTATTTTTTCTGAAAGTGTACGGCCTTCTTCAATATTAATGGGTGCCAAAAGCAATAACTTTTCACGTTCATCGAAAGTTTTAACATGGTCTATAACATCGGCAACCCTGTCTCTTTTTACCTGGTTACCGGAGATGGGAGAGTAGGTTTTTCCAATTCTGGCAAAAAGCAGTTTAAGGTAATCGTAAATTTCGGTGGAAGTTCCTACGGTAGAACGGGGATTTGTAGAGTTTACCTTTTGTTCTATGGCAATAGCGGGAGCAATTCCTTTTATGTAATCTACTTTGGGTTTGTTTAACCTGCCTAAAAACTGGCGGGCGTAGGAAGATAGACTTTCAACATATCTACGTTGGCCTTCTGCATATAAAGTATCAAAAGCTAAGCTGGATTTCCCAGAACCGGAAAGTCCAGTAATGACCACCAATTTATTTCTGGGAATTACTACATTTATATTTTTAAGATTGTGCAGTTTTGCACCTTTTATAATAATATTCTCCTTAGGATTTACCTTGGCAACGTCAATATTCATGCTCATTTTTCTAGTTCAGGGATGCAAAGATACTTAATAAGCAGCAGGCTTTAAAGCCCTGAAAATCTTATTGTATTGTTAAAATTTTAAACTTTTGTTTGCTTTTGTAGCAGATATCTTACTATATTTGGCCATTGATTTTTAATAAAAAACACTCGCCTATCGCATAAAGTTACTTTTAGAAACTAAATAACCTAACCTCGGGAGCCCCTACCATCCTGAACAAAAGTAACTAATATGAATAACGTTGAAATTACTGACGCTGTTCTTGTACGCAACTACATGAATGGAAACGAAGCCGCACTAAGTACCCTTATTAACAGACACCAACACCGAATTTACAGTTTTATTTTTTCTAAAGTTTTTGATCGCGATGTTGCTGAAGATATTTTTCAGGATACATTTATAAAGGTCATTAAAACCTTAAAAAAAGGAAAATACAATGAAGAGGGTAAATTTTTACCCTGGGTAATGCGTATAGCACATAATTTGGTAATAGATCATTTTAGAAAAAATAAGCGAATGCCTAAATTTGATAATAGCGGCGACTTTAATATTTTTTCGGTTTTAAGTGACTCAGATTTAAATGCTGAAACACAAATTATTAAAGATCAGATAGAAAACGATGTAAAGGAGCTTATAAAAGAGCTACCCGAAGATCAATTGGAAGTTCTTACCATGAGGATATATAAAGACATGAGTTTTAAAGAAATCTCTGAACGAACCGGAGTAAGCATAAACACTGCTTTGGGAAGAATGCGTTACGCTTTAATTAATCTTCGAAAAATAATTGAGAAACATAATCTTGTTTTAACAAACTAATTTATAATATTCCTCAAAAGATTGCGTTAAAATAAGAAACCAACGCAACAAATATCTCATGAGGAAACTTTACACTAAAAAACAATCTAAAAAGGATGAGTTGAAGAATTTAGAACCTTCAAAAGAAACCATACAGTTTCTTTTGAGCTATTCAAAAAATTTAAGAATTGTAGATTTTCAGGGAATTAAATTTGAAAGCATCCTCAATTAGAAATTAAAAAAAGACCTGTTTGCACACAGGTCTTTTTTTGATTATTTTTTCTTTTTATAATAATCATTAATTACGGTTTTTCTACCTATTTTTTGGGTTATAATATCTTTTTCCAAGTCCCAGCCCCTTGCCGGTGAGTATTGCCGGCCATACCAAATAATTTGCAAGTGGAGTTTGTTCCAAAGGTCTTTTGGAAATAAACGTTTAGCATCCTTTTCTGTTTGAGCTACATTTTTGCCGTTGCTTAAATTCCAACGATACATTAACCTGTGAATATGCGTGTCTACCGGAAAGGCAGGAACATTAAATGCCTGCGCCATTACTACACTAGCCGTTTTATGGCCCACCGCCGGTAAAGCCTCAAGTGCTTCGAAACTAACGGGAACCTGACCGTTATGTTCTTCTAAAAGAATTTTAGATAATCCACGAATTCCTTTAGACTTCATAGGGGAGAGGCCAACCGGCTTAATTATGTCCCTAATTTCTTCTACCGAAAGTTTTACCATAGCCTTTGGATTGTCGGCTATTTCAAAAAGTTTGGGAGTGATTTGGTTAACTTTTACATCGGTACTTTGGGCTGATAACAAAACCGCAATTAATAAGGTGTAAGGGTCTTTGTGATCTAACGGAATAGGTATTTCGGGATAAATATCATTTAAGGTATTAATTACAAATTCTACCTTTTCTTGTTTGGTCATATTGTTTAAATTTACTCAATCACTGAAATTAGTATATCGCTGGAAAATATCCGCGATTTAATAGATACAAAAATAGAAATTATGACAACATTAGAAGCCGGGGATAAGGCCCCAGATTTTTCAGTAGCAGATCAGGATGGAAATACTATTAAATTATCAGATTTTAAAGGGAAAAAACTGGTTTTGTTTTTTTACCCGAAGGCAAGTACACCGGGCTGTACTGCCGAAGCCTGTAATCTTAGAGATAATTGGGAGCGTTTTCAGGAAAAAGGCTATGCTATCCTGGGAGTTAGTGCCGATACTCAAAAAAGACAATCTAACTTTAAAACTAAATATGAGTTTCCTTTTCCACTTTTGGCCGATGAAGATAAGGAAGTAATACAGGCTTACGGGGTGTGGGGACCTAAAAAGTTTATGGGAAAGGAATATGAAGGGATACACCGCACCACTTTTATAATAGATGAAGACGGGAAAATTGATGAAGTGATTAAAAAAGTAAAAACCAAAGCACATACAGATCAAATTCTCTCTGAGTAGTATGGCCTTTAAAAAAAGAGTTTGTCAATCTTTTATAGCTTTTGACAAACTTTTTTTACTTCTGTTCTTTTAAAACTGCACGCCGAATAGTTGCCGTACTATCGCAATTTTCTACTTGAAGCTCAAGAACTGCTTCTTCAACTTTATTAGTAATTAGGTAAACATTACAGGGGTTACCCTCTGTATTGCTTCGGCTAAAATCTACATCTCCATTTTTTAAACTTTCAGAAACCAAGGCGGTATCTAATTTATTTTCTTCGAAATAATTAAAAGCTTCCTGGGAAAATTTACGTTCTTTTATCTTTATATTTTTTAATACCCGGTCATTTGGTGAATAGTCACAAGAGGTTTTTTTACCACCCAAAAAAAAGAGTAAAAGCATTATCCCAAAGAATAATCCAACAGAGAAATAGCCAATTCTATGAATTAATTTCATTTAAAATAGTTTGAAGAGGCCCTGGTTATAAATTATTCTAAAAAATAAGGAGATTAATATCTCTGTAAGAAAGATCAAACCAGTCGGCTATAGATTTATTTGTTAAAATTCCGTGGTAAAAATACAAACCATTTCGTAAACCTTTATCAAAACGTAAGGTGTTTTCTATACCACCTTCCTCGGCAATATGCAGTAGATAGGGCGTGAAAATGTTACTTATTGAGAGCGAGGATGTTCTGGCATATCTAGAAGGAATATTTGGAACGCAGTAATGCAGTACATTATGTTTGGTGAAAATAGGCTTATCGTGAGTGGTAATTTCACTGGTTTCTATGCAGCCCCCCATATCTATACTTACATCTATAATTACAGCCCCACGTTTCATAGTACTAACCATATCATCTGTTATAAGAACCGGAGAACGATTCTTGCCTCGAACTGCACCAATAAGAACATCACAACGTTTTATTGCTTTTGTTAGATTTTTGGGTTGAATAGTTGATGTATAAAAAGTTTGATTAAGGTTAGCCTGAATATTTCGTAGTCGGGTAAGAGAGCTATCAAAAACTTTTACACTTGCTCCCAACCCCAAAGCCGATCTGGCTGCAAACTCACCAACAGTGCCAGCTCCTAGAATAACTACTTCTACAGGGGGAACACCGCTAATGTTGCCAAACATTAAACCGTTTCCGTTAACATTATTGCTCATAATTTCAGAAGCAATTAAAACAGAAGCAGTACCTGCAATTTCACTTAAAGCTCTAACAATAGGATAACTGCCGTCCTCGTCCCTTATAAATTCAAACCCAAGGGCCGTTATTCTTTTTGAAGCTAATTTTTGGAAATACTCTTTGCACTGGGTCTTAAGTTGAAGTGCGGAAATTAAAATTGTTTGCGGATTTATTAAATCAAGTTCTTTAATGGAAGGAGGTTCAATCTTTAATATAGTAGGGCAGGAAAATACCTTTTTAGTGTTTGTGGTAATCTCTGCACCGGCATTTGCATAATCCTTATCACTAAAGCGTGCCCATTTCCCGGCCCCAGATTCTATCATAACCCGGTGTCCGTGGGCTGTTATTGCTGCGACTGCGTCGGGACTTAAGCAAATTCGTTTTTCCTGGTAAGAAGTTTCTTTGGGAATCCCAATAAACAATTTGCCTTTATTTTTATAAATCTCCAGGGTTTCCTCCTGCGGAATTAATTGTTCTTTAGTAAAAGGCGAGACTTGTTTGCCCATATTTAGGTGCTAAAACTTTATAATAGGAAAATTACAACTATTTTTAAAAATAGCCCTGATTAAAGTCGGCTATAATAATCTTCTTCGGTGGGCTCCCAATATTCTTTTTCATTTTGGAAGGATTTTAATTGACGCCTATCGGTTTCGGAAACAGAAGAAAATACAGAAACATCGGTTTCATCAATCTCGCTAAGATCGATGCCGTAGACACGATCAAAAATCTTTATTCGAATTAGATAAACAATAGAAAGGATAAGTATAAAAAATGGGGCCAAATAAATTAGTTGATTGGTATCCAACGGGTCTACTCTTAAATAGACATCTTGATAAATACTTATAACTAATTGATAGGAATACATTGCAATGGGAATTAAAATAGCATGATACCACCAATGTTTACAAGTAAAAAACCATATAAAAAGAAGAAAAAGTGGAACAATTTTACCAAGATAGGTCCATGCTGCGGTCATCACATTTTCATAATAAAGGCTTTCGTAGGTAAAAAAAGAATTTTCCCAAACTTTACCGTTTGGGAAAATCTCATATAAATAAAATATGTAAGGTGAAGATGCTATAGTAAGCGCTATAATACTACCCAGCAGCAGGAATTTTGATTGTTGATCTGTCGACAGCTTGTTCTTTGAGTTGGTCATTATTAGTATCGTTATCAGAAGTTGAAGTTACAAAAAAACTTGCTCCAAAAATTGCTGCTGTAAAAAGTAATGCTTTAAGTTTCATAATATAGGGATTTAAATTGTTGTTTCGTTTTGTTTACTGAAGCAAACCTATAGAAATATAAAACACTAAAAATTAATACATTAATCGTACTTTTGCGGCTTTTTTTAAGCAAAAAAATGAATATATTTTAATAAAATATATTTTATACTAATAAAAAATAAATAGCTATATTTTAAAATTATTTTGTTTTTTTGCTGTTTTTAATTTTGAACTATAACAAAATTATCTATTGCAGCTAACACAGGCCTTTTTTGTCAATTTAAGAAAATATTTGGTTTTTATTAACATAAATTTAACAATCTTATTTTTTCATCTATAACTGAAATTTCCACTTTTTGAAATTCATTTTCTAAAAAGCTACTAATATTTTGTGGCCATTCAATAAAAATCCAATTATTGGAGCTCAAATACTCTTCAATACCTATATCTAAAGCTTCATTTTCATCTTTTATTCTATAAAAGTCGAAATGATAAATATTTTCCTGGGGGGTGTGATATTCGTTGACTAACGAAAACGTGGGGCTAGATACCTTATCTATACTTTTTAAGGCTGCAGTTAAAGATTTTATAAGAGTGGTTTTACCTGCACCCATCTCACCATAAAAAAGTAAGACCTTACTTTTTGTGTGATTTAATATAAATTGAACAGCCTCGTCAATTTGGGCTAAATTGTAGGTTATAGACATTTTCAAAAAAAGATTTTTGGCATAACAAAGATAGGGAATAATTTTATACTCCCTATACCTTGCTGTAAATCAGTGTTTAATGTGTTTATTTTGGGCTTAATACTACAAAAGGAATGACCATTTCCTCTAAGGATACACCGCCGTGTTGGTAGGTGTTTCGGTAATAACTTACATAATGATTATAATTATTGGGATAAGCAAAAAAGAGGTCTCCTTTAGCAAAAATAAAGGAGCTACTCATATTTATACTGGGTAAATGAATACTTTTAGGGTTTGAAATAGCCAAAACATCTTTTTCTTCATAAGTGAGGCTTTTACCCGTTTTATATCTTAAATTTAAACTGGTATTTTTATCACCTATAACTTTTGATGGATTTTTTGCGTTTATCGTACCATGGTCTGTGGTAAGAATTAATTTAAATCCTAATTGTTTTGCCTGTAGAATAATATCTAGTAGAGGCGAATTTTTAAACCAACTATGAGTTAAAGATCTATAAGACTTATCGTTGGAAGCCAATTCCTTAATTACTTCCATTTCTGTTTTAGAATGTGATAGCATATCTACAAAGTTGTAAACCACAACTGTAAGATCGTTATCCTTTTGGGTTTTAAAGTTTTCAGCAAGTTTTTTTCCACCTTTTAAACTTGTAATTTTATGATATTCATGTTTAAAGGTTTTTCCTAACCTTTTCAATTGCTCTTCTAGAAACTCGGCTTCATGGTTGTTTTTTCCGCCTTCCTCTGTATCGTTTTTCCAATATTGCGGAAACCTTTTTTCCATATCGGCTGGCATTAAACCAGAGAACATAGCGTTACGGGCGTACTGTGTTGCGGTAGGTAAAATACTAAAGTAAGGCTCTTCTTTTTCTTTTTTGTAGTAATTAGCTACTACCGGCTCTAATGCTTTCCATTGGTCGTATCTTAAATTATCTACAACAACAAGTAATGTAGGTTGATCTTTGGAAATTTCAGGGATAATCTTCTCTTTAAAAATGGTGTGCGACATTATAGGTGCCTCAGCGCTATTTTCGAACCAGTCTGTATAATTTTTGTCTATAAATTTACAAAATTGGGTATTTGCTTCATTTTTTTGTGATTCTAAAATTTCGAACATACCACTGTCTTCCAGGTCTTCAAGCTGTAGCTCCCAATAGATTAATTTTTGATAAAGTTCGCCCCATTCTTCAAACGTATTTACCTGGCTTAGGTCCATGGCAATCTTTCTAAACTCCTGTTGGTAATTTGATGTTGTTTTTTCAGAAATAAGTCGGGAATGGTCTAAATTCTTTTTTATACTAAGTAGAATTTGATTGGGATTTACCGGCTTTATAAGGTAATCGGCTATTTTAGAGCCAATAGCTTCTTCCATAATATATTCTTCTTCACTTTTTGTAATCATTACAATAGGAAGATTTTCCCTTTTTTCTTTTATTTCAGCAAGTGTTTCAAGACCGGTAAGTCCCGGCATATTCTCATCGAGAAAAACGATATCAAAGCTCTCTTCTTCTATTTGCTCTAAAGCTTCAGTCCCACTTTGGCTGGTGGTTACTTCATAATCTTTAGATTCAAGAAATAGAATATGTGGTTTTAGTAGATCTATTTCATCATCTACCCAAAGTATTTTTATTTTATTCATTCTTTATATTTTTATGCGTGAACTGAGTTTTGATCTCTTTTTTAAATTTGCGACTTTAATACTCGTGAATTCCTATAAATTGTTATAGAGTTGCAGTTTTTTACAACTTATGTAGTGCTTTTTATACTCCCCAACTCTATATATGTATATTTGTTTTGAATTAACACGATAAAAAGTTTGACTGCTACTAATAAACTTAAAATATTAAACGATCCAATTTACGGATTTATTACCATCCCCAGTGAGCGAATCTTTAGTATAATTGAACATCCCTATTTTCAGCGTTTACGCAGAATTTCTCAAATGGGAATGTCTTACCTCGTCTACCCCGGTGCCCATCATACCCGGTTTCATCATGCTCTAGGTTGTGTGCATTTAATGCAAAAAGCAGTTCAAGTGCTTCGCTACAAAGGGGTTGTGATTTCTGAAGACGAAGAAGAGGCCCTGCAAATTGCTATTTTACTTCACGATATAGGTCACGGTCCATTTTCACACGCCATGGAACATAGTATTGTGGAAGGGGTAGACCACGAAAATATTTCTTTGCTTTTTATGGAAGAAATGAATCGTGACTTTAACCAAAGTTTAACGTTGGCTTTGCAGATTTTTCGCGGTACCTACAGCCGCAGATTTTTAAATCAATTAATCTCCAGTCAATTGGATATGGATCGTTTAGACTATTTGAGACGAGATAGTTTTTATACCGGTGCTGCTGAAGGAAATATTAACAGTGAGCGACTTATTGCAATGCTAAATGTGGTTAATGATGATTTGGTGATTGAAGAAAAGGGGATTTATTCGGTAGAAAAATTTTTAGTGGCCAGAAGATTAATGTATTGGCAGGTATATTTGCATAAAACCAGTTTGGTGGCAGAGCAACTTTTAATTAGAATGTTAAAACGGGCGAAGGAATTGGTTGAAAAAGGGGAAGACTTAAACGCAAGTAAATCTCTTTCCTATTTTCTGCATAACAGAATTGGGCCACAAGACTTCACTTCTCAAACTTTATCGGTTTTTGCGCGTTTAGACGATTATGATATTGTCTCTGCAATGAAAGAATGGCAAGATCACGACGACTTTGTATTGTCTAATTTATGTAAAATGATCATTAACCGGGACTTGTTGAAGGTGAAGATTAAAAAGAAGAAACCATCTGTTGAAAAGTTAGAAAAACGCCGGCAAGCTTTTCAGGAAAAAGCAAATGTATCGGCCGAAGAAGCAGCATATTTTGTTTTTAGTGGGGAGGTTACCAATACCGCTTATAAAAGCGAAAATAACAATATTAACATTTTACATAAGAATGGGAAGATTAGCGATGTAGCTAAAGCATCGGATCAATTGAACCTAAAAGCGCTTTCAAAAACCGTGATTAAGTATTATATGTGTTATCCGAAGGCCAAACATTAACACTTTTTTTTTATTTTTGCCAGAATGAAATTTACAGCAGCACAAATAGCAGAGATACTTGAGGGAGAAATTGAGGGTAACCCCGATGTAGAAGTATCAGAATTAGCTAAAATTGAAGAAGGAGGCGAAGGTTCCCTAACCTTTTTAAGCAATCCTAAATATACTTCATATATATATTCTACACAGGCTTCTATCGCAATAGTTAATAGTGATTTTGTAGCCGAAGAACCTATAAACACTACGTTAATTAAGGTGAAAGATGCTTATAAAGCATTTTCTACCTTGCTGGAATATTACAATCAAATTAAACTGAACAAAAAGGGAATTGAACAACCGAGTTTCCTGTCTGATTCGGCGAAATTTGGAGAAAATATTTATATAGGTGCTTTTGCCTATATTGGTGAAAACGTAAAAATTGGGGACAATGTAAAGCTTTATCCCAACGTTTATATTGGGGACAATGTGGAAATAGGGGATAATGTAATTGTTTTCCCGGGGGTGAAAATTTATTCTGAAACCATTGTGGGTAATAATTGCGTTATTCATAGCGGAGTTATTGTTGGAGCCGATGGATTTGGTTTTAGTCCGGGAGAAGATGGGAAGTATACAAAAGTACCCCAAATTGGAAACGTGATAATTGAAGATCATGTAGATATTGGTGCCGGGACCACTATAGACCGTGCAACCTTAGGATCTACAATTATAAGAGAAGGGGTGAAATTAGATAACCAAATTCAAATTGCCCATAATGTAGAAATTGGTTCTCATACGGCTATAGCGGCACAAACAGGCATAGCCGGTTCTACTAAAATTGGTAAAAATTGCTTAATTGGAGGGCAGGTTGGTATTGTTGGTCACCTTCAAATAGGAGATAGAGTGAAAATACAGGCTCAGGCTGGTATTGGCCGAAATGTGAAAGATGATGAAATGTTGCAAGGCTCTCCAGCCTTTGGTTACGGAGATTTTAATAAATCTTACGTGCATTTTAAAAACTTACCTAAAACTATAGATACACTTAACCAATTAGAAAAAAAGATTAAAAATGGCATATAAACAGGCGAAACAACATACTATAGATAGGGAGGTTTCCCTTGAAGGGGTTGGGCTGCATACCGGTCAGAAAGTAAAAATGACCTTTAAACCTGGTCCGGAAAATACCGGTTATGTTTTTAAAAGAATGGATCTGGAGGGAGAACCTCAGATAGAAGCAGATGTAAGCTATGTAGTGAATACAAGAAGAGGGACAAACCTTGAGAAAAATGGGGTGAAAATTCAAACCTCAGAGCATGTGCTTGCAGCTTGTGTAGGGCTTGATATAGATAATATTTTAATTGAGTTAGATGCTTCAGAGCCACCAATTATGGATGGCTCTTCAAAGTTTTTTGTAGAAGCTTTAGAGAAAGCAGGAATAGTTAGCCAGGAAGCAGAAAGGGAAGAGTATATAGTAGATCAGGTGATTTCTTATCATGATGAGGAAAGCGGAAGCGAAATTATCGTGATGCCATCAGAAGAGTACCAGGTCACTGCTATGGTAGACTTTGGCACAGAAGTACTGGGCACTCAAAACGCTTCGATTAACCATCTTTCAGAATTTAAAGATGAAATTGCGAATGCAAGAACGTTTAGCTTTTTACACGAACTTGAAGCACTTTTAGACCACGGATTAATTAAAGGAGGTGATTTAAACAATGCTATTGTTTATGTAGATAAGGAGATAAACGAAGATACCTTAAAGAAACTAAGAAAAGCTTTTGAAAAAGATGATATTTCCGTTAAACCCAATGGAATTCTTGATAATTTAACGCTGCATTATCCTAATGAGGCAGCACGACATAAGCTTTTAGATGTTTTGGGAGATTTGGCACTTATAGGTACACGTATTCGTGGAAAAGTAATTGCCAATAAGCCGGGACATTATGTAAATACCGAGTTTGCTAAAAAACTATCTAAAATAATTAAAACTGAAAAAAGGAATAATGTTCCAAAAATAGATTTGGATCAAAAGCCTTTAATGGATGTGAATGCCATTATGGATATTTTGCCGCATCGCTCACCATTCCTTTTAGTTGATAAAATTTATAGCTGTACCGATAGTTGCGTGATTGGTTTAAAGAACGTAACCATGAATGAGCCTTTCTTTGTAGGGCATTTCCCCGGAAAACCTGTAATGCCGGGTGTACTTCAGGTAGAAGCAATGGCTCAAACTGGTGGTATTTTAGCATTGAAATCTGTTCCAGACCCAGAAAATTACCTTACTTATTTTATGAAAATAGATAATGTAAGATTTAAACAACAGGTAGTACCTGGAGATACTTTAATATTTAAATTAGAATTACTTGCGCCTATTCGCCGGGGAATTTGCCAAATGCAAGGCTCTGCTTATGTAAACGGAAAATTAGCCACCGAGGCCGTATTAATGGCGCAAATTGTAAAATCAAAATAAATTATATGAACCAGCCTTTAGCTTACGTACATCCCGGAGCCAAAATTGCTAAGAACGTAGTAATAGAACCTTTTACCACTATTCATAATAATGTAGTGATAGGCGAGGGATCCTGGATAGGGTCTAACGTAACTATAATGGAAGGTGCCCGAATAGGAAAGAATTGTAGTATTTTTCCGGGAGCCGTTATTTCTGCCATTCCGCAGGATAAAAAATTTGATGATGAAGATACTATTACGGTTATTGGTGATAATACTACTATTCGAGAATGTGTAACCATTAATAGGGGGACTACAGACAGAATGAAAACCGTAATAGGGAAAAACTGTTGGATAATGGCTTATTGCCATATTGCGCACGATTGTATTGTGGGCGATAATTGTATCTTTTCTAATAACAGTACGCTCGCCGGCCATATAAATGTGGGAGACCACGTAGTATTGGCAGGTATGGCGGCAATTCAGCAATTTTGCAGTATTGGAAGACACGCCTTTGTAACAGGAGGCTCTTTGGTTAGAAAAGATGTTCCTCCGTTTGTTAAAGCGGGAAGGGAGCCTTTATCTTATGTTGGGATCAATTCTATAGGTTTGCGTAGAAGAGGGTTTACTACCGAAAAAATTAGGGAAATTCAGGATATTTTTAGAATTCTCTATCAAAGAAACTATAATAATACACAAGCTGTAGCTATTATTGAAGCCGAAATGCAAGCAACGGCAGAAAGAGACGAAATTTTAGAATTCATTAAAAACTCACAACGAGGTATCATGAAAGGATACTTTAGTTCAAATTAAAATAAATTTAAATGGCAAGTACAAGTGACATTAGAAACGGATTATGCATTCGTTACAACCACGATATTTATAAGATAGTTGAATTTTTACACGTAAAACCCGGAAAAGGTCCTGCTTTTGTACGTACCAAACTAAAAAGTGTAACTACAGGAAAAGTTGTAGAAAATACATTTTCAGCGGGACATAAGATAGACGATGTTCGTGTAGAAACTCATAAATTTCAGTATCTATATAATGATGATGAATTTTATCATTTTATGAATGTGGAGGATTACACTCAAATTCGTTTGGTGGAACAAGCTTTAGATCAACCTAAACTTTTAAAGGAAGGTGAAGTGGTTACAGTAATAATCAATACCGAAGATAATGCACCGCTTTCAGTAGAAATGCCTGCAAGTGTAATATTGGAAGTAACACATACCGAACCTGGTGTAAAAGGAAATACTGCCACCAATGCCACTAAACCGGCAACTGTAGAGACAGGTGCAGAGGTGAATGTTCCTTTATTTATAAATGAAGGTGATAAAATTAAAGTAGAAACAGATAAAGGAACTTATAAAGAAAGAATTAAAGAATAATTTTAGTCTTTCAAAAAGTTTTAGGCCAGACTGAACTTGTTTCAGCTTCTAGTTTGTTTAGATATTAAACGCTTAGACTCTGAGATAATCCCCAAATACTGGGGCAGGATGGCTAATTTTTTATAATTAGTATATGAAATTTCCCCAGGAACATAGCTTACAACAAATAGCAACTATTATTGATGCCGAGTATATTGGTGACGCTAATTTCCCGGTAACCGGGATGAATGAAATTCATGTGGTGACACCCGGGGATATTGTTTTTGTAGATCATCCAAAATATTACGATAAGGCTTTAAATTCGGCTGCTACTGTAATTTTGATTAATAAAAAATTAGCTTGTCCCGAAGGTAAGGCTTTGTTGATTTCAGAAGATCCTTTCTCCGATTTTAATAAGCTTACTCAGTACTTTAAACCTTTCAAAAAAGCTGATAAATCTATATCAGATTCGGCTCAAATAGGAAAGGGTACTCATATTCAGCCCAACACGTTTATTGGCAATAATGTAAGGATTGGCAGTAATTGCCTAATTCACTCAAATGTTAGTATATACGATAATACTATTATTGGAAATAACGTAATTATTCATTCCGGAACTGTTTTGGGAGGAGACGCTTTTTATTATAAAACAAGACCAGAAGGCTTTGATAAATTAAGATCTGGTGGACGCGTAATAATAGAAGATAATGTTGAAATTGGAGCTAATTGCACTATAGATAAAGGTGTTACCGGAGATACTACCATAAAAGAGGGTACTAAGCTTGATAACTTAATACAGGTTGGCCATGATACGGTTATTGGCAAAAGATGTCTTATTGCCAGTCAGGTAGGGATTGCCGGGGCAGTAATTATCGAAGACGAGGTGACCGTTTGGGGGCAGGTAGGAATGCGTAGCGGAATTACCGTAGAAAAAGGTGGTGTTCTTATGGGGCAGGCCGGTATTACAAAATCTACTAAAGCAAACAAAGTATATACAGGAAACCCAGCGATGGAAGCCAGGGCTAAATTAAAAGAATTGGCGCTTTTAAAGCAATTACCTAAATTGCTTGAGAAATTAAAATAATAAATTTATGGGCGTACAAAGTAAAGAGATTGTTGAGAATTTTTATATATCCCTATTTAAAGACGAAAAAGGAGCTCTAGACAATTACTTACATCCCAATGTAAATCTTTCCTGGTACGGTACCACCGGATTTAAAAAGCTGGATTTCGACAAAATATTAGAGCTTAGGGATAATCTAGGAAAGAGCTTCGAATCGCTTAAGGCCGAAGTGGAAAAGATTGTCGAAGAAGACAATCAAATAGCCATACACTTTACCTACCATGTAAAAACAATAGAAAATCCCGACGAAGAAATGCCACTGGCCCACTTTATGGCTATTTGGGAATTAAAAGATAACAAACTTCTTAAGGGTGTTCAAATTTCACAACTGGGTGAAGAAATAGACGGTAGTCCATGGACTTAATTTTGAGTTCTCAAATAATCTGATTTTTAGGCTTGAATTTTACTTAATTTTAAGATTAAAGCCTTAATAAACTTCATAAATCACTTTATCTTTCATTTTTAAAAACTTACTTTTGTAATCGCAAAATCAAAAAAAATATGAGCGTTTTAGTCAATAAAGATTCAAAAATAATAGTTCAGGGATTTACCGGTAGCGAAGGTACTTTTCACGCTGAACAAATGATAGAGTATGGAACCAACGTGGTTGGAGGTGTAACTCCTGGTAAAGGAGGTCAAAAACACCTTAATAAGCCTGTTTTCAATACGGTATCTGATGCTGTTGAAAAAACTGGAGCCGATGTTTCTATAATTTTTGTACCACCAGCTTTTGCAGCAGATGCTATTATGGAAGCAGCAGATGCCGGAATAAAAGTAATTATCACGATTACCGAAGGTATTCCGGTGGCAGATATGGTAAAAGCTTACGATTATATTCAGGATAGAAATTGCCGTTTGGTAGGGCCTAACTGTCCAGGTGTAATAACTCCCGGAGAAGCAAAAGTTGGTATTATGCCAGGTTTTGTTTTCAAAAAAGGTAAAGTAGGGATTGTTTCTAAATCTGGTACTTTAACTTATGAAGCTGCAGATCAGGTAGTAAAACAAGGTCTTGGAATCACAACTGCAATTGGTATAGGGGGAGATCCAATTATTGGAACAACCACCAAAGAAGCTGTAGAATTATTGATGAACGATGAGGAAACCGAATGTATTGTAATGATCGGTGAAATTGGAGGTCAATTAGAGGCAGATGCCGCAACCTGGATTAAAGAAAATGGAAACAAAAAACCGGTTGTAGGTTTTATAGCCGGAGAAACAGCACCTGCTGGCCGTACTATGGGACATGCAGGAGCTATTGTAGGTGGAAGTGAAGATACTGCACAAGCAAAGAAAGCTATTCTTAAAGAAAATGGAATTCATGTAGTAGATTCACCGGCAGAAATTGGGAAAAAAGTAGCCGAGGTAATGAAGGGCTAAAACCTTCCTAAATCATATTGAAATCCTCCTGTATTTAGTGTTTCACCAAATACAGGAGGATTTTTTATTTCTTGGTATTAGCTTTTGTTATATTTGAAACTGTTTAATTAACATCAATCTTTTTATAAATATGAAATTATTAGAAGGGAAAAATGCCATAATAACCGGTGGTAGCCGTGGAATAGGCAAGGGAATTGCTAAAGTTTTTGCCCAGCACGGTGCTAACGTAGCTTTCACTTATAATTCTTCAGCTGAGTCTGCCAATGCATTGGCAGACGAATTGGGCGAATTGGGGGTAAAAGCCAAAGCCTATCAATCTAACGCAGCGAGTTTTAAAGAAGCCGAACAACTTATAAAAGATGTAGCCGAAGATTTTGGGGTTATAGATATTCTGGTAAATAATGCAGGTATCACAAAAGATAATCTCCTTATGCGAATGAGCGAAGAAGATTTTGATAAGGTTATTGAAGTAAACCTAAAGTCGATCTTTAATATGACCAAAGCTGTTCAACGTACCATGTTAAAACAGCGTAAGGGAAGCATTATTAATATGAGTTCTGTAGTAGGTGTAACCGGTAACGCGGGTCAGGCAAATTACGCTGCTTCAAAAGCCGGAATTATTGGTTTTTCTAAATCTATGGCTCAGGAACTTGGTTCAAGAAATATTAGAACCAACGTTATTGCCCCCGGATTTATAGAAACAGAAATGACTCAAAAGTTAGACGACAAAGTAGTTGATGGCTGGAGACAGGCAATTCCTTTAAAAAGAGGTGGAAGCCCAGAAGATATAGCTAACGCCTGTGTGTTTTTAGGGAGCGATTTAAGTGCTTATGTTACCGGGCAGGTACTTCACGTAGATGGGGGGATGCATACATAGGTAGGTTAGAAGTTAAGAGTAATTAGTTATTAGAACTTTTAACTTTTACCCGAAAAGGATTAACTATCTTCACTTTAATGGAGTTATCTAAAATTTTACTTATCGCCCTGGCTGCATTTATTGCGCTGGGGTTTGCTTTTTTTCAATACCTGTATAAGTCTAGAAAAAGAGATAGGGATACTTATATTCTTTTTTCACTACGCTTTTTTTCGGTTTTTATAATTCTTTCGCTGCTTATTAACCTTAAAATTGGTTTTACCAGCTATAAGTTAGAAAAACCTATGCTTATTTTGTTGGCAGACGATTCCTGCTCTATAAATCATCTTAAGCAGGAAGATAGCCTTAAACTTATACTGGAAAGCTTTAAGTCTAACGAAAAATTAAGTAAACGTTTTGATCTCGTTCAGTATAACTTCGGAAAAGAACTCAAATCGGGCGATATTAATGACTTTAAGGATACTGAAACCAATATTTTTTCGGCATTAGAAGGGGTTGAAGCACTTTCTAAAGAAAGGAAATCGGTTATTGCACTAATATCCGATGGAAATCAAACCTCCGGTCGTAATTTTGAATACTTCAATTCTAAAAATACAGAAATTTACCCCCTTGTAATTGGCGATACCACACAATATCCCGATCTGGAATTAACCAGGTTAAACCTAAATAATTACGCATTTTTGGATAATCGTTTTCCGGTAGAAGCCTTTATTTCATACTCGGGAGAAGATGCGGTAAATACCAGGTTTGTTATTAAAGAAAACGAAAAGGTCATTTTCTCTGAAGAGGTTTCGTTAGATAACGAAAATAGTTCTGTAATAATTCAGGCTCAACTCCCCGCCACAAATTTAGGAGTACTTTCTTATAAAGCTGAAATTGCGCCTTTGGCAACCGAAAAAAACCAGGCGAACAACATTAAAAGTTTCGCGATAGAAGTAATTGATGAGCGTACTGAAATTTTGCTGCTAAGTGCTATGTCGCATCCAGATTTAGGAGCCATTAAAAAGGCTGTAGAAACCAACAAGCAACGGCAGCTTGCCATTAAGTATATTGGTGAAAATGACCTTAACCTGGAAGACTATCAGTTAGTAATATTATACCAGCCCAATGCTGGCTTTTTATCTGTCTTTGAAGAGTTGAAGAAGAATAACCAAAACTATCTTCTTATTACCGGCACAAAAACCAATTGGAATTTTATAAATAATATTCAGGATTTTATAATAAAAGATTTTACGAATCAAAATCAGGAAATATTCGCGGTGAGAAATCCAAATTTTAACCAGTTTCAATTTGAAGATGCTGTTTTTTCAAATTTCCCCCCGCTTGAAGATAAGTTTGGTAATATTGAGCTTGAAAGTAATAGTATTGAAAGTATTTATTTTCAGGAAATTGAAAATGTAGAAACCACACAACCTTTATTGGCTATACAGGGCAATGCACAGCGTAAAATAGGCTATATTTTTGGAGAAAATATCTGGCGTTGGCGTTCGGCTAGCTTTTTGGAAGATAAATCTTTTGAAGCTTTTGATAATTTCTTCGGAAAACTGGTTCAAAACCTGGCCTCTACAAAGCAACGAGAGCGATTAACTTTAGATTACGAGTCTTTTTTTTATGAAAATGAATCGGCTATAATTAATGCAAATTTTTTCGATCAAAACTATCAGTTCGATCCAAAGGCTAACTTACTAATTACGGTAGAAGATTCTTTAAACAGCTTTGAGTCCCAATTTATCTTAAAAAATAATACCTACCAGGTAGATTTAGGTGGTTTACCACCAGGTACTTATACTTTTCAGGTTAACGAAGCAGAAACCGGGCTTTCTCGTTCGGGAAGTTTTGAAGTAATAAGTTATAATATTGAGCAAAAATTTATTTCAGCTAACAAAAATGCAATGCAGGCCTTAGCTGAAAATTCTGGAACTAGGATTTTTTACCAAAATCAAACGCAAGAATTTATAAATAGGCTTTTAAATGCCGATAAATACAAGCCTGTTCAAAAAAGCCAACAAAAAGACGTACCTTTGATAGACTGGTTTTACCTTCTATTTCTGCTGGTTTTAATACTGGCAATAGAATGGTTTTACAGAAAATATAAAGGATTAATTTAAATTTAATTTATATATGGAAAGATTACCCAAGCTTGGAGTTCCTATTCTTATAGGAATCGTTATTTTAATAATTTTTGTCGCAAAATCTACCGTTACAATTGGTTCTGGTGAGGCAGGGGTTTTGTATAAAACCTTTGGAGGTGGTGTGGTTACCGATGAACCGCCTTTAAATGAAGGTTTTCACCTTGTAGCACCCTGGAATAGAGTATATGTTTATGAAGTAAGGCAACAATCTTTAGAAGAAAAAATGCAGGTTTTAAGTTCTAATGGTCTTGAAATTAAGCTAGATGCTTCTACCTGGTTTCAACCTTCTTATGAGCAACTGGGAAAACTACATAGAGAAAAAGGCGAGCAATATATTCAGCGTTTACTTCAGCCCGCAGTTAGATCGGCCGCAAGGGCGGTGGTAGGAAGGTATAATCCTGAGCAATTATATGCGAGTAAAAGAGAAGCGATTCAGAAAGAAATTTTAGAAGAAACTCAAATTTTACTTAGAGATCAATATGTGCAGGTAAATGAAGTTTTGGTGCGAGATGTATCCCTTCCGCCAAATATTAAAGATGCAATTGAGCGTAAACTACGCCAGGAGCAAGAATCTTTGGAATACGAATTTCGTTTAACTAAAGCTGAGCAAGAAGCTGAAAGACAGCGTATTGATGCTGAAGGTAAAGCACGAGCCAACGATATCTTGAATGCCTCTTTAACCCCAAATATCCTGAAAGAAAAAGGAATTCAGGCAACGCTGGAGCTGGCCAGATCGGGTAATTCTAAAACCGTGATTATAGGTTCGGGTGAAGATGGAATGCCTTTAATTTTAGGTGGAGGAAATTAAAATAATGAAAATGAAATCTATTTTCTTAAATTTTGCAAGGCTTTCTATTTTTATAGGAAGCCTTGCTGTTTTTGCCCAAACCACTTCGGTTACCAATTCCGGGACACTTCAATCAGCTAATCCTGTTGAAGTAGGAATATCTTCAGAAAGAATACAGAAAATTGAAGAGATGCTTCAATTTGCCATAAATGAAAATCAAATACCGGGTGCAGTTGCCCTAATTGCCCGTGACGGTAAAATTGTTTTTCATAAAGCCTATGGAGATGCAAATGCATCGGGAAAAGAACTTGAAAAAGATGCGATTTTTAGATTGGCTTCACAAACAAAAGCCATAACGGCTACCGCGGTTATGATGCTATGGGAGGAAGGGAAGTTTCGTTTAGACGATCCTATTTCTAAGTATATTCCCGAATTCGAAAATCCGGTAATTTTAAAAGATTTTAACGAAGCAGACAGTAGTTACACCTCGACACCGGCTAAAAATGAAATTACTATTCGGCATCTCTTAACGCATACTTCAGGCTTGGGTTATGGAAGGATAGATGGTGACCAGCGTATGAAGAAAATTTACTCCAGGGCAGGAATAGTCGAGTTATTTACCGAAGAAGACATTAGCATTGGTGAAAATATAAAGAAAATGGCCGCTTTGCCCTTACACCATGAACCCGGTGAAAAATTTACATATAGTGTAGGGTTAGATGTTTTGGGTTATTTTATCGAGGTAATTTCAGGGCAGGATTTTGATACATTTCTGAAAGAAAGAATTTTTGATCCCCTACAAATGAACGACACAAGATTTTATCAGCCTTCATCAAAAAAAGATCGTCTGGTGGCGATTCAGCATAGAAAAGATGGCAAATGGACAAATTTTCCGAATACATTTTATAATACGAATTATCCATTAACAAAAGATGGCACTTATTTTTCAGGTGGTGCAGGGCTATCGGGTACGGCAAAAGATTACGCCAAATTTCTTCAAATGTATTTAAATGGAGGGGAGTATAATGGTACTCGTTTGTTAAGCCGAAAAACAGTAGCTATTATTATGGGGAACCAGGTTGGGGAAAAGTTTAATTTTCCGAATCAGTATTACGGTCTTGCTTTTGGCGTGGTAACAGAAACAGGAGAAATAACCGGAGGGCAGGGAAGTGCCGGTACTTTCGATTGGGGTGGCTATTTTAACACGCAGTATTTTGCCGATCCCCAGGAGCAGGTAATCGGTATTTTGTTGAAGCAAACACGGGGAAATACCGGCGATGAAACCGCCTGGAAATTCAGGCAAATGCTTTTTAGTGCTATTGATGATTAATTTGAAATTCGAGAATTAATTATATTGTTTTAGACAAAAATTTATAAAAAATAAGAAAGCTGTTTTGCAGTTTAAAATTTATATTTAGATTTGTAATCACAATGAAGAATTTTCAATTACATCACCATCATATTTATTACTGCGCTCAGGCGAGGTAAATTTGGTGTGTTGTAATTTTCAGCATATTTAAAACCCGTTTGAGCTATTCAAACGGGTTTTTTTATTGGCACCGCCAAAGGGTGTAATACCCCGAGGCTTGCCTCGAAATTAAAAATTTGTTTCCAACGAATGCCTCGTGGGCTTGCCCCGAGATAGTTTACTTTATAACCAACAACTAAAGCGTAAAAGAAATTTAAAAAATGAGTCAGGAAAAATTAAGGATTGCTATTCAAAAATCGGGTAGATTAAATGAAGATTCCCTCAAGATACTGAAAGATGCCGGTATTTCTATAGATAATGGAAAAGAACAACTTAAAGCTTCATCACGTAACTTTCCGTTAGAGGTAATGTATCTTAGAAATGGTGATATACCACAGTATTTAAGAGATGGAGTGGTTGATGTAGCCATAATTGGCGAGAATGTGCTAATTGAGAAAGGAAAAGATATTATTCAGGGTGAAAAACTTGGGTTTTCAAAATGTCGTGTTTCTTTGGCTGTGCCAAAATCTATGAAGTACAATAGCCTTAAAGATCTTGACGGCAAAAAAATTGCCACTTCTTATCCTAACACGGTAAATGAATTCCTGGAGAAGAAAGGTATTACAGCCGAACTTCATATCATTAATGGTTCGGTAGAAATAGCTCCTAATATTGGGTTAGCCGATGGTATTTGTGATATTGTTTCCAGCGGTAGCACTTTGTTTAAAAACGGATTAAAAGAGGTAGAAATTATGTTGAAGAGTGAAGCCGTGCTCGCTATTTCTCCTGAAATTTCAGAAGAACGACAGCAAATTCTAGAGAGATTGCAATTTAGATTGAAATCGGTTTTAAATGCGCGTACTTCTAAATATATTTTACTGAATGCTCCCAATGAAAATTTAGAAAAGATCATCGAATTACTGCCTGGAATGAGAAGTCCTACAATTCTTCCGCTTGCCGATGAAGGCTGGAGTTCTATTCATACCGTGATTAATGAAGAACGTTTCTGGGAGGTAATAGATGAATTAAAACAAAATGGTGCCGAAGGTATTTTAGTTGCACCTATAGAAAAAATGGTACTTTAAGATGGAAAAATTTTATAATCCTGCTAAGTCTGAATGGGCCAAAATTTTAAAAAGGCCTACGCAAACTATAGAAGATATTGAAGAAACCGTAAACCAGGTTTTTAGTGAAGTAAGAACAAAAGGGGACACCGCAGTATCAAAATATACCGAACTTTTTGATGGAATAAATCTTTTGCAAACAAAAGTTACACAAGAAGAAGTAACTACTGCTGCCGCTAAGGTTTCCAACGAATTGAAAGATGCTATCAAATTGGCTAAAAGCAATATCGAAAAATTTCATGCTGCACAGAAAACCGATAGAATAGAGGTTGAGACAACTAATGGAGTAAAGTGCTGGCAGGAAAAAAGGGCTATTCAAAAAGTTGGATTATATATCCCGGGTGGAAGTGCTCCTTTATTTTCTACAATTTTAATGTTGGCTACTCCTGCAAATATTGCCGGCTGTGAAGAAGTTGTACTGTGTACGCCGCCAGATAAAAATGGAAATGTACATCCAGCCATTTTATATACCGCAGAATTATGTGGTGTGACTAAAATATATAAAGTTGGTGGGATTCAGGCAATTGCTGCAATGACATTTGGTACCGAAACCATCCCAAAGGTCTATAAGATTTTTGGTCCCGGCAATCAGTTTGTTACCGTGGCGAAACAATTGGCAACTCGTTATAATGTGGCTATAGATATGCCGGCAGGCCCTTCTGAATTACTTGTTTTAGCCGATGATTCTGCCAATGCAGCTTTTGTTGCCTCAGATTTGTTAAGCCAGGCCGAGCACGGGGCAGATAGCCAGGTAGTGCTTGTTTCCAACTCTAAAAGTTTAATGGAAGAGGTAGAGAAGGAAGTAACCAATCAATTAGCAGTTTTACCAAGAAAGGATATTGCTGAAAAGGCCATAGCCCACTCCAGGCTAATATATGTTGAAAAAGAGAAAGATGCTCTGGATTTAATTAATGAATATGGCCCGGAACACTTTATTATTTGTACGACTAACGAAAGTTTTTTCACCGAAGGTATTCAGAATGCAGGTTCGGTTTTTATAGGAAATTTTACTCCCGAAAGTGCCGGAGATTATGCTTCGGGAACCAACCATACCCTGCCCACAAATGCTTATGCCAAACAATATAGCGGAGTGAACTTAGATAGTTTTATGAAGAGTATGACTTTTCAAAAAATATCTGAAGAAGGTATTCGCGAAATTGGTTCTGCCATTGAGTTAATGGCAGAAGCCGAAGGTTTGGCAGCCCATAAAAATGCGGTGAGCTTACGATTAAAAGAATTAAAGTAATACTAAAAATATCTTCATTCTGAATTTATTCTCTTCGTCACCCTGAACTTGTTTCAGGGTCTAAGATATAGACTGTTAGAACATATTAGATTCTGAAATAAATTCAGAATGAAGATTAAAGACCATTCAATGAATAAATTTAATATAAATAATCTGGTAAGGCCTAATGTGGCCGTTTTAAAGCCTTATTCTTCCGCCAGGGACGAATACCAGTCTACGGGTTCTGAAATGGTTTTTTTAGATGCAAATGAAAATCCGTTTCGAACCGATGTAAATCGGTATCCAGATCCGCAGCAACGTAACCTAAAGGCTGAATTGGCAAAATTAAAGGGTATTGTTTCAGAAAATATTCTACTGGGCAATGGAAGCGATGAAGTACTGGATTTGCTGTTTCGTGCATTTTGCGAGCCGGGAGATGATAATATAATTACCTTGCCTCCTACCTATGGTATGTACAAAGTACTGGCCAATATCAATAACATAGAGAATAGGGAAGTTTTGCTAAATTCAGATTTTGAACCTAATGTAACAGAGATTCTGAATTCGGTAGATCAAAATACAAAAATGATCTTTTTATGTTCTCCCAATAACCCTACGGGTAATTCATTTTCAGAAGAAAAGATTTTACAAATTCTGGAAAGTTTTAATGGTTTAGTGATTGTAGATGAGGCCTATATAGATTTTTCAGAAGAAAAAAGCTGGTTACATAAACTCGGGCAATATCAAAATCTGGTAGTTACCCAAACACTTTCTAAAGCATATGGTATGGCGGGAATACGCTTAGGAATTTGCTATGCTTCTACAGCAATTATTGAAATCTTAAATAAAATTAAACCTCCTTACAATGTAAATGAATTAACGCAAGTAAGGGCTTTAGATAGAGTGCTTAAAAAAGAGCAGATAGTTTCTGAAATAGCCGATTTAATTAAAGAAAGAACCCTCTTAAGTGAGGCTTTAGCTAATGTTGGGTTTGTTGAGAAAATATACCCATCTGATGCTAATTTTATTTTGGTAAAAGTAGATAATGCCAATAAAAGATATGGGCAATTGTTAGAAAAAGGAATAGTAATTAGAAACCGTACTACGCAACCGCTTTGCGAAAATACACTACGCTTAACTGTTGGAACCCAAGCGGAAAATAAAAAGTTAATAGAAGCTTTAAAGAGTATAGAATAATAAAAAGTATAGTTTTCGTCAAGCTGAACTTATTTCAGCTTCTAAGATACTCGATACCAAACAGCATAGATCCTGAAGTAAAATTAGGATGACGAATTAAGTAATTTTATAAAGCCTATTATTTGGCTGGTTAAATAACTCAGAGATATTAGTTTAAAGATTTGAAAATAAAAGATTTCCGCCTTTACTGAAATAAATTCAGCACAGGCTGCGGAAATTGCAAGGTAAGTTATGAAAAAAGTATTATTTATAGATCGTGATGGAACCCTAATTCACGAGCCGGAAGATTATCAGGTAGATTGTATTGAAAAATTAGAATTTTACCCTGAAGCTTTGTGCTATTTAAAAAAAATTGCTGAAGAACTGGATTTTAAATTGGTGATGGTAACCAATCAGGATGGCCTGGGCACAGATTCTTATCCGGAAAAAGACTTTTGGCCTATTCAAAATTTTATCATTCAAACTTTCAAAAATGAAGGCGTGGAGTTTAGTGAAATTTTAATGGACC
This sequence comes from Salegentibacter sp. BLCTC, assembly GCF_015143665.1. Lineage (NCBI taxonomy): Bacteria > Pseudomonadati > Bacteroidota > Flavobacteriia > Flavobacteriales > Flavobacteriaceae > Salegentibacter > Salegentibacter sp. BLCTC. The sequence goes on along the minus strand of NZ_WYEW01000001.1, from coordinate 333,820 downwards.
GTACTTTCGCAAAAGATAATTCTCCAACCCGAAAACCTAATACGGGGCTTTTAGAAGGAAAGTATTTAAATAATGAAAAAGAATACGACCTAAAGAATTCTTTTATGATTGGCGATCGGCTTACAGATATTGAGTTTGCCTATAATTTTGGTGGAAAAGGTATTTTTATAGATACACATGAAGATTTGGCCACCGATGAAGTGAAGAATGACCAGGAGAAAGTTAAAGAAGCTATAGCTCTTAAAACCGATAGTTGGAAAGATATCTATGAATTCTTAAAGCTGAAGGATAGAAGGGCAGAAATTTCAAGGAAAACCAATGAAACCGATATCTTTATTCAACTAAATTTAGATGGAACCGGAAAATCTGATATTAGTACCGGAATTGCATTTTTTGACCATATGTTAGATCAGATAGCCCGTCACGGTCAAATGGATCTCACGGTTCAGGTAAAGGGCGATTTAGAGGTTGATGAACACCATACTATTGAAGATACCGCCATTGCCCTGGGAGAAGTTTTTAGCAAAGCTTTGGGCAATAAACTTGGTATAGAACGCTACGGATTTTGCTTACCTATGGACGATTGCCTGGCCCAGGTAGCTATAGATTTTGGCGGAAGAAATTGGATAGTGTGGGAAACCGAATTTAACCGTGAAATGGTGGGGAAAATGCCTACAGAGATGTTTTATCATTTCTTTAAATCTTTTACCGATGGTGCTAAGGCCAACCTAAACGTAAAAGCTGAGGGGCAAAATGAGCACCACAAAATTGAGGCTATATTTAAAGCTTTTGCCAAGGCAATTAAAGTGGCGGTAAAACGAGATGCCGAAAAAATGATTCTGCCATCAACCAAAGGAATGTTATAGTAAACTATTTCGAGGTAAGGCCACGAGGTATTCGTTGGAAACAAAATTTTAATTTCGAGGCAAGCCAGGGGGGGATTACACCCTTTAACGGAGCCAATAAATGACAGATATAAGTAGTGTGTTAAAAGATATGAAGAATCTCAATACATAGTACTTACTACTGAAAACTAAAATATGAAAATAGTAATAATAGATTACGGGGCGGGTAATATTCAAAGTATAAAATTTGCGATAGAGCGACTGGGTTACGAGGCGATTTTAAGTAGCGATGCCGCAGAAATTAAAACGGCAGATAAAGTGATTTTCCCCGGAGTAGGTGAGGCCAGCAGCGCAATGAAAATGCTAAAGTCTACCGGTTTAGATAAGCTAATTCCAACTTTAGAACAGCCGGTATTGGGAATTTGCCTTGGAATGCAGTTAATGTGTACATATTGCGAGGAAGGAGATACAGATGGCCTCGGAATTTTTCACGCCAACGTAGTGAAATTCGATAATAAATTAAAAGTTCCGCAAATTGGTTGGAATAAAATTTATGATCTAAAATCCCCATTGTTTAGCGGAATTTCAGAAGGAGAATTCGTGTATTTAGTACATAGTTTTTACGTTAAGGAATGTTCAGAAACCATATCATCCACTGAATACGGAGTAGAATATACCTCGGCAATTCAAAAAGATAATTTTTATGGAGTACAATTTCATCCCGAAAAAAGTAGTGACGCGGGCGAGAAAATTCTGGGGAATTTTTTGAAGTTAGAAATACGAAATTAAAAGTACGAAGTAATGAACGACTTAAAAAAAAGAACAAAACAGTTCGCATTAGATTGCTGGTTTTTCTGTAAAGAAATACCTTATTCCAGAGAGTATAATGCTTTTGCCAATCAACTCATCCGTTGTTCAAGTTCTGTGGGAGCAAATTATAGAGCTTCTCAACGTGCCAAATCTACTGCCGATTTTATAAATAAACTTAAAATCGTTGAAGAAGAAGCAGACGAGAGTATGTATTTTCTTGAATTATTTATGGAAATCATGAAAGGTAAAGACATTAAAAAAGCTCAAAACTTACACCGTGAAGCGGAAGAGATTTTGGCCATTAAGTAGCCTCAATAAATACAGCAAGACGAAAATAACAAAACAAGAAAACATAATTTTAATTTTTAATACTTCATATTTCAAACTTCTAACTTTGTACTTTAAATGAGAATAATTCCAGCTATAGATATTATTGAAGGTAAATGTGTTCGTCTTTCAAAAGGCGATTACAATACCAGGAAAATTTATAATGAAAATCCGCTAGAAGTAGCCAAAAACTTTGAGGCGCACGGGATTCAGTATTTACATTTGGTAGATTTGGATGGTGCTAAATCAAAAAATATTGTAAATCATAAAATTTTGGAAGAAATAGCTTCTAAAACCAGTTTAAAAATTGATTTTGGTGGCGGATTAAAAACCGATAAAGATTTACAAATTGCTTTTGAATGTGGCGCACAGCAAATAACCGGTGGTAGTATTGCTGTTAAAGATCCTGAAGTTTTTAAATCCTGGATTAAGAAATTTGGTCCTGAAAAAATAATCCTGGGAGCTGATGCCAATAACGAAAAAATTGCGGTTAGCGGCTGGCAGGAAGAATCTAATAAAGAACTCATTCCTTTTATTAGGGAATACCAGCAAGAAGGTATAAACTATGTGATTTGTACCGATATTTCTAAAGATGGGATGCTGGAAGGTCCTTCTTTTGAACTGTACCGCAGAATTCTGGAAGAAACTTCTTCAGACGATAAAAAGCTAAAACTTATAGCTTCAGGAGGAATTTCTACCTTTAGCGAATTACCCAAACTGGCTGAACTTGGTTGTGAAGGCACCATAATTGGAAAGGCAATTTATGAAGGTCGTATTCAAATGAAAGAATTGGAGAAGTTTATTTTAGAGAATTAAATGTACCCCGGTTACTTTCCCTTAAAAAAGAAAGGAACTTTAATACACAAACAATGCTTACAAAACGAATTATACCCTGCCTGGATATTAAAGACGGAAGAACCGTAAAAGGCGTAAATTTTATAGATTTAAGGGATGCCGGAGATCCGGTTGAACTAGCAGAAATCTACGCAAAATCTGGTGCAGATGAATTGGTTTTTCTTGATATTTCGGCTACGGAAGAAAAACGAAAAACCCTGGCCGATTTGGTGAGACGGGTTGCCGAAAAAGTTAATATTCCCTTTACCGTTGGTGGTGGAATTTCATCTGTAGAAGACGTGGATATTTTGCTTAAAAATGGAGCCGATAAAGTTTCCATAAATTCTTCAGCATTCAAAAAACCGGACCTAATTAACGAGCTTGCTGCTAAATTTGGGAGTCAATGTATTACCGTGGCTATTGACGCCAAACAGGTAAACGGTGAATGGTTAGTACACCTGGTAGGCGGAAAAGTGCCCACTGATGTAAATTTGTTTCAATGGGCAAAAGAAGTGGAAGAACGCGGAGCAGGAGAAATTCTATTTACTTCCATGAATAACGATGGAACCAAAGAAGGTTTCGCCAATAAAGCATTGGCAGTTTTATCTTCAGACTTAAATATACCCATAATCGCATCAGGAGGTGCGGGAACTATGCAGCATTTTACCGATGCTTTTATAAAAGGAAAAGCAGACGCCGCCCTTGCCGCTAGTGTTTTTCACTTTAAGGAAATTGAAATTAAAGACTTAAAAGAAGAACTTCGTAGAAATGGCGTGGAAGTTAGGCTTTAAATAATAGCAAGAAAAAAGAGAATAGAAGATAGAATAGAGAAACAAGCTTGATTATTGCTATATTTCGTAAAGCTGAACTTGTTTCAGCTTCTAAGTGGTTTAAAATAAAATATTGGATCCTGAAATTAATCCCGAAACTACGGTCTAAGATGATGTTTTTTAAAGCTTTTAAAAAAAGTTCCTATTCAAAAAAATATAATTAGATCTCGATAAAAATCGGGGCAGGCACTGAAAAGAAATTCAGGATGACATTTATAAAAAGAAAAGTAGACATGAATATAGATTTTAATAAGAATAACGACGGACTTGTACCGGCGATAATCCAGGACGCATCTACAAAAAAGGTACTGATGTTAGGGTATATGAATGAGGAGGCTTTTTTGAAAACAAATGAAACAAAAAAGGTTACTTTTTTTAGCCGGACTAAAAAGCGTTTATGGACAAAAGGTGAAGAAAGCGGTAATTACCTCCATTTGGTAGCTATTAAAAATGACTGTGATAACGATACCTTGTTAATCTCGGTGAACCCTGAAGGCCCAACCTGCCATAAGGGAACAGATACTTGCTGGGCTGAAGAAAATGAGCCCAATTTTGGATTTCTATCTCAATTAGAAGGAATTATCGCCAAGCGAAAAAGAATGAGCGAGGTAGAGCCCGGGTTACGTGAGGATAAAAATTCTTATGTGGTTTCCCTTTTTGATGAGGGAATGAATAAGATAGCTCAAAAAGTAGGCGAGGAGGCCGTAGAAACGGTTATTGAAGCGAAGGATAATAATGATGATTTGTTTTTAAATGAAAGTGCCGATTTGCTTTTTCATTATTTAATTTTATTACAGGCCAAAGGTTTTTCTTTAAAAGATATTGCCAACGTTTTAGAAAAGCGACATTAAATTTTCCATCTTCATAACCTAAAACATAAAAGCCAGCTAAAATAGCTGGCTTTTTAATGCATCGCACGAGGCAGTTTACTCAAAAAAGCCTATTTAGAAGGGCTTTTTTTATTTTTTAGAATCAAGATAATTTATTGATTTTGTTGCATCTCTCTTACAAACTCTTCTTGTATTTCCTGCAACCCTTCAAATCCACCGTATATAATTAAAGCTATAATCATAAAAATCACATAAATTAAACTTATTACAAGACCAATTATAGAAAGAATTTTTCCGGTTTTTACATTTTGGTAACCGGTGTATAATTCAGGTTGGGCGTTGTATATTTCTGTGGCTCTCTTTGCCATAACCAGGGCGATGATCCCGAAAATTATACCGAGTACGCCATAACAGCAGCAGCCAATGATAGAGAGAATTCCGAAAATTAAAATTAAAGTTGAGTTAGGTAGTTGTTGTCTTTCCATAAAGTTTGGTTTATTGGGTTAGTTGAAAATACGTGTTCATTTTTATTAAATAACTTATAAGCATCACTGCACCACTAAAAATAATAAGGGCAATTTTTATTTGAAAATCATATCTGAATTTTACAAAAAGGTTCACAATTAGAAAAGCGAGTAATGCCAAAATAGGATAAATAGCAGAAAACATAAAAAATGCCTGAGTAAACTCCGCTTTAAAAACCATAAGCAAAGCACGTTGCCCCCCACAACCAAAGCAATCTATCCCGGTAAGGCTCTTGTTAAGGCAAGGTAGCATAAATTCTTCCATCATTAGTTTTTGATGCTAATTTTACTGGTGAATTCAAGGTTTTCAGAAGAAATTACCTTTACAATATAGATGGCATCCCGAATACCGGAAGTAGATAATTTATAGCCTTTGCCTCCAGCTGCTATGTTTTGTTTAAATATCATTTGCCCATTAAGATTATAAAGTAATATTTGTTTTAAATTGGCTTGCAGCATTTTTACCTCCAATTGTGAAAGTGAATTATTTTGAGCAATAATTACCTCCGGGGATGTAATTTCCAGGTCAACTTCATTTTCCTTTGGTAAAGGACTGTACTCTTTTTCCTGCATAAAACTAATAAAAAAACGTGTACTATAGTTTCCTTTTTCTAAATCTATCGTGAATTCGTTTTCGGAAATAGAATTATAGGTCTCTAAATAGGCATCAAAAACAAAGATTTCTTTTGCTTTAAAACCCTGAATATTTTCCATGCTGAAACTCAATTTGGAGGCTTCAGATAAGTTTATGTACAGCGGGATCTTATCGTTCTTTCTAAAAGGCCTAACCTGAATATTATATAAGGCTTCTGCTATATTCCAGCCGGCATCGTTGTCTAGCATGCCATAAATTTTTGCGTCCATAGCCCAATCTTCTTCTGTGGAAGAGTCTTCCCTAAAAGCCAATAAAAGCTTGCGCGTATATAAATCGTTAAAATTTACATTGAGTTTCAGTAAAGGAAACTCATTTCTTTGTTGATTTTTAAATTCAGAATTTAAGCTATTTTCTTTTTGAAATCTTCTATGTGAATTTTTAAACGAAATATAGCCGTCACTTTTTCCTGTAAGCATAAATGCCTGGCCTATGGGACTGTACTTCCGGGCTATATGCTTGCCATTTGCTCCAGAATTTCCTGTTTCTGCACCGCCATCATTATAAGTTTTAAAAACAGCCGGTGCATAGGCATTGGCACCCGGGGAATACGAACCATAACCGCCTTCATAGTCTTTTAGATAATGGGAGTTTCCATTATCCCTGGAGTCCCAGAAATAGGCTATTCCTGTACTGTTGGGATTTTCTAACAAAAAACTTTGTAAATGAAGGGCCGAAGGATAAGGGTTGCCTACTAAAACGCTTTTATTATTCTTTATTTGGACTTTTATTTCTCCATCATTGGGTAAACCTCTAAAATCGTAGCGTTGTCGGTTTCCGGGATTGTTTTCTATACCATTTATTAGGTTGTGATCGCTACCATTTACACCTTTCATCGTAAAACCTTCTCCCGGTTTTACATCAAAATTATTTCCGATATATGTCCAATCTTCGTAGCTGTTACCCGAAAATTTATAAATCCATCGTGTAGAAATTTTTAAAGGATTAGCATTCCCTTCTAAACTATTTGTAGTTAATGCGGGTAGGCTTCTTGTTTTTGTTTTTGGCTGGAAGATTACTGCGCCAAATTGGTTAGCACTTATATTGTTAGAGACCGGTAGCGACCAGTAATTATAATCGAAAGCATTAGAGGTGCCTTCCTGAAAAACCGAAATCCAACCGTTCCCCGAATTATTATTAGTGCTTTTTACACCTTGTAGTAATTGAGATTCCTTGCGTAAATAAATACTGGCTTCAGTATCGGGAGAATGGTTCTTTTCTAAGTTTATATTATTTTCAATATATAACAATCTATCACTAAGGTAAATATAAGAATCTCCCGTTTGGGAAGGAGCAATATACAGTTGGGCATTTCCGTAGGAAAACGAGAAAATAAAAGCTAAGAAGTAAATTTGCCTCATAATTCCTGTAACTTTGTACCAAATACAATAACCGTTATTTTTAACAGCTTTAAAATAAGGGATAACAGGTAAAATAATGAACAATTCTCAAGTACTAAATACAATTTTAATCGTAGTAGGTGGTGGTCTTTTACTATATGCTATCGCTGCTGAAAATGCCCATCCATATTTTAAGATTATTGGTCTGATTACTATTATGCTAGGTCTATATCGTGCTACCAATTTTTGGGTAGAAACGAAAGACGATCATAAAGAAGATGAAAATAAGGAATAATGGAGTTCAAAAAGGGAGATAAAGTTGCGGTTTTAGACGATGTTTTAGAAGGCTATGTATTAAAAATTGAAGCCGATAAAGTTTATATAGAGACCACCGATGGTTTTGAAATGGATTTTAACAGGGAAGAATTGGTGAAAATAGAAACTTCTATAGATGTAATGCCGGGAGACGTAGATTTTGATGAGGTTTTAAAGGAAAAGAAATTACCTCCAAAACCCAAATCCCGACGTATAAAGCCCAAAGAGCGAAATTTACCTCCTATGGAAGTAGATTTGCATATAGAAAAACTAACCAGGTCTTCCCGCGGAATGAGTAATCACGATATGTTGAACCTGCAAATGGAAACTGCCAAAAGACAACTGGAATTTGCAATTAGCAAACGCATTCAAAAAATTGTGTTTATTCACGGGGTAGGTGAAGGCGTGCTCAAAGCTGAACTCGACTTTTTCCTTGGGCGCTACGATAATCTAAAATTCTATGACGCCGATTATCAAAAATATGGTCTGGGCGCTACCGAAGTCTATATTTTTCAGAATACTTAGTTACCAGGGTTTTATTCTGTTCCTTCTTCATTCTCCTCTTCTGCATCCTGTAATTCCTGTTGGCGGTTTGTTAGTTGTTTAAAGAGAATACCGTTTGCTACCAACCTCCCCAGGTTATAAGAATTAAAACGAATGTCTTCCCCGCTGCCATCCTGGCGAATTAGGTTGAAATTTCTTATTACTATAACAGATCTATAATCCCGTTCAATAGAATGGTCTAATTGAAGCTCGTGCTCAAAACTTGGAGAAAAAATTTCTTTATTTAAATAATTTCCAAGTCCGTCTACTTCAGCGGTTAATTCGGGGCTTAGAAAACCATCGTCATTTTCATCTATGGCTCTTTGTATATTTTCCTCCTCCACTTCGTGCCGTGTTAGCACAGCATCATTATCATCGTCTGGGTCCAGATAATTTGGAAGATTATCTTCACCATCGGTATTCAAAAAGCCTTCTTCTGTAGTTGGTTCTCCCGGGTTCGCAGTTATTTCACTTGCGGTTGGTACATTATCATTATCATCATCAATATCTAAATAGTCAGGGATACCATCACCATCGGTATCCAGGTGATTACCTCCATTGGGGTCAAAACCTTCTTCAGCATTCGGTATGCCATCACCATCGGCATCTGCATCTTCATTTAAGCCAAGATCGTTAAAACTGGTAGTGATGGTTACAGTTCCTCCTGCAGAGACATATTCCTCTAAAACCCTTGGGGACCCGGGAGGGACTCCCTGGCAAAAATATTGCCTTCCATTAATTTCGGCATCGTAAATTCTATAAACCAATCGGTTTTTTTCACCGCTAAGACTAATCTCTATAGTATCCTCAACATTTAAAGTTAAGACATTTGTAAGGCTGTCGTTTAAAGCGTTGTCGTCCAGTTCTAAAGACATAGATTCATAAACATCTTCATTATTTACTACCCAAAGCACCTTCTTATCATCAATTTCACAAATGCTTAAATCACTGTCTTCCAAATCAAAACTGGTTACGCTTATGTCGCCATCGTCACAGGAGTAGAGGGCAAAGCTAAATAGCAGGGCTGCAAAAATCTTTTTCATAGGTATGCGCATAAATTCAAACTGAAACAAAAATAGCGGAATTAAGGATTTTTAGGGTAGGTTCTTTTAAATAATTTTATTTCGTTTAATTTTGCAGCGATGAAAAATGTATACCTAGATTCTGCCGCAACCACGCAAATGCGTGACGAAGTAATAGATAAAATGACCTCTGTAATGAAAGAGGTGTATGGGAACCCATCTTCTACACATTCTTTTGGGCGGTCTGCCAAATCTTTAATTGAGCAGGCGCGTAAAACCGTAGCCGGTTATTTAAATGTTAAAGCATCTGAAATTGTGTTTACTTCCGGAGGTACCGAAGCCGATAATCTTGCCCTAAACTCTGCTGTACGAGATCTTGGCGTAAAACGTATTATCACGTCTAAAATTGAGCATCATGCAGTTTTGTATACTGTAGCACAGCTTCAGGATTGTTTTGATATTGAAGTGGCTTATGTTGATTTAGATTCCTGCGGAAATATAAAAGAAACTCATTTAGAGGAGTTGCTGAAAGCATCAGATAAGAAAACACTGGTGAGTCTGATGCACGTAAATAATGAGATTGGCAATAAAATAGATATCAAAAAAATTGGAAAACTGTGTAAAGCGCACAATGCAATTTTTCATTCAGATTGTGTACAGTCGGTGGGTCATTATGATCTTGATTTTAGTGAAATCCCGGTAGATTTTACAGCGGTAAGCGCTCATAAATTTCATGGTCCCAAAGGCGTGGGATTTGCTTTTGTTAGAAAAAACAGTGGTTTAAAACCACTTATTTTTGGAGGAGAGCAGGAGCGTGGTCATCGTGCCGGCACCGAAGGAGTTCATAATATTGTAGGCCTGGAAGAAGCTTTAAAACTATCTTTAGATAATTTAGCCGAAGAAAAAGCCTATGTTAGTGATTTAAAAGCTCATTTTATTTCCAAGTTAAAGGCTGAAATTCCCGGTGTGAAATTTAATGGTGAATGTGCCGATTTGGAAAAAAGTACCTATACGCTGGTAAATATATGTTTGCCGGTACCGGAAGATAAAGCGCTAATGCTTCTATTTCAATTAGACCTAAAAGGAATTGCCTGCTCTAAGGGTAGCGCCTGCCAAAGTGGAAGCGATAAAGGTTCGCACGTTTTAAATGCATTTTTAGATGATGAAGATCTTAAAAAGCCCTCGGTTCGTTTTTCATTTTCATGTTTTAATACCAAAGAAGAATTAGACTACGTGGTAAATACCCTAAAAGACTTTATTGAATCTTAAAAGATTCAATAAAGTCTTTTAGAGGCTGATCCAGGTCATATTTTAAGGTTTTAAATTGCCGTTACTTTGTTATGTAATTACCCTTTTTTGGGGATTAAAATAAATAGTAATGGCCCATAAACACGAATACCGGGTAGACTTAACCTGGAAAGAAGATAGAAAGGGGGAAGTTTCTTCTCCCGAATTAAGCGATATTATTGAAACTGCAACCCCGCCCGATTTTCCAAAAGGAATCCCTAATATTTGGTCTCCCGAACATTTTTTGGTTGCTGCTGTAGAAAGTTGTTTGATGACTACTTTTTTGGCAATTGCTGAAAATTCTAAACTTGAATTTGTCAGTTTTAAATCTCAAGCTACAGGAAAATTAGATAAAGTTGATGGGAAGTTTCAAATGACAGAGATTATTTTGAAACCCATTCTGGAGATTTTTAACGAAAATAATGCTGAAAGGGCAAAACGCATCCTTGATAAGAGCGAAAAAGCTTGCTTGATCTCCAATTCTATAAAGTCTAAGATTATTCTGGAACCAGAAATTAAAATCGCATCGGTAGAAGTATAGTGGTTTTCAAAGTAACAACTAGTGAGTAAAGAGCGCGACAATCTTTTTTAATTGTTTGTGCATTGCGTCATTTTGAAGAAAGCCTGCCTTGACGGGCAGGTTCAGAATGACACTTGAAGGCGAATTTCAACAACAGAATGTCACGTTGGCTATCGCCTCCTCGATGATGACCATAAACCGAAAACTCAAAACTGATAACTGAGAACTGATAACTGAGAACTGATAACTGAGAACTGATAACTGAGAACTGAGAACTGATAACTGATAACTGAAAACCGATAACCAAAACAATGTTTTCCTAAAACAATAATTGTTGGTATCTTTGCAGCCCCAAAAAACATTTAACTTCTACAGAAACAGGCAGATGTATGAATACTAAGAAGGTCGCATTTTATACCCTGGGTTGTAAACTCAATTTTTCAGAAACTTCTACTATTGCAAGATCTTTTAAGGATGAAGGTTTTGAACGTGTAGAATTTTCTGAAGCAGCTGATATTTATGTGATTAATACCTGCTCGGTGACCGAAAATGCCGATAAACGCTTTAAAACCATTGTAAAGCAAGCGCAAAAAGTAAATGAGGATGCGTTTGTGATTGCTGTTGGCTGTTATGCACAATTAAAGCCCGAGGAACTTGCCGATGTAGAGGGGGTAGACCTGGTGCTGGGAGCTACTGAAAAATTTAAAATTACCGATTACCTTAACGACCTTTCTAAAAATGAGATGGGTGAAGTTCATTCTTGCGAAATTGATGAAGCCGATTTCTATGTGGGAGCTTATTCTATTGGCGACAGGACAAGAGCCTTTTTAAAGGTTCAGGATGGTTGTGATTATAAGTGTACGTATTGCACCATCCCGCTAGCTCGAGGAATTTCACGAAGCGATAAACTGGAAAATGTACTTACCAATGCTGCTGAGATTTCGGCAAAAGGAATTAAGGAAATCGTGCTTACCGGCGTAAATATTGGCGATTATGGAAAAGGGGAATTTGGTAATAAAAAACACGAACATACTTTTCTTGATCTTGTAGAAGCTCTAGATGAGGTTGATGGGATTGAACGTTTAAGAATCTCTTCTATTGAACCTAACTTATTGAAAAACGAGACCATAGACTTTGTGGCACAAAGCAAAACCTTTGTCCCTCATTTCCATATTCCATTACAAAGTGGAAGCGATGAGTTATTAAAGCTTATGAAACGACGCTATATGAGTGGGCTTTATACCGATAGAGTGGCACAAATTAAAAAAGTGATGCCTAATGCCTGTATTGGGGTTGATGTTATAGTAGGCTTCCCCGGAGAAACAGAAGAACGTTTCCTGGAAACCTATAATTATTTAAATGAATTAGACATTTCTTACCTGCATGTTTTTACCTATTCTGAAAGGGATAATACTCCTGCAGCAGAAATGGAAGGTGTGGTTTCTAATAAAGTTAGAAAAAAACGAAGTAAAATGCTACGTGGGCTTTCGGCTAAGAAAAGAAGGGCTTTTTATGAAAGCCAGTTAGGAAGTAATTGCACCGTACTTTTTGAAGGCGAAAATAAAGAAGGTTATATTCACGGATTTACTGAAAACTATGTAAAAGTGAAAGCTCCCTGGGATCCTGCATTGGTAAATACACTACATCAAATAAAACTCACCTCAATTGATGAAGATGGTATAGTTAGATTTGAGTTTGCTGCAGAAAAGGTAGCGCTTTAAATATTAATTCCTACCGGTAACAAGTCTTTATATTTTCTCCTGTTCTTTCTCATAAATTTAGCAATATCGGGGCTGGTGGGCATTACACGCGTGTTTCGATCTTTTATTTCCTCCAGCACGGCTTCAATAAAAGCATCCATATATCCCTGTTCTTTTAAAGGCTCGGGCATAAAAACTTTTGTAAGGAAAATTTTTCGTTCTTGTTGAGAGTATTCTATGGTGGCAAGTTGATCGTTAATGGTAGTTTCAAATTGTCTTAAGAACTCGTTGTCGGTAATTATAATTTCTTCAGCATTCATCATTTCTCTTTTTTTCTGTGATAGCTATTTTAAAACAGTATAGGTTATCCTAAATAAGAATAAAAATGGACCAATAAAGTTACTTTTAGTTCTTGATATAAAGGTAGTTAAATAAAGCTTTGAAAGTTGAAATCCTGATAAGAATCATAAAAATAAAAGGCTTTGAGGATTTGTATATTATTTTTAATCTTTCAATTGTGAAAGCCAAATAATTAGCAGTAATTTTGATAAGTAAATTTACGGTTTTAGGCTAATTGAGAGTGTTATATACTTGTTAAAATGACTAATGAAAAAGAGTTGATTCATGTTTATTTTATGCCGGGAATGGCCGCAAATTCATCTATTTTTGAATTTATAAAACTTCCCGAAGATCGTTTTAAGATGCATTTTCTAGAATGGATTATTCCTAAAGAGGACGAAAGTTTAAAAAGCTATGCCCTACGTATGAATAAATATATAAAACATGAAAACCCGGTACTGATAGGAGTTTCTTTTGGTGGGGTTATTGTACAGGAAATGGCTAAAAACCTAAACTTAAAACGGCTTATTATAGTTTCTAGCGTAAAATGTAGGGCAGAGTTGCCAAGACGTATGCGGTATGCAGCAAGTACAGGTTTATTTAAACTTATACCTACAAGTTTATTAGACTATGTAGACCATTTTGAGAAAATTGCGGTGGGAGACTTTATAAAAAAAAGAGCAAAACTGTATAGACAGTATCTTTCTGTTAGAAATCAACGTTATCTAGACTGGGCTATAAAAAATATGGTTTTGTGGAGTTGTGCAAAAGCTCGAAAAGATATTGTTCATATTCATGGGGATAAAGATGAGATTTTTCCCGCTAAATATATTTCAAATTATATCAATGTTAAAAACGGTACGCATATAATGATTTTAAATCGTTACCGTTGGTTTAATAAGTACCTACCTGAATTAATACTTTCAGGAAAAATTGAAGAAAAATAAAATAAAAAATAATTGCTATGAAAATTTTAAAATCTGCTTTAATAATAGTGGGATTACTTACCATTGTGTTTGTAAGTGTTAATGCAACCCAACAGGCCCCCAATTCCAAAATACAGGAATATGTAAAAACCAACGCAAACGATAGGCCGGTAAAAGACTACAATATTTACGCTTTACCGATGCCAGAAAATATAAATTTTGCCGGAGAAGAAGTGCCTTTAGATGATCCAGACATTTATGAGAGAATGGACAGGGAATTACTGGTGAATACTTACTGGCAATCTAATGCCTTGCTTTTAATAAAAAGGGCAAATAAATACTTTCCAATTATAGAGCCTATTCTAAAGGAAGAAGGTGTTCCAGACGATTTTAAATACCTGGCCGTGATAGAAAGTGGTTTAACCCAGGCAGTTTCTCCGGCCGGTGCCAGAGGTTTTTGGCAAATAATGAAAGGAACCGGAAGAGATTACGGCCTTGAAATAAATGATAATGTAGATGAACGTTACCATATTGAAAAATCTACCCGTGTTGCCGCCGATTATCTTAAGAGGTCTAAAGCAAAATTTGGTAGCTGGACAATGGCAGCTGCCGCTTATAATGCCGGGAACAGGGGAGTTGAAAGGCAATTGGAACGCCAAAAGGTAGATGACTATTACGAATTATTGTTAAACACAGAAACCGGCCGCTATATGTTTAGGATTTTGGCTTTAAAAGAAATATTAACCAATCCGGAGCAATACGGTTTTAATTTTGAAGAAAAACATCTTTATAAAAATATTCCAACCAGAACCGTAAAGGTAGATACCGTGGTGAATGATTTCGCTGATTTTGCGAAACATTTTAACATTAATTATAAAATCCTAAAGATCCATAATCCCTGGCTTAGGGAAGCGCATTTAAATAATGCCTCAAGAAAAGAATATGAAATTAAGATTCCTGAAGAAAATTCTTACACGGCTGTGAAATAAATGAATTATTTCCTGGATAATATCTGGTGGATCTTACTTTCTGCCAACTTCCTTATCGTTTTTATAACGATTGGCTACGAATTGATGCATTTTAGAGAGCCTGTAAAAAGTATTTCCCTAATTTTTGCATTATTAGCCTTACCGGTAATAGGCCTTTTGGTCTATTACTTTTTTGCCCAGGAATTTAGAAAAAGTAAGTTGTTTAACCGAAAGAAACTTTATGATAAAAATATCATTCAGCGCTGGGAAGAAAAGCTAATACTTAATGAACAGGAGCTTATCGAGAAGTATCGTGGGAGGGGTACTATCGAGGAAAAAATGAAACTGGTTCGTTTGCTTCAGAATAATCAAAAAAAGCCGGTCACCTTTAAAAATAAAGTCAGGGTTCTTATAAATGGCGAAAATAAGTTTTCAGCCTTATTTGAAGATATAAAAAAGGCAAAGCATCATATTCATATTGAATATTATATTTTTAACAGCGGTAGAATAGGAAACCGACTCATTTTATTACTCTGCGAAAAGGCGGAAGAAGGGGTGAAAGTAAGGGTTAGCTATGATTATGTAGCTAGCAGGCTCTCCTCTAAAGCGGTAAAGAAAATGAAATCCTATGGGATTGAAATTTTTCCTTTTATGCCGGTTTGGTTTCCAAATCTAACACGTAAATTAAATTATCGTAATCACAGAAAAATGGCCATTATAGATGGTGATATAGGCTTTATTGGCGGCATTAATATTTGTGATGAATATGTGAATTTTGAAGAAAATCCAAAAGAAAAATTGTTTTGGAGGGATACACATCTAAGAATTGAAGGGCATGCGGTAAAATCTTTACAGGCACAATTTCTACTTAATTTCAATTTTATTAGCGGAAAAGTCTTAAAAGTTGAAGAGGAGTTTTTCCCGAAGATTGGAATACCAGAAAGGACAGCAGTTCAAATTGCTGCCAGTGGCCCTGATACCGATTGGCAGAATATTATGGAAGCCATTCTTACGGCAATAAACACGGCTGAAGAATATATTTATATTACCACACCTTATTTTATTCCCAACAATCAGATTCTTACCGCGCTCTGTATGGCCAGCCGAATTGGTATTGAAGTAAAGATTATTATTCCGGAAAAGGGAGATTCAGTGATTGCGCGCTATGCTACCAATTCTTATATAGAGCAATTACTGGAGTCTGGTGTTCAGGTTTATCATTACCATAAAGGGATGGTTCATGCCAAAACTATGGTGGTAGACGGTGTGCTAACCAGTATTGGCTCCTGTAATCTTGATAATCGCAGTTTTGATATAAATTTTGAAATCAATGCTTTTTTATATGATACTAGGGTAGCACGAGAAATGACTGAAGTGTATAATGTTGACCTTGAAGAAACTACCGAATTGATCTTAGAAGATTGGTTAAAGCGCCCTTCAACGGAAAAAATAAGGGAAGCACTTGCGAGGCTGTGGGCTCCTTTACTTTAAGGGTGTTAAAGTATGTTTTTAACAGACTTTACGATCAATTTCTATTGTGGGGATATTTCCCTAAAATTTTCAGGAGCTTCTTGCCCTGACTTTCCAAGCAAATTATTGCTTATGGCAGAATTAATAGCCTCGTAATTAAGTTTAAAAGAAGCTTCCTTCGATAAGTTATATGGGTGAAAAACACTTCTCTTTATGTTCATTAGTTTTTTGTTGTTAGAGATTAAGTAACATGTGGGCAGTCCCAGGGAATGTTTTAGATTTTTAATGATATAAGAGTGTTTATTGGTAGCTTCATCTATATAAAACACATTAATATGAGTGTTGAAATTTTTGGCGAGTTCTTTAGCTTTTTGTTTTGTATCCCAAAATAAGATTGCAAAACCTATTTTATCCTGGTATTTCTTAGCAAGCTCATTTAGGGCAGGGATTTCTCCTTTGCCGGGAACACACCAGGAAGCATAAGTTAAGAGGTAAACCGGCTTTTTAAAATCGTATAAAGCAACAGTTTTATCTTTCAGATTTAAAAATTTAAAATTATCTATATAAGTTCCTTTTAATTTTGTTTCTACCAGCGTGTCGAACAAGTGTTTTGCTTTTTTAAACTCCCTATGCCTATAAGCTTCTTTTGCTTTTACAGCATATTTAGGTAAGTGCATAGCAAGCGCATCAGAAAAGTAAAGCTTATCGCTTTTTTCAGTTTGTGCCTGGACATTTAATCTAAAAATTATAAAAAAAAAGAGTGAAAAATGTTTTATGCAGGTTCTTCTAGCCTACATATAACAAAAGTACTTCGGTAGAAGAAGGCATTGAAATATTATCGATAAGAGGTCGATATTTGCGCTGTAATTTTTTGAATTATCAATAAAAACAGAAATTAGCTAAAATTATAATAAAGTTAGATTTTCTTCATTTGTTGCTTCATCATCTTCATTTGGTCTTTAAGCATACCGTGTTTATCAAGCTTTTTAGCTTCGGCGAGTAAATTGGTTGCTTCTCTTTTTCGGCGTTTGGTCATCGCAATACCGGCAAGATTAAGTTTGGCCATGGCTAAATCCTGATCCATAGAAAGACCTAATTTAATAGCGCGTTTAAAGAATTTTTCAGCCTGGGTAATATTTGTTTGTGAAACCATAAGACCGTGTAGATACCAATAATAGCCTTGTTGTTTTTGTGTAAGGGCAGCTTCGGGGTTCTTTATTCTATCCAGCCACTTTTTTGCTCCGGGGAAGTCTTGTTTCCTTAAGCGTAAGAAAGCAAGTAATATCATTTCGTTTTTAAAATACAGGAATACAAAAATTAAGGAAAGAAGTATAAACATGATACCATTTCCAATGTTTCCTTCTACAAACTGCCAAATTGCAACGCCTAATACAGCTCCTGCTAAAACTAACTTGATATTCTTGTTAAACATAAATGTATTTATTTTTAAAGCGGCAAAGGTAGCAAAAACAATTAAAAATAATTTAAAATACCTCTTGTAATAGTTAAAAAGCTTTGTATATTTGCACGCAGTTTTACAGAGAGCTAAAAAACGATTATACAGAAGATTTAAAGATATTTAAAATGAAAAGAACGTTTCAACCATCTAAGAGAAAAAGAAAGAACAAGCACGGTTTTCGAGAAAGAATGGCTAGTGCAAACGGAAGGAAAGTCCTTGCCAGAAGAAGGGCTAAGGGTAGAAAGAAAATATCTGTCTCTTCTGAAAACAGACATAAGCACTAATGATAATTAGTTTTTAAAATATTTAAAGGTGTTACTTTTTTTAGTAACGCCTTTTTTTATATCCAAGCGCTTCCTTATTTTTAAGTTTAATATGCTACAATTTACAAAAAATGCCTAAAAACAACAACCTTAAAAGTATTCTTATTATTGGCTCAGGGCCTATTATTATTGGTCAGGCCTGTGAATTTGATTATGCAGGAACCCAATCTTTGCGTTCATTACGTGAAGATGGTATAGAAACTATCCTGCTTAATTCTAATCCGGCAACGATAATGACCGATCCGTCTATGGCAGATCACGTTTATCTAAAGCCCTTAACGACCAAATCTATTATTGAAATTCTTAAAAAACATCCAAACATAGATGCTGTTTTGCCTACTATGGGTGGACAAACTGCACTTAACCTGTGTATTGAAGCCGATGAAAAGGGAATTTGGGAAGATTTTGGAATCAAACTTATTGGTGTAGATATAGACGCCATAAACATTACCGAAGACCGGGATAAGTTTAAGCAACTTATGGGTGAAATTGGAGTTCCCGTGGCACCGGCAAGAACGGTAACTTCTTATCTTGAAGGGAAAGAAGTAGCACAGGAATTTGGTTTTCCATTAGTAATTCGTGCTTCTTTTACCCTGGGTGGTAGTGGTGCTTCATTTGTTCACGGTCCCGAAGAATTTGATGAAATGCTTACCTATGGGCTCGAGGCATCACCAATTCACGAGGTGTTAATAGATAAAGCGCTTTTAGGTTGGAAAGAGTATGAGCTGGAATTGCTTAGGGATAAGAACGATAATGTGGTTATTATTTGTTCTATAGAAAATATGGACCCTATGGGGATCCATACCGGAGATTCAATTACTGTTGCACCGGCTATGACGCTTAGCGATTCTACCTACCAGCGTATGCGTGATATGGCAATAAAAATGATGCGCAGCATTGGAGATTTTGCCGGTGGGTGTAACGTGCAGTTTGCGGTAAGTCCAGACGAAAAAGAAGATATTATAGCCATAGAAATTAACCCAAGGGTTTCAAGGTCATCGGCTTTGGCTTCTAAAGCAACCGGATATCCAATTGCAAAAATTGCATCAAAACTTGCTATAGGCTATAACTTAGATGAACTGGAAAACCAAATTACAAAGTCAACATCGGCGTTATTTGAACCTACTTTAGATTATGTGATCGTAAAGATTCCACGTTGGAATTTCGATAAATTTGAAGGAGCAGATCGTACTTTAGGCCTACAAATGAAATCTGTAGGAGAGGTAATGGGAATAGGTCGTTCTTTCCAGGAAGCACTGCATAAAGCTACACAATCTCTGGAGATTAAAAGAAACGGACTTGGAGCAGATGGAAAAAGCTATACCAAGTACGACGAAATTATAGAAAAACTTACTTATGCCAGCTGGGATCGTGTGTTTGTAATTTATGATGCGATTAAGGCCGGAATTCCATTAAGCCGAATTCACGAGATTACTAAAATAGATATGTGGTTCCTGCGCCAGTATGAAGAACTTTATGCCCTGGATGTAGAAATTTCAAAATTTGATAAAGATTCTCTACCTAAAGAGTTATTACTGGAAGCCAAGCAAAAAGGTTTTGCCGATAGACAAATAGCCCATATGCTTGACTGTTTAGAGA
The DNA here is from genome assembly GCF_015143665.1 of Salegentibacter sp. BLCTC. NCBI lineage: Bacteria > Pseudomonadati > Bacteroidota > Flavobacteriia > Flavobacteriales > Flavobacteriaceae > Salegentibacter > Salegentibacter sp. BLCTC. The sequence goes on along the minus strand of NZ_WYEW01000001.1, from coordinate 314,357 downwards.
GTGAAGTTTATAATAAAAGGGTAGATTTAGGAATAAACCGGGTGTATAAACTGGTAGATACCTGTGCAGCCGAGTTTAAGGCCGAAACTCCTTATTACTATTCTACTTTCGAAGCTGAAATTGAAACTCCAGACGGCAAAAGATATGTAGATAACGAAAGCAAGGTTAGTGACAGGAAGAAAATTGTAGTACTGGGCTCTGGCCCCAACCGAATTGGCCAGGGAATTGAGTTTGATTATAGTTGTGTGCACGGTGTTTTAGCGGCATCAGAGTGTGGTTATGAAACGATAATGATTAACTGTAACCCCGAAACGGTTTCTACAGATTTTGACGTAGCCGATAAACTTTATTTTGAACCTGTTTTCTGGGAGCATATCTACGATATAATTCGTCACGAAAAACCAGAAGGAGTAATTGTACAGCTTGGAGGTCAAACTGCTTTAAAGCTTGCTGAAAAATTAGAGCGTTACGGTATTAAAATTATGGGAACCAGTTACGAAGCGCTGGATCTGGCCGAAGACAGAGGAAGCTTCTCTAAACTGCTTCAGGAAAATAACATTCCTTACCCTGAATTTGGTACTGCCGAAACTGCAGATGAAGCCCTGGCACTTGCCGATGACCTGGATTTTCCTATCCTGGTAAGACCTTCTTATGTATTAGGAGGGCAGGGAATGAAAATTGTAATCAACAAAGATGAGCTGGAAGAAACGGTGGTGGATTTACTTCGAAAAATTCCGAATAATAAATTATTGTTAGACCACTATCTGGATGGTGCTATTGAAGCTGAAGCAGATGCGATTTGTGATGGCGAAGATGTACAAATTATAGGAATTATGGAGCATATTGAACCTTGTGGGGTTCACTCGGGAGATTCTAATGCGCTGCTACCTCCATTTAATCTTGGAGACCTGGTAATGGAGCAAATTAAAGATCATACCCGTAAAATTGCTTTAGCACTTAATACGGTGGGCTTAATCAATATTCAGTTTGCCATAAAAGATGATAAGGTTTATATTATAGAGGCTAACCCAAGGGCATCCAGAACGGTTCCATTTATAGCCAAGGCATATAAAGAACCCTATGTAAACTATGCTACTAAAGTAATGCTGGGTGAGAAGAAAGTTAAAGATTTCAACTTTAACCCGCAGTTAGAAGGCTACGCTATAAAACAACCGGTTTTCTCTTTTAATAAGTTCCATAAAGTGAATAAACAACTTGGGCCAGAGATGAAGAGTACCGGAGAAAGTATTCTTTTTATAGATAGTCTTAGAGATGATGCATTTTACGAGCTTTACAGTAGAAGAAAAATGTATTTGAGTAAATAAGAAATAGTATTTAAAGAATAGGCTATCTGAAAAGATTTTATAAATCGTCATTCTGAACTTGTTTCATTGAAAGCTCAAACATGCTAGAAGCTGAAACAAGTTAAGCTTGACGAAGCCGGGTCTTTTTAGACAACACAATAAACCAAAAACCTACAAGATTTTAATATCTTGTAGGTTTTTCTAATTTAAGTAGTTAACCTCTTAGCCTTTAAAAAATATTTATGAAAGAATTTGTACTTATAACTGGTGGAATCTACGGCACACTTGCGGTTGTTTTTGGAGCTTTTGGAGCACACGCTTTAAAAAAACGTTTTTCTGAAGACCAGTTAAAAAGTTTTGAGACTGGCGTAAAATATCAAATGTACCATGCGATTATGCTTATTATATCGGGAATTGTTTTTCCGTTTATCGGGGTTTCCCAGCAGCTTATTGCCTGGTTTTTTATTATAGGAATATTCTTGTTTTCTTTTAGCATTTATGGATTAACCTTAAGCACTTCAGCAGGAAGGAAAATAAAAGTTTTAGGGCCAATAACACCACTTGGCGGACTTTTGCTTATTCTTGGCTGGATTTTTTTTACAATCAATATTGCTGAAATCGCAAGCTATCTTTAAATGGTTTTAAGATATGAACATCACCTTGAACTTGATTCAGAGCTAGCTCCGAAATTTATTAGGAGGTCTAATTTGATGATATTACTATAATTGAGTAAATCGTCATGTTGAACTTGTTTCAGCATCTAACAAGAATCAGCATAAACTTACATCTAAGCAGTATTTTCTAAAGTTTCAGCACGCAACACCCGTTTTCGGTATTTTTCAGCATAAAAAGCAATTAATATTAACTGCAGGGAATGGTAGATCATAATGGGTAAAAGTAAAAGCCCGGTATTGGCGGCATTTCCAAAAATCACTTTTACCATTACAGAGCCATGAACAAGTGATTTTTTTGTGCCACAAAATTGTGCAGTGATCTTATCTTCTATCTTAAAGCCTAAAAAATTACTGAGTAAAGCCAGTCCAAAATAAACTACAAAAAAGAGTATAACCACTATTCCGGTCAGTTTTAATAAATCCTGGGTAGCTACACTGCTAAAAATATTGGAGGAGAAGGAGTTACTAAAGCTGGAGTAAACAATTAGTATAATGGTAGTTTTATCTATCAGGCTAAGTTTTTTGTTGTGCTTCCTGGCAAATTCACCAAGAAATTTTTGCAGGATTAACCCCAGAATTAAGGGAAGAATTATTTGCAGGAATAGTTTTAAAAGTACATCTAAAAATTCAAAACTGCCATTACGGCTAAGAAAAAAACTTAACCAAATTGGAGTTACAAAAATCCCTATTATTCCTGAAAGACTGGCGTTAAAGATCGCGGTAGGTAAATTGCCTTTTGCCAGGGAAACCATTACAATTGAAGATGAAACGGTAGAAGGAAGGGTGCCAAGAAAAAACAGGGCAATCCAAAGGTTTGAAGCGGTTCCGTTTTCAAAAAGTGGTAGGCATAAGAGTGTGAGTAACGGAAACACTACAAATGTGGTCAATTGAATCACAATATGAACTTTATAATTTAAAAAGCCCAGTTTAAATTCGGTTGGAGATAATTTTAATCCGTAGAATAAAAAGATAAATCCAATTCCAATATCCGTGATGGTTTTAAGTGGGAAAAGCACGACACCTTCAGGAAAAAAATAGGCGATAAGGATCGCTAAAAAAATGGCTGCTATAAATCCGTTAAACTTCAATTACCAAACTATTTATCTATTTTAACCTTATAATTCTCCAGTAAATGCACATATTCTTCTGAAGAAAAATCGGTTTCGCTGAATTCCTGTTTTCTATTTATCGTCATTTTATTTCGCTTTATACTTTTGGCAAAACGTCTAATATCATCATCGGTAGTTAGGTGTAATCCTGGTACGGCAATAGATTTTCCATCTTTATCTTTGGCAACCATCGTAAAATAAGAAGAATTACAATGTTTTTTTATTCCTGTTCTAATATTTTCGGCTTCAACCCGAATCCCGATAACCATAGAACTATTGCCTACGTAATTTACCGAGGCTTTCATAGTTACCAATTCCCCAATTTCTATAGGTTTTAAGAAGTCTACCGTGTCTACACTGGCCGTTACACAATAAGCACCCGAATGTTTAGAGGCGCAGGCAAATGCAATACGATCCATAAGGGATAGAATGTAACCTCCGTGAATTTTACCGTTAAAGTTTGAGTGTGAAGGCAGCATTAATTCTGAAATATCTACCTGTGAATCTTGTACTTTTTTAAAATGCTTCATAACTTATCTGTCTCTAAAATGTGGGGATTGGGCTTCTTCTACCTGGGTTATAAAATATTTGGTGTCTCCCCAAAAAAAGAAGGTAGCGTAGCGCTCTTTATATTTAAGTTTTACATAATTGCCTTCGTTTTCCTGGAGAGCTTGAATAACCTCCTGGTTATTATCTAAAACCGAAAACTGGAAGATTTGCGCACCGCTAATTCCCTGGCTAATTTCACCTTCCCAGGTTTTGGCAATAACGCCTTTTTTACTGAATTTTATAAGTTCACCGCTTCTTGTGCCCTCGCTGTAGGGCACAAAATAGATAAAAGCAAACCAGGCGATAAAAAGAAGTATAATGACTCCTAAAATTCCAAAAAGTGTCTTTTTCATTTTTTCGATGTTTTGATAGCTAAGTATTTTTTCGTTTGATAATCGAGTTAAAAAGATCCAGGGTTTGCCTGGAAATCAAAATAATCTTTCTGCTTTCCGAATTTGAAATTGGTTGCAAGTTAGTCTATTTGTTGGGTTCTTCAATATCGCTCTCTTCTATAGTCGATAGCATTTTATGATCTATTTGTTTGCTGGCTTTCGCACCAAGTTTTTTAAGATTTTCTACTCTTCGTAGTAAATTCCCCTTGCCTGTAAGCTTTTTCATGGCTACATCATAAGAATTTTGTACAGTTCCCAATTGCCTGCCTATTTTTGTGAGTTCTTCAGTTAAAGCAGTAAAGGAATCGTATAATGCACCGGCCTGTGTTGCGATAGCGATTGCATTTTGTTTTTGCTTTTCGTTTTGCCACATACTATCTATGGTTTTTAACACGGCCAGTAGGGTGGTGGGGGTCACCAAAATAATATTTCTATCAAATGCTTCAGCATACAATCCGGGATATTCGTTGGAAGCAACGGCAAAAGCAGCTTCTATAGGGATAAAAAGCAAAACAAAATCTGGGCTCTCCATTTGGTATAACTGGTGGTAATTTTTAGTGCTTAGCTCGTTGATACGGTTTTTTATGGCGGTTAAATGATTTTTTAAATGCTTTTTGCTTTCTTCTTCGCGAGTTTCATTGCTATAACGTTCGTAAGCATTAAGCGAAACTTTAGAATCTACAATCATTTTTTTGTCACCGGGTAGGTTAATCACCACATCGGGTAAAACCCTTTTGCCATCGGCATTGGTAAAACTTTTTTGAACTGAATATTCACTTCCTTTTTTAAGTCCGCTGCGCTCCAGGACACGCTCTAAGATCATTTCGCCCCAGTTCCCCTGGGTTTTGGTGTCGCCTTTAAGAGCTTTGGTTAAGTTGGTGGCCTCCTTGCTCATTTGCTCATTAAGCTCTTTAAGGCCAATAATTTGTTGCCTTAACATGGCGTGGCGGTCTATGCTTTCTTTATTTCCTTCTTCGATACGCTTTTCAAAATGAAGGATCTTCTCTTGCAAAGGATTTAATAAATTCTGAATGTTTTCTTTATTCTGAAGTGTGAATTTTTCTGACTTTTGCTCCAGAATTTTATTGGCAAGGTTTTCAAATTCTTTTTCAAATTTTTGCTGAAGTTTCTCAACCTCGGCCTTTTGTTCTTTGTTTTTAAGCTCCAGATTTCTAAACTCGGCGTTTCTTTTTGTTAGTTCAGTATTAAGAAAATCTTTTTCGCGGCGTATTTCTTCTCGCTCGTTCTCTATTTTTTTAGATTGTATTTGGGCTTTATTTTGTAGTTCTGAAATTTCAGCCTTATAATTGTTTAAATTGTTGTTTAGTTGAGTTTTAATTTCTTCTACCTGAAGTAATAGTTGATTGTTTTTTTCCTCTAAAACAGCTTCCTTATTTTTACTTTTCAAACCAGAAATTAGTTTGCCAAAGTAAATTCCGAGGAAGAGAGCAATAAAAATGGCAGTAACAAGTAGGTAGTTGATCATGGGAAATTAGCAGTTTTCCCAAAGATACTTATTTGCCCGAATTGTTCTAAAATTCTGGGCTTAGTTTAATGCTTATTTAAGGGGAAAGAAAATTAATTACTTGCTTGCTTCAAAATATTGATAAGCATCTATAATATCCAGATAGACCCCATCGAAGCCAAGATTAACTATTTTTTTTAAATAAGCATCTTTATTCCTGTATATATGTCCTTTCCATTCGGGATGCCAATATTTTACTTTAAAATTCCCGCTCCAATATGGGTTCTCTTCCGCTAACCAGGTTGGGGGATTTTTGTTCCAGGAGTCTTTCCAGTAATACCTATATTCTTCTGCCTCGCCAATAGACATATAGGCAATTACCAGTCGGTCTCCACCATTTTTTTTCTTTTTTAATTTCTTTATTTCTTCAGCAGTGAAAGCTTCCTTATTAAAAAACAAGTCTATAATAATTAAATCGTAATTGGTGAATGCAATTTCAGCTATAAGATCTTTTTTGCTGGGATAGTTCACATAATTAAGCAGGTATAGAAAATTTTTAGCTTCAGAAATATGATTTATATCTGCCTTGTTTTCATTAAAAATGGCATAGTCTGGAATTTCATCTAATTCCCTTCGAGTAGCTGCAAAAGAGATAAATTCATTTTTTTTATTTAAACAAAAGGACCTGGCTATTTTTTGGGGAGTAGAACAATAATCTGTGACCAATACCTCTTTTCCCTGATTTTTTGCAATTTCAAGATGTTTTAGCAAATAAGTGATGTCTGGCTTAGGGCTGGGCTGGTTAAACTCAGGGTAACCATAAAAGAGATCTTCCTGTCCTACCGCGTCTATAGCTTTCAAATAATCTAAAGCGGGACTTTTGGATTCCGTAAGTATAAGTTCTATACCATTTTGGGGAATTACAAGGAAATTCTCATTTTTAGCTTTTGCGTTTTCACTAATTTCAATAACTAAATTTCGCATCTGCTGGCGGTAATTTACCTCTTGAGCTGTGCTATTCTGACATAAAAAGAGTAAACAACTAAAAATAAATATTGGAATTCGGGCTAAATTCATTTACTTATTGAAATTTAAGGCAAAGATATGTGAAATTACCAAACGATTAATTGTGAATTTTGTATTTATTATGCTTAAAAAGCCATATTTTTTAACGCTAAAGAAGTTTCATTGAAAAAAGTTTAATAGCTGGAAAGGCGCTTATAATTTCTGGTTTGGAAGTGTATAAATGACATTTTTTCCTATATTTTTGAATTAAAAGATAATTTAATGCCGAAGCCCTCCGTATTACTTATTTTAGAAGGTACCTACCCTTTTAATGGTGGTGGTGTTTCAACCTGGGCACATCACTTATGTAACAAGGTTGGTAATATAGATTTTAAGTTGTATTCCATAAATGCTTCGTTTGAAAAGGAAACAAAGTATAAACTAAGTAGCAACATAAGTGAAGTTATACAGGTACCTCTTTGGACACCAGACGAGCCTTACGATTATATAAGTTATGGAGAAGAATATTATAAAACAGTAGCTAAAAAAGAATGGACCACAGATGCGGTGGTTGAACAAAAATTTATTCCGCTCTTTAAAAGTTTACTTGAGTTTATATATAGTGAAGACCAACAAATAGAAGATCTGGATATCATTTTTCATCAATTATGGTTTTACTTTGAAGACTACGATTTTAAAGAAACCATGAGGAATAAGCATGTTTGGCTTACCTACCGTGATATTCTAGCCAGGTTTATTATTGGTGAACGCAACCCTGATGCTTCTTTGATAGATATAACTGTTGGTTTACGCTGGATTTATAGATTTCTAATTCCGCTTGCCATTGTAAATATTCCCAGGGTGGATATTGCGCATCTTACGCTAAGTGGTTTCCCTCTTATTCCCGCACTTATTGCCAATTATAAATATGGGACAAAGATCATGCTAACAGAGCATGGGGTTTTTATAAGGGAAAGGTTACTGGCTATTAATAAATCTGAATATCCTTATTTTTTAAAGAGCTTACTAATTCGTTTCTCCGAGGCTATTGCCCGTTTAGCCTATTATAAATCTGATGTGATTATTTCGGTAACTACCTTTAATCAAAAATGGGAAAAATGGTATGGTGCAGATCCTAAAAAATTTAAAGTAGTTTATAATGGAATAGATCCCGAGGTTTTTAAACCCGGGCCTAAACCGTCTCATTTAAAAAATGTTCCAACCGTAGTTGCCTTAGCAAGGGTTTTTGAGTTAAAAGATATTTTAACAATGATTAGATCTTGCGCAGTGGTAAAAAACACCATTCCTAATGTGCAATATATGGTTTATGGAGATGATACAGCGGTTCCGGATTACACCAGGGAATGTCTTCAGCTTATCGAAGAATTAGGTTTACAGGATAATTTTAAGTTTATGGGGCCTCGAAATAATCCTCAGGAAATATTTCTGGAAGGTGATATCTCTATTTTAACATCTATTTCTGAAGGCTTTCCGTATACTGTTATAGAATCTATGAGCTGTGGAATCCCGGTGGTATCTACCGATGTAGGCGGTGTGAAAGAAGCGCTTGATGAAAGTTGCGGATTTACCTGTAAACCAAAAGATGCCGAAGAAATTGGAAGCTACGTAGCGAAGTTGCTTTTAGATGAGGACCTAAGAAAAAACATGGGGAAAAGTGCAAGGGAAAAAGTCTTAAACAACTTTACCCTAAATAAGTTTATAAGGGAGTATGAAGATGTGTATAAGGATATGATGAAGGCTGATGGTTCAAAAGCTAAACTGACTAAGATTAAAGATTTTAACTGAGGATGAACAAGGATCAAATTAAAGCTATTGCCAAGCTTGTAGTCTCTGTTAAAGAGCGCAACGGTAAACCTGTAAATGTTTATGTAGTGGCTGCTACCATAGAATCTTTTGGGATTAGGGACGTAGATGTGAAAAAGGACTATGGCTTTGATGATATTTTTCAACTTTCCAAATATATTTATAAGGCCTATGATGCGATTACCCTGGCAAACCTTAAAAACAATAATCAGCGTATAGCAGAGGCAAAGACATTTAAACGATTAGCGCTTACCGAATATATCACGACAAAAAACACCAAACGATTTATTGCAGATTATAGTTCTGGATTAATCCACTTATTTCCTGTTTTCCTACAGGTGGTTTCTATTATAATATTTGGTTTTTCGCTCTGGACATATTCAAAATTCAACAACCTGCAATCTACGGCAGTAGTATTGGGAGTGATTTTTGGCTTTATTTTAAGTGCTGGTTTTGTTCAGGTTATAGGTAAACAGGTTTCCTACTATTGGTATAATAAAGATTACCATATGGCTAGTTATTCTACCAGGAAAATTATTATAAACGGAACATTTACTATAATAGGTTTTTTTATTTTTTCGCTGTTGGTAAATATGGTTGTTCCACTTTATAGTTTTCTTTTTGTAATAATCACGTTTTTATATGCTTTATTTATTGGCTTTTTACTCTTGGTGTTGGCGCCTTTGTATGCTTTAAAACAAAGGTGGGTGTTGTCTTTAAGCGTTTCTGTAGGTACTGCATTGGCACAGGCATTACATTGGTATACCACAATTCATCCCTATTTTGTGCATTGGATAGGTATTCTTACCGCTTCTCTAATCTCGGTGGGATATATTTACTTCTTTTTACAGTTTAAGTTAAAACAAAATAAAGCCGAAAAGAAGAAGCCTAAGGTTATGCTCTCTTTATACAGAAATTTTAATTATTTCCTTTATGGTACCTTTTTGTTTGCATTTGTATTTCTGGATAGGCTTGTAGCATGGTCCTCTACCTTAGATAGAGATATACCTTACATTATTTATTACGAAAAGGATTATGAAATAGGGATGGATCTTGCAATTTTAATTTTCTTTCTTTTAGGAGGAGTGATGGAATACGCCATTCATTCTTATATAAGGCATATGGATTTTCATCAATTGGAAACAAAGTACTCCAGTTTTCAAACCTTTAATGATAAGATGAAAAAAATGTATTTTAAACATTTACGATTATTTGCAATTAGTGCACTGGGGATTGCAATTTTCCTATACTTGCTAATTACCCAGCCCTGGGGATATACTTCGGGTTTTGATGAGAATCTTAGTGAATTGAGCCTTAGGGTTTGTATTTTGGGAAGTGTGGGATACTTGTTTTTAAGCCTTGGTATGCTTAATGTTTTATATCTCTATACACTGGGTCAACATAGAAGGCCTTTGCTACATATAGTGATTGCCTTTTTGGTAAATATTACTATAGGAATTTTACTAAGTCGATGGGTCTCTTACGAATATAGTGTGGTAGGTATGTTGGTAGGATCCTTTGTGTTTATGCTACTTACTACAAAGGAAACATACAGTTTCTTTAAAAACCTGGATTATTACTATTATGCATCTTATTAAAATTTTCATGATTACAGGCGCAATTTTATTCCAAACTGCCCAGGCTTTAGCCCAGCAACTTACTAAAGAAAAGCAAATACTTTTTACTTATGGCGATTTTTACCCCAAAGATGTCTCGGGATATGAAATAGTGGTATTGGAAAGTGCTCATTTCGATAGTAAGGATATTCAGGTACTAAAGCAGCAAAATAATACAGTATTAGGATATATAAGTTTAGGGGAGGTCAATGAATCGGCGGCCCATTATCCTGAAATAAAAGATTTTTCCCTGGGAAAAAACAATATATGGAATAGTCATATTTTAGATATAGAAAATAAGGAGACCAGTAAATCTCTTATGGATATTATTAAATTTAATATGAAAAAGGGATTGGACGGAATGTTTTTGGACAACATAGACAACTATACCAAATTTGGTCCAACTCCAGAAAAGAAACCTGCTCTTTTAGACTTTCTAAAAACTGTAAAGATTCTTTTCCCTGAGATTTATTTAATGCAGAATGCAGGTGTATCAATAATTGAAGATACTCATCCGTATATCAATTCGGTAGCCAAAGAGAGTGTGGTAACCGATTATGATTTCGGTAAAAATAAATATCAATTAAGGGAAGAAGAAACCTATTTACGACTTTTACACGAACTTGAAGAAGCTTATAGGAATTATAAAGTCCCCGTAATTTTAATAGAATATGCCGAAACTAAGAAATTAAAAAAGGCCATAGACCAAAGATTGGAAGAAAACAACTGGCCCTATTTTATTGGGAAAATAGATTTACAAAGTATTCCTGATAAAAACTGAAGTGAATTATGTTTTTAGAGCCCTACCTACTTGCCGGACCATTAAGAATTATTTTGTTCTTTGTATTAATTCTTTTAATACATAGAATAATTTCTGCCCGTGTCTCTGCGCAAACAGCATTAAACTTCTTAATTCCTACCATCACCTTAATTCTTGCTTCCGTGCTTTTAGGAGGTTTTATATTAGTGCTTACTAATACATTTGATCTATTTGTTATAATTTGTATTGTTATTGCCGTTATTAGCTTAACCTTTATGAACCTTAATTATAGAAAACCAATTAGGGATCAGCTACAAAGAATATATACCCGTACTATTCTGTATGCCGTAATCAAGCTTGAAAGACGAAAGAGTTTTTTGGATAGAGATAACATTATAAAACCCACGTATAAGAATAGAGGGGAAGGATTATCTGAATACCATAAAAACTGGCAATTGGCAATTGGCTTTTTATTGCCTATAATAACCTATGTTTCCAGAAGCTCGTTATTTAGTGAAGATGTATTCACGCTTTCGTACCACTGGTTTAAAAAGTTAAACCTAATAAACGACCTTTCTTTTGAGACGTGGTTTTTCCATCCGGGTGAAATGATGGGAGATTACTTAATTATAAATCTTTACGCAAAAATAACCAGTATCACGAATGCTGAGGCTTTGCAATCTTTCGGACTTCTGGAATCTGCCTTGCTCTCCCTGGTTATATATTGGGTAGTTTATAAGATTTCCCGAAAACACGCCCCGGGTATATTGGCAGGCTTAAGTTTTGCCTTACTATATTCCTTTCTGCCAATGAATTTAGATTTAGTAGCGGAACACAAGTCTGTTTTTACGGCCCTAATTATTGCAGTGCCTACCATGTTTTTTGGTATTTATCCACAAAGTTTTCGTTTTAATAGAAAGCTCATATTTGGATGGTTTGTGGTTCTTTTTACAACTATTTTAATTTTAGACTTGTTTGTAGGCTTGCTAATAATTCCTCTTTTCCTATTTATTTTGTTCTTCTTTAAATTTAGGGACAACTTAAAGCAGGTGTCTCAAGTTATTTTCGCATATCTTGCTTCGGTTAGTCTAATTGCTGTTATTTATGGAGTGGCAGCTCTTATAAAGCAAGAAGATATGGGGGCTTTTATTGTTTCCAACCTTTTTTCTTTTGATGCTTATACATACAATTCCAGTTTAGTTCTTCCATTTAAAGAACTTATTTATTATTACCAGGTTGCAGCAGTTGTTTTTTTAGTTATCACCATCTTTAAATACCTCAAGAAACCACATAAATGGCTTGCGAGTCTTATTTTCCTAATTTTCCTTAATATACTATTCGGTCTTTACCATATAGACGAGGTTTTATTAGATCTGGATCTTTTAAGTCAGGTGCTATGTGTGTTTATTCCAATTTTCTTCGGAATAATACTAAACATTGTAGTAAATCTAATTGCTATTTTTAAAAAGCAAAGTCCATTGAGCACCATTATTGAAGTTGTTAGTGGTGCCGCAATAATTTTAGGTTTTGCTATATACACATTTCCGCAGGAAGCTACTTTCAATTTTGAGTCTAATAAAACAGAAAACAATGTATTTGAAGCTTATGCAAAGATACAATCAGAAAATTTGCCCTATTCTTATGCTATTGTAAATTCTTTGCCCTATTATAGCTTTAGTAATAACGACCATTATTATTATAACTACGATTATTTTAATGAAAATTATATTCAACGTGATAGAAAGTTCAACACGTATAGAAATAATGCAACCTATCTTTTGAATAATCCGGATATTATCTTGCCTGAAACCTTGTTTGTTTTTGTATATGAAGATACTAACGAAAAAGAAGCTTTTAAAGCACAGCAATCATTAACAAAAGAGAGAATAGAATTACTAAAAGCCAAAGGTAGGGCAGTAAGTGTCTATTATAATACCAGGCTTTTAAAAGTATATAAGATAGAGAATAGGCCTCGTTCCAGCAACATTAATGAATTATTATTTTGATGAGAATAAAACTACTAATCAATTTATTAATATATGTATCCTTAGGCTTTCTTGTATCTTTTATAGCGGGCTGTGAGGCCGATGGTGAAGACTCTAAAAGTATAAAGAGCAATCCTCGGGTACTTTATGATGAAATTAGCAATACGCCCCTGGTAGCTTATATTTTAGATGCAGAGAATGATTTAAGCCTAAAAAACAGTAGGCATATTCGAAAGACCCTTAATTATGCAAAAATTCCTTTTGGTGAAATTTCACAGGAAGATTTTAATAAAGAACCCGGCATACCGGGTTCGGTAAAAAGCATAGTAATTTATAATCTGGCCCAATTAAACCCCCGGGCTATGGATTTTCTTATCAATTTTGTTGCAAATGGCGGACATCTTTTTATTCCTACGACCGGAGTAGATAAAAATTTTGGGTTTTTAGCCGGAGTAAAAGCAGACGCCGATTTACAAATAAACACTTCCGCTAAGGGATTTCTATTTAAAACAGATTTTATACCCGGATTAAAAGGAAAGCACTACAGGAACAGTACCATTCATTATGGGTTAAAAGAAAATAACTTTAAAGAAGAGGTTGAGGTTTTGGCAACTGCGTTTTCTGAAGAAAGTTATCCACTAATCATTAAGAATAGAATAGGAGAGGGGACGGTTATTTCCTTTAACACAGAACAATTTTCGCAAAAGCAGGAGCGTGGGTTATTTTTTGCTGCCATTTTAGAAGGTTTAGAAGGGGTTCCTTACCCAATAGCAAATGCCTCAAGTATTATGTTAGATGATTTTCCGGCACCGCTTTATAATGCCAAAATGGAGCCGGTACAATCGGAGATGGACTTAAGCCAGGCCGACTTTTATTCAAAAGTTTGGTGGAAAGATATGTTGAAATTGGCTAAAGAAGAAGATATCGCTTATACGGCTTATGTTTGTTTTGATTATTCTAATAAAACAACTCCACCATTTAATTTTGGGGAATGGGAACGTTCTATTTTAGAAGGGCAAAATGGTTCCGATAAATTGATGTTTAGTATAAGAAACTCCAGGCATGAAATAGACCTACATGGCTATAATCACGTTTCACTTACTCAGGCAGAATGGCCTAGCAAAAGCTATATGGGGTTAAGTTTGCAGGCGGTTAAAAAACGTTGGGCTGCACGTGGTTATGGCGAGTTACCTAAATCATATGTGCCGCCATCTAATATTATAGATAGTACGGGCTTTTTGGCCTTAGAAGAAAATATACCAAGCATTAAATATAATGCCAGCCTTTATTTGGGGGATTTTGAGGAAGGAGGATATCGGGAGTTTGATCCCGAACCTTACAATTACCATTTCTTTAATTTTCCACGGATAACCAGTGGTTTTGCAATGACATCAACTCAGGAATTTAATCAACAGTCATTGTATCTTTATACCGGTATTTGGACCCATTTTATCCATCCCGATGATATTTATCAAATTCCCGGGGACGAAGGTTTAGATAGTGCCGGAGATTATATTTTGAGAAATATAAACGCTTATGGTTGGAGTGTTTCAGATGATGGTTCTCCCGGTTTGCTGCCTAGATTTAGGGATTATATACGAGGAGTAAAAGAAACCTTTCCTCTTATTCGATTTTTAAAGGTTTCAGAAGCGGCAAAAATCACCAAAAATTGGCGAGAGACTACGTATCAATTTTCAGAAGGGGAAAAGACTGTCCAGGTGTCTGCCCAGACCAAAAATTCAGCAGAAAATGAAAATTTTTGGTTTGTTTATATATCTGCAGAAAATAATAATGAAATAGAGTCCTATCTTACTCAGAATAAGCGTAAATATACCAAAACACCTCTTTTGGAAGGTTTTCTATATAATATTCAAACTTTTAAAAACCAACTGAGCTTACCTAAATTTAAAAATAATTCTCCTAGTAATTTACAAAATTCGTTGCAACAGGAGTTTGAGGTTTATTTATCTACAAAACCTTCAGAAAATCAAGGTGATGTGGAGGTAGAAAGGAAAATCGAAGAGTTAAAGTCTGAAATTAGCGTTGCTAATAATTTTAATCGGCAAACCTGGATAGATTTATTTAAGTATCTGGGCTGGGAGGGACGTCAGGATGAAATATGGCCTTTGCTAGAACAAAAATATTCCAAAAATGCATCTTCGGTTTATGTTGCGCTTTCTGTAGAATTTACAGCCCAAAGCGATTACCCAAATTTGGAAACCAGAAGACGATGGATGTTAAGGCAAATAGCATTATATCCAAAAAATGTAGATATCAGGAAAGATTTTATTGCTTATTTTGGTAGTGATACCGAAGTTCAGCTAAGCCGTAATGAATTATTAAAATTAATAGATAATGCCAATTCGGCTGAAAACAGGTTCGGCTATTTATCACTTTTAAATCAAAAATTTCCTGAAACTGCCTTTAATCTTGTTAAGGACATTGCACCCTGCCGGGAAGATTTTAAGTCTGCTGCTTCAACTATTTCCTGGGTTTTTGCTGATGCCGGGGAATATGAAAAAGCTATTTTATGGTCTAAATGCAGCAAAGAAATTGGTGAAGAATCAGTGAATAATTGGCGATTGCAATCTGGGGATTACGAATTTTTTAAAGAGAAGAATTTTCCTATTTATATAGAATATCTTATTGCCGATAATAATAAAAAAGCGGCTCAGGAACTTTTGGAGATAAAAGCTTGTGATAAAGGACTCAAGCCGCTGGCAGCTACAATTGCCTACACCTATGGCAACCAGGGAAGTTTTAGAAAAGCATTGGAGTGGTCTGCCTGTGCCGATAATTTTCCTGTTGTAGAGCGAATGCAGTGGTTGTATGCCTTAAAGAATTATAACGAAGTAGAACGTTTGTACGCTAATTATTCCGTGAAAAATAATTTGAAGGAAAAAGAGCTTATCCAGACCTTTATGGCGGAATATTATTTGGGGCGGGGCCAGATAACCAAGGCCTGGAAATTAACTTCACAATTGGTAGATTCAGAGAAAAAAGAACGCTTAAGAAGACAGCTCAACAAAGATGTTCGCTATTTAAGTTCCCTGGAAAAACGAATGCTATTGAAGGGATATCCATCTCTTTTTTACCCGGAAGTGGCCGCACAACTAAAACATAACCTAAGAATTACCGAAGGTGATTTTCTAAGTTTGAAGAGTAATATTATTAGCGATAGGCTAGAGCCTACTTCTTTTGGCACCGAGGCTGTGTATGGTATCCGGGATAAAAAGTTACATCAACATCAATTCGGACTTAGCTATTATAAAGCCTATGCCATACCTGTGCAGGAAAGTTTAAAAAACAATATAGATGAGCAATTGCCCGGTTTGATTTATAGGTTTAAATCACGGGAAAGGCTTGAAAAGATTAATTATGGTTTTGGTACCCGTTTGGAGTTTAATGAGGTTGGGAAAGCTTATTTGCATTTAAATGCTTCGGCCTCTATTTCTATAGACAGCCTGTATAGTTCGGTGCAACTTTCCAGGAAACCTGCTATTACAGGACCGGCCTATTCCCTGGATATTTACCAAACCCAATTAAATATTTACGAAGAACTTCAGTTTAAGAAAAAATTTCGCGCAATTCTTTACCTGGAGGGGAATCATTTTAGCGACGATGTGCAGGATATACAGGCTTTAACCGGTATTTCTATGGATATTGTCCTTAATGATAAGTCTAAATTTAAACCTTATTCCGAAATTTCAGGAATGTTGGGAAATTCAACCAGAACGGGCGGATATCCTTACTGGACCTTAGATAAAAGATTATATGGCGGAATGGGACTGGCATACGAATATTTAGATGAAAATAATTTTTGGAAAATTAATCTGGATGCGGGTTATTTCCTCGATACTTTTTCTGATGAATTTCAACGCTACCGCGGAAATATAACCTGGCCTATTTCAAAGTATCTTTATTTTGATGCCCGGGCCGAATTTTATACACTAAAAAACTTTTACTCCAATAACTTTACATTTGGTTTAAAATATATTTTTAAGGAGAATTAAGGCTTAATTTTAAAAGAAGCGGAAGCTTTATCAAAAACGATTAAGCCCTCAGGGAAGACACTGGAAAAGGCACCAGATTCCAACAGTTCCCGGGGAGAACCTGTACTAACTTTGTTAGGCTGCATTAAAATAATCTTATCGCATAGTTGAATGGCTAGATTGATTTCATGCGAGGCAAACACAATAGCTTTGTTTGTTTTTCTGGTAAGCTTTTTTAGCAGTTTTAGCACATAAGCTTTATGGTAAAGGTCTAAATGGGTGGTGGGTTCATCCAGAATAACCAGGGGGGTGTTTTGAGCTATAGCACGGGCTATTAATACCTTTTGTAATTGCCCGTCACTTAATTCGTAGCATTTTTTGTTTTGCAGGTCTTCAATGCCTACATGCTGCAACGCTTTCTTTATTTGGCGAAGATCATTTTTACCTAATCGGCCAATCCAATTGGTATACGGCTGCCTACCCAGTGCCACCAACTCAAAAACACTCAGATTTTTAGAAATGGGTTGCTCGGTAAGTACAAGGCTTATTAAAGATGCTAGTTCCAGGGAATCTATTTGTTTAATTTTTTGGTGTTTTACTAAAACCTCGCCTTTTAGTGCATCCTGAACACCGCTTAATGTTCGTAGAAATGTAGACTTTCCAACTCCATTTACACCAATTACGGCAACAAGTTCTCCCTGGTTTACTTCAATATCAATAGACTTAGCAATAATGGTTTTGTTAGTTTTTGTGCTGTAGCCAATATCCAGGTTAGTGGTTTTAAGAATGCTATGTTGTTGGGATTTTTCCAATGTTAGAATAGAAATTTTCGTTTGCGAACTAAAAGCCAAATCACTACCGGGGCACCAATCAAAGAAGTAATGGCATTTATGGGGAGGGTATATTCCTGCCCCGGTAATTGGGCTGCAATATCACAAATAAGCATTAACGCAGCTCCGCCTAAAATTACAGCCGGAACCAAAATTCGGTGATTGTTTATTGGAATTACCTGCCTTATTAAATGCGGAACAGCCAAACCTACAAAAGCAATAGGGCCGGCAAAAGCAGTAATACTGCCCGCAAGTAAACTGGTAGCAATAATAATTACAAATCGGTTTCTTTGAATACTTACCCCCAGGCTTTTTGCATATTGTTCCCCAAGCAGTAAGGTATCCAGGTTTTTTATGCAAGACATGGCAAGTGCCAAACCTACCAGCCAAAAAATGGCTAAAATGCCAACTTCATTCCACGAAAGGTCTCCTAAACTTCCAAAAGACCAGAATATATATTGCTGTAGTTGTGCTGCAGGGCTAAAATAGGAGAGAACACTTACCACTGCAGCGGTTAAACTGGCAAACATTAAGCCTATAATTAAGATGGCCATGGTGTCCCTAAGCTTTATTGAAGCCAGTATTACTGCCATAAGAACCAATAAACTTCCCAGGCTGGATGCTATTACAAGGCTCCATTTAGATAGCAGTACTCCGGCAAACACACCTCCAAAAATAGAAGCTCCCATAATTACAATGGCCACGCCTAAACTTGCGCCACTACTTAACCCTAAAACATATGGCCCGGCCAATGGGTTTCTAAATAGCGTTTGCATTAATAACCCGCTAATGGCCAATCCAGAACCGGTTATAATGGCTGTGATGGCTTTTGGTAACCTATATTCCACAATAATATATCGCCAGGTTTCTTTAGAGACTTCCAGGTTAAAAATAGAGGCAAAAACATCTTTAAATGGAATATTTACCGAGCCCAGGCTAATATTCAAAAATCCAAGAAATAGCACTCCCAGAAAAAGGAGTACCAGTGGAAGAACATATTTTTGGGAATGTAACAAGACCGGTTATTTATTTGGGTGTAAATATCTGAAATAAAATGAGGAGATAAAATTAATGAAGAAGCATAATAAAAAATGGATGCCTATATTAGGCCATTTTAAACTTTCAGGTGATGGAGTATAACAGGTTTATGCACTTTAGATATCTGCTTGGGGATTCAAAAAAAACTTTTAGATAAGGTTTTAACCAGTGCCTTGAAGCTACTAAATTACTCTTCCAGAGCCTTAAAAAAAGTAGTTTCGTAATTAGGAAGTAGATCTGGGTGAAATATAGCAACCAGGTCTTTTAGTACTAAATCTGGGCGTTGCGGGCCAAGTTCAAAATAAATTACTCCGCCGGTTTCACCTTTAGTAAGGCTTACGCTGTAAACATTTTTTTTCTGAAACACTTCAAATTGCCTGTAATGTTCCGATTCTTCTAAAAGTTGCGAGTAAGAAGTAAACTGTCCGGCACTTATCCAAAAATCGGCGTCCTGGGCTTTTTCCAGCACACTTTCAAAAGATAATGCCATGCTGCCGTTTCCACGGGTGTCAGAATATACGTAATTAGCATTGGCGTCTTTAATAAACTGTGCATGCCATGAGTTTCCGTAAGGTAAATACCATTGGTCTTTATACATAGCACCACTTAAGACTTTTGGGGTATTTCTAGCCGACTTTGCTAAATCTTTAGCTTCTTTATAAGCTTTTTCAATAGATTCAAACTCTTCTTCGGCTTCAGCTAACTTATCGTAAAAAGCACCAAAAAACTTGATCCATTCTGCTTTTCCAAGTGGAGTTTTTTCTGTCCAATCGCCGTTGTACATCACCGGAATTCCCATTTTTTGAATTGTTTCCAGGGTTTTGTTATTCGCATCTATAGCAAAACCAATAACTACTTCGGGTTCCAGGTCTATAAGTATTTCGGTATTGATATTTTCGTTTTTCCCCAACTCTTTAATTTTGCCGGAATTAATCAGTTTTCTGGTTTTTTCAGAAGAGATATAATCTAAGCCCGGGAAACCAATAAGGCTGTTTTCTTCATTTAAAGCTTCGAGTGCCGGAATATGAGTGGTAGAAGTAACAACCATTTTTTTTACCGGAATTTGCACTTTTTGATCATACTCTAAATCTTTTGGGATTTGAGCATTTTCCTTAAAAAGAAGATAAGTGAAGGGCTCTTTGGCATTAGGCCAGGGAGATTTTAGTTCTATTAGGTAGAAATCATTAAATGTTTTGATACTAAAACTCTTAGCGTAACTTAATTCAAGCGCTGTTTCAAGCTTTTTAGAAGTTGTTTTTTGTTCGTTCTGGTTATTCTTACATGCAGTTAGGAATAGAAATAGAATAACAAAATTAAGAATCCAGGTAAACTTATTTTTCATTTTAATACGCTTAAATCTAATTGACTGAAACTTGCTTTTTCTCATTTTCCAGAATGAAACCTTGTTTGTCTTGAACATAGTGTTTCAGATATTTTTGGAAGAGGAATTGTCAAAAGTAATATTATTTAGAATTTAATAGTTACAACTCGTATAAATGTTTAATTTCGCACTGAAATTTTTGGTTCGGATGTGTTTTATCACGCCGATTAAAAGGGAATCAGGAAAAAAGTACGAAGTTAGAAGTACAAAATACCAGGAAAGAATATTTTATTCGTGTTTCAAACTTCTTCCTTCTAACTTTTGTTAAGCCTGAGCTGTTCCCGCAACTGTAAGCTAAGTTCTGATTTTTAAATCAGAATGCTTGTTGTTATCACTTCAAAAACCACTGTTCTTAGTTAAGGATGGGAAGGTAAACAACAAGACGCGAGCCAGGAGACCTGCCAAAATAGTACTAATTAATTCTTAGACTTTCGGGATAAAAGTCAGGGGGCAGATGAAAAATAGACAATTTTATATTTTATTTCTTGGCTTGCTTTGTGGCTTGCCATTATGGGCTCAAAACGATACTATAAACGTTTTGGACGAGGTGTTTTTAACCGATATTAAACTAAGAGATTTCTCTACCGGACAGCATGTAAGCGTTTTAAACGATTCGGTTTTAAAGAAAAACGGAGCACTACTTACTTCAGCTTTAAATTTTAATACCAATATCTATTTTAAAGAAAATGGCCTGGGAATGGTTTCTTCGCCATCTTTTCGTGGAACAACTGCGTCTCAAACCGCGGTTTTATGGAATGGAATTAATATTAATTCTCAATTTAACGGTCAAACCGACTTTAATACCATAAACGCGGGCGGATTTGATAATATAAGTGTTCGTGGTGGGGGTGGAAGTGTTGTGTATGGCTCTGGGGCTATTGGCGGAAGTATTCACTTAAATACCCAACTTGATTTTAGTGGAAAAACAAAACAGGATTTATTTTTACAATACGGGAGTTTTAACACCTTAGATGCTCGATATAAAATTAAAACTTCAACCAAAAAATGGAGCTTAAGTGCCGCTCTTGCCAGAAACTCTTCAGATAATGATTATGAATGGCCGCTGAAAGGAAAGAAGAACGTAAATGGGAGCTTTTATAACAATAACCTAAATATTGGTTTGGCATATAGGTTTACTAAAAGAAATACCTTAAAGTTTTACAGTGAAGTTTTTGAAGGAGAACGTCATTTTTCATTGATAAGGCCTTCAGAAACTAAAACCAAATACAGTAATGTAAATTCACGGAATTTATTGGAATGGGTTAGTGAGTTTGGCAATTTTATCTCGGTAGCCAGGTTGGCCTATTTGGATGAAAACTATAGATATTATCCAAATATTGCTTCCAATAATTATACGTTTGGAGCAGCAAAGACTACCATAGGAAAGTATGATATAAAATACACACCTTCAAATACATTGCAATTTAATGCTTTATTAACCAATACCTATACCGATGGAACGGGATCGGGAATTACTGAAAATACCAGGAATATTTTTTCTTCGGCATTTTTAATGAAACACCGGCCGTTTAAGAAACTTCAGTACGAATTGGGTTTAAGAAAAGAAGTTACCAATAATTATGAGAGTCCGTTATTGTTTTCGGCGGGTCTTAATTACGATGTAACCAATTTATATAGTTTTAAAATAAACGCTTCCAGAAATTTTAGAATTCCAACGTATAACGACCTGTATTGGACGGGCGCCGGAAATCCCAATCTTAATCCTGAAACCTCCAACCAGGTAGAACTTGGAAAGCATTTTAACTATAAAAATTTAAATTTTAGCCTTACCGGTTATTACAACCAAATTGATGATATGATTCGTTGGCTACCCTCAGAAACAGGGGCCTGGCGTCCAATAAATGAAGAGAAAGTAGAAACCTATGGCTTTGAGGTACTCACTAATTGGCAAAAAAATATTTTAAAAAATCATAGTATAGGTGCTTCTGCAACTTATGCTTATACCGTTTCAGAAGATATGAATACCGGGTACCAGCTTATTTATGTACCCTTTCATAAAGCTACGGCTGCCTTTACCTATACTTTTAAAAAGTTAAGTCTGGATTATCAGCTTCTATATACCGGCGAGGCGTTTACCAGGTCAGATAATAATGCTCGTTATAATATGGATGCCTATACGGTTTCAAACCTGGGAATAGGCTATGATTTTGGAAAAAAGCATAGCTATAAAATTGGGGCAAGAGTACTCAATATTTTTGATGAAGCATACCAAAGTGTAGAAAACCGGTGGATGCCCGGTAGAAATTTTAATATATACCTAAACCTTAATTTTTAAACAATGAAGAGAATTAGCAAACTATTGTCTATGGCCTTAATAGGAGGGCTTTTATTAAATTCCTGTAGTAGTGACGATGATATTGTTGATCCCGATGGGCCACAAGCGGAAGGAGATTATACCAATGGTTTTTTTGTACTGAATGAGGGAAATAGCGGTAGTGGCGGTAGTGTTACCTTTATAGATAATACATTCCAAAATGTAACAAATGAAATCTATAAAAAAGAAGCCACAGAAGATGATCTGGGACAGTATGCGCAATCTATTTTTTTTGAAGATGATTTAGCATATATAGTATCAAATGGATCGAATATGATCACCATTGTAAATCGCTATACTTTTGAATATGTTGATAGAATAGAATCCGGACTGATCTCACCAAGATACGGAGTAATAGAAAACGGGAAAATATTTGTAACTAATCAAGGAACTTACGAAGCTCCTGGAGCCACTGAATTTGATGATTTTGTAGCTATAATTGACCTGGAATCTTTGGAAGTTGAAAAAACTATTAAAACAAATACTGTTATAGAATATATTCACGAAGAAGATGGATTAATTTACGTTCAAAAAGCTGCCTTTGGTAGCGGTAGTGATATAGCGGTAATAGACTCTGCTTCAGGTGAAATTATAAATACTATTGTAACAGAAAATGCTTTAAATTCTTTTGAAATTGAAGATGGGATTATTTATGCTTTGAGTAGTGCTAAACTGGAAAAAATTGATTTAGCCACTGGTGCTATAATAGATGAGGTTGAAATAAATACTGAATCGGGAAGTGCAGTTAACCTTGAATTAGAAGATGAAATGGTTTACTACACTGTAGGTAAATCAGTTTATAGTATGAGTGTAAATGCTGAAACTGCACCTGAGGATGCGTTGTTTTCGTATAACAGTGATTCACAGTGGGGAGTTATGTATGGATTTGAGGTAGACGAGGATAAAATTTACATTGCAGATGGAGGTGATTTTTCTTCAAATAGTTTTGTTGAAATTTATACTATTAGTGGGGAGTTACTTGAAAACATTGAAGTTGGTATAGGTCCTAATGGCTTCTACTTTAACGACTAACTATATTGTTTTTCTGTTATTTGCTTATATAAAAAAGCCCCGTTTCATTAATGAAACGGAGCTTTTCCTTTTAGTTTAAAGAATTACTTCTGTAATTCTACTGCTTTTTTCCTAACTTCTTCTGGGATTTTATCAATATACATTCTCTGATAATCAACATCAGTCTCACCTCTTTCTCCAATTTTAGTAAACCTGATATCGTAAGAAACTGCTGGAATGGCCATTTTGTTTCCGGTTATATCGGCAAGAGCTGCAGCAAGCATAGGCTCTTCAGGGGATCCTAATTCTATAAGGTTAGTATAGCCCTCGCTAACCGTAATATCAGGAATTAACCCCATTTCGTAATAAGCGTCTTCATTAGCATTTTTAGATTCATAAATGAGTGGTTGAATTACATATTTATGATTAGGATTACGGTTTTGTTTGTTAAAGTTTGGCGAATCGTACAAAGGAGCGGCCGCTTGAAATTTACCAACTGTGGTGTCGCCAACATGTACCATATTTATATAAGGAGAGAGTCCATTCATCACTAATTCACTTGCTGAAGCGGTAAAACTGGTTCCAATAATATGAACTTCATTTAAGTTTAGGCTGTTAATAGCCTCGCCTGTTCTTATTTTATCGTTAAAACGGTCTACAAGTTCTTCCTGGGTGAATTCATTCTGTAAAAGATCGTTCCATCTTTGTTTAGAAAAAATCTCCCCTTCAAATTGCCCGGTAATCATACTGGAAAGATCCACTGCAGTTTCCACATTTCCACCGCCATTATAACGAAGGTCAAGTACAAGTGCTTGTGCACCTTCAGCTTTTAATTTTCCAAAAGCAGCGTTTAACTCAGCGTCAAAATCGGCGGTAAATGAGTTGTACATCACGTAACCTACCTTTGTACCATTTACATCAAGGGTTTTTGCCAGTAAAACCGGATTTTCGGTAATTTGTTCTCTGGTTAAAGCAATAGTTTCACCGGTTTCACTAATTACATTATCATTTACTTCAGCTAAAGAAATTTCATAACCATCACGTGCCAAAAGCGATTGATAGTTAGATCGGTTCATGGCTTCTCCATCAATTTCGGTAAAAAGCATTCCTCTTTTTACTTCGGCTTCATCGGCAGGGCTTCCGGGAATTACATAGCGTACATAACCAAAAACCCCATTTTCTCCATAAGCTACAAGACCATAGTCCATGCCGGTGGTAGTACTAATACCACTTTGGCTGTTTTCAAGGATTGTATAATCGTCAAGAATAAAACTAAATCGGTCTTTTGGAGCGGGAACTTTTAATCCTTCATTAAAAAGATCCTCCGGCGAATCAAAACTGGCGAGCCATTCATCTTTATCGGCTTCAGAATCAAAATAATTTTCGTCAAGTTCTGCAACATCTGCCTCGTAAACATAAAAAATACTCATGGCATTATATAGATAATTCTCTATTTCTAAATCGGGATCTTCTTCACCTTTTACCACAGGAAAGCGCTCATCATCATTATCTGTAGAGCAGGAGCTTAATATCCCCAGCGATAAGCCTAAAAATAAAATTAGTTTATTAATCTTCATAAATGTTAAGTTTGTTTTAGATTGCTAAAAATACCTACAATTACTTAAAACCAAAATCTTATTGTAACAAATATTACCACTAATCGTTTAAAGGATAAGAAGGTTAATAAACCAACACATATATGAAACAACAAGCCTTCCTGGATAAAATAAACCCGGTAAAAGATAAAATGTACCGGCTTGCATTAAGACTACTTGTTTCTAAAGAAGCGGCAGAAGATGCTACCCAGGAGGTGATTCTAAAATTATGGAACCGAAAACATAAAATCAAGGATTATACCAACCTTGAAGCTTTTGCAATGATGGTGATAAAAAATCACTGTTTAGATGAATTGAAGGCTAAAAAGAATAATAATTTAAGAATTGTTCATCAAAATTATGAAAATAAATCTATTTCCCCTCAAAGAGATTTGGAGCTAAAAGATGAAATGAATTGGATACAGGATATTGTAGCCGATTTACCCGAACAACAAAGAATTGTCTTTCAGCTTAGAGATATAGAGCAACTGGATTTTGAAGAAATAGAAGAAATAACAAAAATGAAAAGTACAGCGGTAAGGGTAGCCTTATCGCGTGCAAGAAAGAAAATAAGAGAGCGCTTAACAAACAAGCACGATTATGGAATTACAAAAAATTAAAGATTTACTCGAAAAGTATGATGCCGGGGAAACTTCTTTGGCCGAAGAGCAGCAACTTAGGAAATATTTTGAAAGGAACGAAGTTTCTGAAAGTTTAAAACCTTACCAACTTATGTTTGCCTTTTCTGCAAAAGAAAATCAAGAAAGTTATGACCGGGAAATTAATTTGCCTGCTAACAAACAAGAGAATAGGTATCTCTGGACGGCTATTGCGGCCAGTATAATTTTAGTAATAGGCCTTTTCTTTTTTCAAAATAAACCTTTGGAAATGAATGATAAGGATGTTAGCACTATTCAGGATAGGGAAGAGGCATTACAAAAGAGTATGGAAGCATTAAAAATGGTTTCTGAAATAATGAATGAAGGAAAACAAGACCTTAAATATTTAAAAGAATTTAATAACACTAAAAATAAATTTATCAAAACCGAATAGCCATGAGAAAGATAGCACTAATAATTATCATTGGGTTGTTACCACTAATAACGCAGGCGCAATCTTTTGCCAAGTATGAAAACATGAAAGATGTAGATGCGATGGTAATGACCAGTAAGATGTTTAAAATGCTTGCCAAAGTAGATCTAAGCGACGATAACCCTGAAGCCAGGGAGTATCTAAAACTTATTGAAAACCTGGATGAAATTAAAATGTTTACCAGTACCACCGCCTCAGTGAGAAGTCAAATGCAAAAAGATGTAGCATCTTATTTAAGTTCTAATAAATTAGACCAGTTAATGCGGGTAAAAGAAGATGGTAAAAACATTCGGTTTTATTCAAAAAGTGGGAAAAGCGACAACTATGTAAGTGAACTTTTTATGTTTATGGAAGGTGAAAAAGAAGGAGAACCAATTTCGGTAATTTTAAGTATTACCGGCGAAATAGATCTTTCTCAGTTATCCCGTTTAACCTCCGATCTTAAAATTCCGGGAGCTGAAGAGCTCAAGAATGTTGAGAATAAATCTTAGAATAATACTATTAAATCTATAACAATGAAAGTAATAAAAATATTAAGCCTTGCGCTTGCTGCTACAGCCTTTGTTTCCTGTGCTAACGAAGCTAGTTTGCAGGAGTACTATGTAGAAAATCAACAGGATAATAAATTTATAGCGGTAGATATACCTACCAGTATGTTTACAAATACCGAGGAACTGGATGAAACCCAAAAAGAAACTCTAGAAACCGTAAGGAAAATTAATGTTCTGGCGTTACCGGTAAAAGATAGCAAAGAAGAATATGAAATTGAAAAAGCCAGGTTGGCTGAAATTTTAAAAGATGAAAAGTACCAGCTTTTAATGCGATATGGCTCAAATACCCGTAAAGCTGAAATTTATTTTACCGGAAATGAAGATGCTATAGACGAAATTATCGTGTATGGTTATGACGATACAAAAGGTGTTGGGGTAGCACGTGTTTTGGGAGAAGATATGAATCCACAAAAATTAATGG
Organism: Salegentibacter sp. BLCTC; assembly: GCF_015143665.1. NCBI lineage: Bacteria > Pseudomonadati > Bacteroidota > Flavobacteriia > Flavobacteriales > Flavobacteriaceae > Salegentibacter > Salegentibacter sp. BLCTC. Next base: position 287,428 of record NZ_WYEW01000001.1, on the reverse strand, counting down.
AGTTTATGAAATCCCTTGACAAAGGTGATATAGATGTTGCAGGATTAAAAGGGATTTCCGGTATGCTTCAAACCGAAATTGAAAAGTAGTTTTTAGTCTAATAATTGAAGAGGTTGTTTGAAACCTTATGGACGTCACCCTGAGCTTGTTTCAGGGGCTAATAAACTTAGAATCTGAAACAAGTTCAGATTGACGATTCGTTTCAAACAACCTCTTTTTATCTTAAATCCCTGTATAATTTTGCGGACTTATTTTTTTGAGTTCCTCTTTTACTGTTTCTGAAACTTCTAAGGTTTCAATAAAATCGGCGATACTCTTTTTATTAATTTTTTCGTTGGTCCTGGTAAGGCCTTTAAGGGTTTCATACGGATTTTTAAATCCTTCACGGCGTAAAATGGTTTGAATTGCTTCAGCTACTACAGCCCAGTTAGCCTCTAGATCTTCGTTTAGCTTTTCTTCGTTTAATAATAATTTATCAAGGCCTTTAAGGGTACTTTTAAAAGCGATACTGGTATGCCCAAGGGGCACTCCAATATTTCTTAGCACAGTGCTATCGGTAAGGTCGCGTTGTAATCTACTAATGGGAAGCTTAGCTGCTAAATGTTCAAAAATGGCATTGGCAATCCCTAAATTTCCTTCGCTGTTTTCAAAATCTATTGGGTTTACTTTATGTGGCATAGCCGAAGAACCAATCTCCCCCTTTTTAATTTTCTGCTTAAAATAATCCATTGAAACATAGGTCCAAATATCGCGATCCAGGTCTATTAGAATATTATTGATTCTTTTTAAGGTATCAAATAAAGCGGCCATATGGTCGTAATGCTCAATTTGAGTAGTTGGAAAAGAATGGTGTAAGCCTAATTTTTCCTGTACAAAATTTGTCCCAAATTCTTTCCAGTCGGTATTTGGATAGGCTACTTTATGTGCATTAAAATTACCGGTAGCACCTCCAAATTTAGCCGCGTGAGGCACTTTATTTAAAAGATCGAGTTGAGATTCCAGGCGATTTATAAAAACCTCTATTTCTTTTCCTAATCGGGTAGGAGAGGCAGGCTGACCGTGGGTTCTGGCCAATAAAGGAACATTAGCCCAATCTTGCGAAAGCTGCGTTAGCTTCGCTATTATTTCTTCAACTTCGGGAAGATAATGGGTGGTTATTGCATCTTTTAAACTTAAAGGGACTGCCGTATTATTGATGTCTTGAGAAGTAAGTCCAAAATGGATAAACTCTTTAGATTTTTCCAACCCCAATTCATCAAACTTATTTTTTAGTAAATACTCTACAGCTTTTACATCGTGATTGGTAGTTTTTTCAATTTCCTTTACGGCCTGGGCATCTATGCTTGTAAAATTCTCATAAATAGCACGTAATTCCGGAAATATCGAATGGTCAATATCTTTTAATTGCGGTAAGGGTAATTCACAAAGCGCAATAAAATATTCAACTTCAACCTTTACGCGGTATCTTATTAAAGCTTCTTCGCTAAAATAAGCAGAAAGTTGTTTTGTTTTGGAATGATATCTTCCGTCTATAGGAGAAATAGCTGTTAGCGGTGTCATGGGTTTAAATTAGAAATTAAAAGCCATAAAGATACTGCTTCCAGCCAATCTTTAAAACTACGGCCGCATTTCTTTTTAGCTAAATTTTTATAAAAGCCTGTATGATAAATGAGCATAGTGCTATTGGAGTTAATTGGCACCGCCAAAGGGTGTAATACCCCGAGGCTTGCCTCGAAATTAAAAATTTGTTTTCAACGAATGCCTCGTGGGCTTGCCCCGAGGTAGTTTACTTAAAAATCAATTCTTGTATTCAAGAATCAGGGCTAGATGCTTTTTTCGTTTGCCAAGAACTTTATTGTATAGAAATAGAAGACAATATTCAGGAGGGATTTAACAAGTTTTTGACCAACTCGGGAACTCCCAGGGAAGCTTTTTTAGCAATAATTTGCAGGTTTCCTTTTTCTGAAATATTAGGTTTAGGATCTATAAAATAAATAGGAATCCCGTTTGGAGCAAAATCCAGGAGTCCTGCCGCCGGATATACCTGCATAGAGGTGCCAATAATTATTAGCATTTCTGCTTCACTTACAATTTCCATTGCTTTTTCAAACATGGGTACGGCTTCACCAAACCATACCACGTGAGGTCTCAGCTGATAATTAAATTCACAAAAGTCTCCTATATTAATATCCTGTTTCCAATCTAATACCAGGTTTTCATTAAACGTACTTCTGGCTTTTAAAAGTTCGCCGTGTAAATGGGTAACCTTGGTGCTTCCGGCCCTTTCGTGAAGATCATCTATATTTTGAGTGATAATCTCTACCTGAAATTCTTTTTCAAGTTCTGCCAAAGCAAAATGCGAAGCATTGGGTCTTACTGTTAGTAATTGACGTCTTCGTTGGTTATAGAACTCTAAAACTTTTTTTTGATTGTTTTTCCAGCCTGCCGGTGAGGCAATTTCCATTACATCGTGACCTTCCCATAAACCCCCGGCATCTCTAAATGTTTTTATGCCGCTTTCGGCACTTACGCCGGCACCGGTTAGCACGACTATTTTTTCTAACATGCGGTTGTATTTATTGTAATTTCTAAGATAATGTTAATCTTAGATAATTAAAAATGTTAAAGGTAGATAGCGATTTTGCTTACAGTCAGGAAAGTAAGTTTTTTTTCTTGTTAAAGTCTTCGCAACACTCATAATAACACGCAACCATTTACTGTTATTCGTATCTACAAGTTGAATAAATTAATAACACAAAAATTAAATTTAAAATGAAAAAATTAGCATTTGCTTTAATGATGGTCGCAGGTTTCGCAAGTTGTGATAGTGACGATGATGGTGTAGACATTCCTTTTGAAGGAGAAACAAAAGAATACACCCTAAACACTATTGGAGATTCTGGCGTTAGTGGAACTGTTACTTTTAACGAAAATGAAGACGGATCTACTACTGTAGAATTTGACCTGGAAGGCACAGAAGAGGGTAATTTACATCCTGCGCACATTCATATGGGAACTGCAGTAGAAGGTGGAGAGATTGCTGTTACATTCGAACCTATTGATGGAGCAACAGGAATGAGTACAACTGAGGTATCTAGTTTAGATGATGAAACAAGTATTACTTACGAAGAATTAGTAGCCTACGATGGTTATATCAATGTACATTTAAGCCAGGATGATTTACCAACAATCGTTGCGCAAACCGATATCGGTGGAAATGCACTTACCGGAGAGTCTGTAAGCTACGATCTTAATGAAATGGACATCGCTGGTGTAAGCGGAGTAGCTGTATTTGAAGAACGTGAGAATGGTGAAACTTTAGCTACTTTAGACCTTGATGGTACTACAGAAGGAGGTTCGCATCCAGCCCACATACATGTAGGATCTGTAGAAGATGCTCCTGGAGCTATTGCTATTACCTTTAATCCTGTAAATGGAGCTACCGGTATGAGTATGACCAACATCGCTATGACTGATGGTACTGAGGAAGAAGAAGGTGAGGCTATTACTTACGAAGATTTACTAACTTACAACGGATACATTAATGTACACGCCAGTGCAGATGATCTTGAAACACTTGCTGCACAAGGGAATATGGGAGCAAATGCTTCTGAAGAATAATATTCTTTAATATTTAATCAATTAAAAGCCCGACAACATGTCGGGCTTTTTTATTTTAGAATGATTTTTTTAAATGAGCTAAGTCTGCTATCACTATTATTAAAAGGTGGAAGCTTTGAAATAACTTATTTAAAATCGCTCTTCCAGAAATGCTTAAAGTTAATTTTAAGATTCAATTACTTTCCCTATTTTACCTTATCACTTCCTGAAGTGTTTATTAACACAATTTAAGATTACTTTTTAAAAATATTAACATCCGCTAAAAACCTTCCTCTCGTAAATATTGGTGAGTTGTGGATTAGAATTAGTAGAAATGCTGTTCTAATGCATTTAAATTATTAAAAACCAAAAATTTAAATTATGAGAAAATTTTTACTTGCTATTTTAATAGCACTACCATTTATGTTTATGAGTTGCAGTAGCGATGATGATGCCGGCGGCTCTGATGATGACAATTTTCAGGGAGAGACAAAGTCTTTCCAGCTTTTTTCGGTTGCTGATCCTTCTATTTCCGGAACTGCAATTTTTATGGAAAATGAAGACAACAGTACCACGGTTGAAATTGAACTAGATGGCACTTCAGATGGGGGAATGCACCCGGCACATATTCACTACAATACGGCTGCAGAAGGTGGGGATATTGCACTTACCTTTGAATCTGTAAATGGTTCTACAGGAATGAGTTCTACAACTTTTTCTTCCTTAGATGATGGTACAGATATTACTTATCAGGAAGCCATAAGCTTTGATGGGTATATCAATGTACATTTAAGTGGAGATGAATTAACAACACTAGTTGCCCAGGGTGATATCGGTGAAAACGAACTTACCGGGGAATCTAAAAATTATATGCTCGATGAAAAAGCTGTAGATGGTATTTCAGGAAATGTGATGTTTCAGGAAAGAATGAATGGGGAAGCTTTAGCTACTATTATGCTAGATGGAACTCCAGACGATGGGATGCACCCGGCACATATTCATATAGGTGCTGCAGCCGAAGGTCCTGGAGCTATTGCCTTTACCTTTAATCCTGTAAATGGAGCTAACGGAATGAGTAAAACAAATATAGCCGAGTTAAATGATGGAACTGCCTTTATGTATAACGATGTTCTTAATTATGATGGCTATGTAAATGTACACTTAAGTGCCGAAGAATTGCCTACCCTTGTAGCACAAGGTGATATTGGAGCCAATGAACTAACCGGCGAAAGTAAAACCTATCAGTTAGATGAAAAAGCCGTAGACGGTATAAGTGGTTCAGTAGTTTTTGAAGAAAGAATGAGTGGAGAAGCTTTGGCTACTATTATGCTAGATGGAACTCCAGACGATGGGATGCACCCGGCACATATTCATATGGGCGCTGCAGCCGAAGGCCCTGGAGCTATTGCCTTTACTTTTAACCCTGTAAATGGAGCCACCGGAATGAGTATGACTCATATAGCTGAGCTAAACGACGGTACTGCATTTATGTATAGTGATATTCTTAGTTATGACGGCTATGTAAATGTACATTTAAGTGCCGAAGAATTGCCTACCCTTGTAGCACAAGGTGATATTGGAGCCAATGAATTAACCGGCGAAAGCAAAACCTATCAGTTAGATGAAAAAGCTGTAGACGGTATAAGTGGTTCGGTAATTTTTGAAGAAAGAATGAGTGGAGAAACTTTAGCTACTATTATGCTAGATGGAACTCCTAATGGTGGGATGCACCCGGCGCATATTCATATAGGCGCAGCAGCTCAAGGTCCTGGCGACATTGCCTTTACTTTTAACCCAGTAAATGGAGCCTCTGGAATGAGTATGACTCATATAGCTGAACTAAATGATGGTACTGCATTTATGTATAGTGATATTCTTGGTTATGACGGTTATGTAAATGTACATTTAAGTGCCGAAGAATTGCCCATACTTGTAGCGCAAGGTGATATAGGTGCTAATGAACTAACCGGCGAGAGCAAAACCTACCAGTTAGATGAAAAAGCTGTAGACGGTATAAGTGGTTCAGTAGTTTTTGAAGAAAGAATGAGTGGAGAAGCTTTGGCTACTATTATGCTAGATGGAACTCCTAATGGAGGTATGCACCCGGCGCATATTCATATGGGAACCGCTGCCGAGGGGCCTGGTGATATTGCCTTTACTTTTAACCCCGTAAATGGAACTACGGGAATGAGTATGACTCATATAGCTGAGCTAAACGATGGAACTTCGTTTATGTATAGCGATGTTTTGGATTTTGACGGTTATGTAAATGTACATTTAAGTGCCGAAGTATTAACCACGCTTGTAGCACAGGGAGATATAGGTGCTAATGAACTAACCGGCGAAAGCAAAACCTATCAGTTAGATGAAAAAGATGTAGATGGTATAAGTGGTTCAGTAGTTTTTGAAGAAAGAAAAAATGGAGAAACTTTGGTTAGTATTATGTTAGATGGAACACCTGATGGTGGAATGCATCCTGCACATATTCACGTAGGTTCTGTTTCTGAAGCTCCCGGAGCTATTGCAATTACCTTAAATTCAGTTAATGGTACTACCGGAATGAGTATGACTAATGTAACTAAATTTAATGGTGAAGATGGGGAAGCTATAGACTATAACGGACTCCTGAATTACGATGGTTATATAAATGTGCATTTAAGTGCTGAAGATTTAGAGACCCTGGTTGCGCAGGGAGATGTAGGTTCTAACTCTTAGTGATTATCAATTAAATATAAGTATAAACCCGGTCTCGATAAGACCGGGTTTTTTTATGCGAATACTTTATCTTTAGAAAACAAATTACCTCGAAGCTAGCCCACTAGGCATTTGTTGAAAACAAGTTTTAAAATCGAATTAAGCCTTAGAGGTTTTATGCCCTTTGGTGGTAGCAAAAGAAATATTTCCTACAAATATTTCTTTTTTAAAATGTTCAGGTTATTGTTGGGTTTTTTATTTTAGCCTATGCAAAAAAATAAGCTTCTATCTCATCTCGAAACCTTTCTTACACCAAGGCGTATTGCTTTATTCGATAAGGTAATTCAAGAAAGAACCAATCATTTTACCGTGGCAACCCAAGACGTTTATCAGCTTCATAATACCAGTGCTGTTATAAGAAGCTGCGAGGTTTTTGGCATTCAAAATATCCACGTAATAGAGGAACGAAAACCTAAGAGAATAGATAGGGAAATAGCAATGGGTGCTCAAAAATGGGTAGATGTTAATCGATATTCAACTTCAAAAGAATGTATTCAGGAATTACGGAATAGAGGATATCAGATTGTAGCGACCACACCGCACGGAGAAAGTACGGCACTGCATGATTTTAATATAGATAAACCTTCTGCTATTTTCTTTGGAACTGAAAAAGATGGATTAAGTGAAGAAATTCTAAGTGAGGCCGATTGTAATATTAGAATTCCTATGGTAGGGTTTACAGAAAGTTTGAATATTTCGGTTTCGGCCGCTATTATTTTACAGCATATTACTTCGGTATTAAAAAATAGTACTATCAATTGGGAATTATCTATTGAGGAAAAAGAAAACCTTAAATATGAGTGGTTGAAGAAATGTATTAAAAATTCTGATACAATAATATCACGTTACATTTCAGAAAATGTTTAATTTAGTTGAATAATTTTAACAAATGACCCTCTTTTTCTATCTGCTTATTGCATTTATTACATTTATTGCTTTTCTGCACGCCTGGGCAAAAAAGAAATATGATATAAGCCGAACTATGGTGATTAATGCACCCAGGGATGTAGTATTTAGTTTTATAAGAAGACTAAAAAATCACCCATTTTGGGTCCCCTGGTTTTTTAAATATCCTAAGACTGTTTTAAAGCAAAAAGGAGAGGATGGTAAAGTTGGTTCTGCTATTTACTGGAAAGGAGATAATAAGGGAATAGGAGAGGGCATTCAAAAAATTATAAAGGTGAAGCATCCCAGGGTTTTTGAAACAAGGGTACTTTTCGTGAAACCTGTAAAGGTAAGTATGCTTACTTATTTTGCTATAAAAGAGCTGGAACCCGGTAAATCTAAAGTGGTTTGGGGAATTAGAGGGAGTTTGCCTTTTCCTCTCTCGGTAATAAGTCTTTTTTACAGCCCTAATAAATTGATGGGAGATGATATTGAAAAAGGACTTATTAATTTAAAAACCCAGATGGAGAAAAAAGTAAAATCTTAATTTCGCTTCAAAACTTTATATTCTTCGTAACATCCATTTAGAGCATCTAGAATTTGTAGATCGTTGGCAGTTTTTAGAAAATCTTTAGAGTAACTACATCTTTGCAGAATTTCATTAAGTTCTACCTCGTTTAAGGGGAGCAAGGCAATTAATGTTTCCCTGTCAAATTTATTTCTAAGCAAGTTTCTAATTTCATCATCTTCTTTCATTTGCCTTAATTTACGCATTTGCTTTGGTTTTTTTCCAAAAATATTATGCATTAAATCGGCAGGGTTGAAAATGGCTCCCAGGTTCCGGGAAATTGCACTGGCAGAATTGTCACCGGCTTCATATCCTGCGTTTAAGCCAGATATGCTGTAGCGATTATTTTCGTAAATTGGTATATTCCTGGCATCAATCTCTAAATATCCGGTAAGGGTAACCGGTTTTAAAACAACTTCTTCTAAGGCAATGCCCAATTCTGTCATTTTTACTTTTACACTGCCATACTTAAGCCAGTCGTTAGTAACCCTAACCTTTATGGACCTAAATCCAAGATATGAGAAATATAGGGTATCGTTTACGGTGGCCTGTAATTCAAAACTTCCATCTTCTTCACTAACGGCACCTTTAACCTGGTTGAGGTTCACGATATGAACTTTTTCAATAGGTTTATCATTGGCAGCATTCATAACCGTTCCGGAAACAACATCCTGGGAGAATGCTTGAAAAGCTAAGCTAAACAGTAAAAGGGTAAACAGAATTTTTTTCATAACAATAAGCGCCTAATTTATAAAATACTTATAAAAAATAATGCCATAAATTAGAAATTAGGCGCCTTCTGTAAATTTAATTTTTGTTGCGTCTTCTTTTTATAGAGCTCTCTATGTTTTTGCTTCGGTTCCCTGATTTTTTTCCTTTTGCAGAACCTCCTTTAAAATCGTTTGAGCGCCTGCGGCCACCAGATTTAAAATCAGGTTTTTTGCCTCCTTTATTGAATTTTCCGCCTTTTCGGCCTCCGCCACCGCCGCCGCGTTTTCCACGTCCACCGGTATCTGTGGTTTCTTCAACATTAATAAACCTACCCTGATGTTTAAAGTCTTTAAAAATGCTTAAAACTGCTTCGGTATTTTTTGCATCTGTGTTAAAGAAAGAAAAACTATCTTTTACATCAACTTTATACACATCGTCACGGCCTAAATCTAGTGTTGCTTTAAGGAAGTCTTTTAGACTCATCCAGTCAAAACCATCTTTGGCACCTACATTTATAAAGTATCGGGTAGAATCTCCAGAACCACCTCCATCTGCTGGAGCAGAAGGAGAACTTAAGCCCTGGGAGTTTTTGTAGTAATTAAAGAATCGGGTGAATTCTACTGAAAAGAACTTTTTAATAAGTTCTTCTTTGGTAAAATCTTGCAGTACTTCATTGATGCCCGGTAAATAGGTATCAATTTCGTGGTTAATTTTTGTTTCTTTAATATCGTTTGCCAAATGAAATAATTGCACCCTGCAAATTTCCATCCCATCAGGGATATCTTTTTGCTCAAATTTTTGCTGAATTATGCGCTCAATACTTTTTATTTTGCGCATTTCGCTTTTGGTAACAATTACCATAGAAACTCCGCTTTTACCGGCTCTACCGGTACGTCCACTACGGTGGTTGTAGGTTTCGATCTCGTCTGGTAGTTGGTAATTGATTACGTGTGTAATATCGTCTACATCAATTCCGCGGGCAGCAACATCGGTAGCTACCAACATTTGAATTTGCTTTGTTCGAAAGCTCTTCATAACCAAATCTCTTTGATTTTGGCTAAGGTCTCCGTGCAATGCAGCAGCACTATAACCATCTTCAATAAGCTTTTCAGCCACTTTTTGAGTATCTCTTTTTGTGCGGCAAAAAATCACTGAAAAAATATCTGGATTTGCATCTGCCAGCCTTTTTAGAGCTTCGTAACGTTGTCTTGAATTAACAAGATAGTACTCATGAGAAACATTAGAGGTTCCTTGATTTTTAGAACCTACTGTAATTTCAATAGGAGTACGCATAAATTTTTTGGCAATAGTTGCCACCTCTTTAGGCATGGTAGCAGAAAACAACCAGGTGTGTTTTTCTTTTGGGGTATGGGAAAGAATTGCTTTAATATCTTCAAAGAAGCCCATATTAAGCATTTCATCTGCCTCATCTAAAACGCAAAATTCAATTTTAGAAATGTCTACAAGGTTACGATTTATCATATCCTGCATACGCCCGGGGGTAGCTACAATAATTTGTGCTCCACGCTCAATTTGTCTGGACTGCTCTGTAATACTGGCTCCACCATAAATAGCTACCGGATTAAGTCCTTTTTCAAACTTCGAGTAATTTTTTAATTCGTTGGTAATTTGCAGGCAAAGTTCACGAGTTGGCGAAAGAATTAATGCCTGTGTATGTTTTTTACTTACATTTATTTTCTGGATAAGCGGGAATCCAAAAGCAGCTGTCTTTCCTGTACCGGTTTGGGCCAATGCCACCATATCGGTATCTTCATTTAATAAAACAGGAATCGCTTTCTCCTGTATTTCACTTGGGCTTGTAAAACCCATATCTTCGACTGCTTTAAGAATAGAAGGGTTTAAACCTAATTGTTCAAATTTGTTCATATAAAAAATTAAATAAGCGGCAAAGGTAAGGCTTAGCTGGCAATATATGCCTATCTACTTCTTTTATTTTGAGAGATAGGTAATTAGCTCTTTAAAGGCGATCCCGCGATGGCTAATTTCAGACTTTTCACTTAAGCTCATTTCGGCAAATGTTTTTGAAAAACCGTTGGGTATAAATACAGGATCATAACCAAAGCCCTGGTCTCCACGTTTTTCTAATAAGATTTCTCCCTTACAAATTCCTGTAAAAAGATTTTGGTTATCATTTAAGTTTAGGGCTATCGCAGTTTTAAACTGTGCTTTTCTATTTTTTTTGCCTTCTAATTTATTGAGCAATTTAGTGACGTTTGCCTGGTCATTTTTTCCTTCTCCGGCATAGCGGGCCGAGAAAACACCCGGTTCTCCATCTAAGGCGTCTACTTCTAAACCGGTGTCATCGGCAAAACAATCATATCCATAGCGGTGCCTAACATGTTCTGCTTTTAAAATAGCATTACCTTCTATGGTATCTGCGGTTTCCGGAATTTCTTCAGTACATCCAATATCATCTAGAGATAATAGCTCAATATAATGTGGTAAAAGTGCCTTTACTTCAATTAATTTATTTTTATTGTGCGTTGCAAATACAAGTTTCATAAGCCAGGTTTTATTTATGGTGATAGGGTTCGTTTTTTAAAATGGTGAAAGCCCTATAGAGTTGTTCGGTAAAAAAGAGTCTTACCATTTGATGAGAAAAAGTCATTTGTGAAAGCGCAACTTTACTATTGGCTCTTTGGTAAACAGCATCAGAAAACCCATAAGGGCCGCCAATTACAAAAATAAGCTGTTTTAATCCGCTGTTTAATCGTTTCTGAATATATTCCGAAAACTTTTCAGAAGAAAACTCTTTTCCGTTTTCATCTAGAAGCACCAGGAAATCTGAATTCTGAGTTTTAGCCAGTATTAATTCACCTTCTTTTTCTTTTTGCTGATTTTCATCTAGATTTTTTGTCTTTTTAAGATCTGGAATAATTTCAATCTCAAATTTATTATAAAACCGAAGTCGTTTTTTGTAAATCTCGATAAGTTGATTTAATTCTCGCTTATCGGTCTTTCCTATACAGAGTAATTTTATGGTCATTCACTAGATTTTACGCAGACTTTGCTACATTTACAAAAATAAGTATTGCAAATGATCTCAAAAGAACAATTTGAAAAAGAAATAGATTTAATTATAAAAAATGCCATTAGAGAGGATGTTGGCGATGGCGATTATAGTTCTTTGGCCTGTATCCCGCCTGACGCCAGGGGAAAGGCTAAATTATTAGTTAAAGATAAAGGGATTATAGCCGGTATTGATTTTGCTTTACAGGTTTTTAAAGAAGTAGACCCTCAATTAGAAGTTGAAGCTTTAATGGAAGACGGCGATGTTATAGAGCCTGGAAATATTGCTTTTTATGTTGGGGGAAATTCACAATCTATATTAAAAGCAGAAAGGCTGGTTTTGAATGCTATGCAAAGAATGAGTGCCATAGCAACCAAAACCAACACATTTGTTCGTAAATTAGAGGGTACAAAAACTAAGATTTTAGATACCAGGAAAACCACGCCCGGGATTAGAGCTTTAGAAAAATGGGCCGTAAAAATTGGAGGCGGAGAGAACCATAGATTTGCGTTGTATGATATGGTAATGCTAAAAGATAATCATATAGATTTTGCCGGCGGAATTACAAAAGCTATCAAGAAGACAAATGATTATCTTAAAGAAAATAAACTGGACCTTAAAATTATTGTAGAAGCAAGAAATTTAAAGGAGATTGAAGAGATTCTAAGAAGTGAAGGTGTATACCGTATTTTGATTGACAATTTTAGTTACGAAGATACCCGGCAGGCGGTAAAACTTATTAATGGAAAATGCTTAACCGAATCTAGTGGAGGTATTACGCTTGATACGGCTAGAAAATATGCCGAATGTGGGGTAGATTATATCTCCAGTGGCGCTTTAACCCACTCGGTATATAATTTAGACCTCAGTTTAAAAGCAATATAATGTATGGCGCCCAAAAAAGCCCTTCTATCAAAAATAGAACAATTTTCAAATTGGTGGGAAAATACCACCAAGGGCATGATTCTGCCCGGATTTGATGGCTTGTCTTTTTATGATCTTTGGGAAATTTATTCTGGCGGAATTATAAAAGGAACTTTTTCTACCAGGGCAAGTGCCATTGCTTTTAGTTTTTTTATGGCGCTATTTCCGTTTTTGCTATTTATGCTTAACCTAATTCCCTACATTAATTTTATAGACGATTTTCAGCTGCAGTTCCTAATTTTTATGGACTCATTGCTGCCACCCAATACATCAGATTTTTTTAATGATATATTTCTGGATATTGCCAATACCCCTCGTGGTGGCTTACTTTCGTTAGCATTTATCATTTCTATTTTTTTAATGACTAATGGGGTAAATGCCATTTTTACCGGTTTTGAGTTTTCTTATCATACCAATACCAACCGCTCTATTGTAAGACAATACCTTGTAGCAGTTGGGGTTTCGCTTATAATGGCTTTACTTTTATTGCTTACCGTTATCCTGGCTGTTTATTTAACTTATGCAATAAACGATTTTAATAATTTAGGAGTAGGTTTTAGCGATTTTAGTGCCGCTTTTGTAAAATACCTGGTTTTTGTGTTGCTTATTTACACAGCAGTGGCTACCCTCTATTATTTTGGCACCAAAGAGGCCCGGCAGGCTCGATTCTTTTCTATAGGTGCTTTTTTTACTACTTTTTTGATTTTAATTTTTACATATCTTTTTGGATTATATATTGAAAACTTTTCTACCTATAACGAGCTATATGGCTCAATTGGAGCATTATTAATTTTAATGGTATATATCTGGTTAAATTCAAATATATTGCTGTTAGGTTTCGAATTAAATGCATCATTGATAAAAATGAAGAAAAAAATTAAATAACTTAACCACTTAAAACCTAAAGAACATGAAAAAAATAATCTTCTTATTTATTGCTGTTTTCAGCTTACATTCTATTTCAGCACAAACTGAAATAGGGGGTGCAACATTGCCCAATTCTTTAAATTTTGGCTCAGAAAAGCTCGTTCTTAATGGGGCTGGAGTAAGAGAGAAATTTTGGATGGATATGTATGCCGGTGGACTTTACCTTAAAGCCAAATCGGGAAATGCATCAGAAATAATGAATAAAAATGAGGCCATGGCACTTAAATTGCATATAGTCTCTAAAATGATTACCAGTGAAAGAATGATTGACGCTGTAAACGAAGGTTTTGAAAATGCTACCGGAGGAAATACGGCTCCGCTTTCCGATGAAATCAAGAAATTTATAAGCTTTTTTGAGGAAGAAATCAATAAAGGCGATATTTTTGATTTGGTTTACCTGCCTGAAAGAGGTATGGTAATCTATAAAAATGGAAATGAAAGTGGTACCATTCAGGGATTGGCGTTTAAAAAAGCTTTATTCGGTATATGGCTTTCAAATAAACCAGCCGATAAAGACCTAAAAAAAGGAATGCTGGGTAATGGATAAAAACTGATAAAATGAGAATAAAATTTAACCTGCTTAATCTATTTTTTATTGGAGTTATGCTAATATCTTCAAACTCTAAGGCACAGGAAGTGTTTGGGAAATGGAAAGTAGTGAATGATGAAGGTCGTGTAAATTCTATAGTAGAAATTTATAAAAAAGATAATGCTGTTCATGGTAAAGTTATAAGAATAACAAAAGAAGAAGATCGCGATCGTAAATGCACTGAATGCCCAGGGGAACTAAAAAATAAGCCTATCGAAGGCTTAAATGTTATTCGTGACTTTAAAAAGGAAGGAGATGAGTATGTAGATGGCACTTTAATAGATCCAAAATCTGGAAAGGAATATAAAGGAAAGCTATGGGTTGATGAAGCAGAGCCTAACAAACTTAACGTGAGAGGATATATTGCTTTTTTTTATAAGACTAAAGTTTGGGAACGGGCAGAGTAAGTTTTTAAGAAATTAAATAGTTTAAAAACCATTCTTTTTTTGAGGATGGTTTTTATTTTTGAATAAACTAATCATCGATAAGATTTATGGCCCTTAGGTTCATACGGTGGTTAGTTGGCTTATGTCTTGTGGTTTTTGTAAGGTAGTTTATGCTACTATCATGATTCAAAAATGTCGGGGCTTGCCCCCTTGTTAATTAAAACACTTAATACCTCGTAGGTTTTCCTTCAGGTTATTTATTTATTATGTATGCCGTATTTTATAGATGTTATTTTACCATTGCCTTTACAAAAGCGTTTTACCTACGCAATTTCTGAAGCTGAAGCTAATTTTCTACAAGAAGGAATGCGCGTAGCCGTGCCATTTGGTAAATCTAAAATTTATACAGCGATTACGGCTGCAATTCATCAAAATCCACCACAGGTTTATGAAGCTAAACCTATAAATCAAATCTTAGATAAGGCACCTTTAATCACCAATCATCAATTAAAGTTTTGGAACTGGATTGCGTCTTATTATATGTGTGCCGAGGGTGAGGTGTTAAAAGCAGCATTACCCGGGGCTTTTTTATTGGAAAGTGAAAGTATTGTGCAGCTCACCAAAGAAGCAAATATTGAAGAAACGGAATTAAACGACGAAGAATACCTGGTAATTGAAGCTCTGCAACGTCAATCCTCGATAAAAATTCAGGAAGTAGCAAAGATTCTGGATAAGAAAAATGTATTGCCTATTCTTAATGAGCTTGTACAGAAAGGCTTGGTGTTGCTTAACCAGGAGATTTATGAACAATATAAACCAAAGAAAATACGCTATGTTAGATTAAATTCGGTGTATGACAATGAAGCTAATATGCATAGGCTTCTTGATGAACTTGAGAATGCCCCAAAACAAAAAGAAGCTTTATTAAGTTACTTTAGCCTTAAAGCACAACATAAGAAGCCTTTAAAAGCGAAAGAGCTTAGTGATAAATCTGGTGTTTCTGCAGCGATTATTAAAAGTTTGATTAAAAAAGAAATCCTTGAGGAATTTTATAAAAAAACCGATAGGGTATCTTTTGAAGAAGAAAGCTCTTTAACTAATATCAAGCTGAGTGAAATGCAACAGAAAGCATTTTCGGAAATTGAAGCTGGTTTGGTAGAGCAGGATGTATGTTTGTTTCATGGGGTAACCTCTTCCGGAAAAACTGAAATTTATATTAAGCTCATTGAAAAGGTAATTGCCAGGGGGCAGCAAGCGCTTTATGTTTTACCTGAAATTGCATTAACAACGCAACTTATAGATAGATTAAGGGCTTATTTTGGGGATAAAGTTTTGGTTTATCATAGCAAGTATTCAGTTAACGAAAGGGTAGAGGTATATCAGCATATTTTGCAGGATTCGGAAAAAGCCCGTATAGTAATAGGAGCGAGATCATCAATATTTTTACCCTTTGCTAATTTAGGTTTGGTTGTGGTAGATGAAGAGCACGAAACCTCTTTTAAACAATTTGATCCGGCACCGCGTTATCACGCCCGGGATGCTGCGGTGGTTTTGGCAAAATTATTTAATGCAAAAATTATACTGGGGTCTGCCACCCCCTCCTTAGAATCTTATTTCAACGCGCAACATCATAAATATGCTTTTGTAGAATTAAACCGAAGGTATGCGAATGTTTTAGATCCTGAAATTGAAATTGTAGATATAAAAACTAAATATAAGAAGAAGGAGATGAAAGGGCATTTTTCCGATAGAATGCTTACTGAAATTAAAGATACCCTGGATGGTGGAGAACAGGTTATTTTGTTTCAAAACCGAAGAGGGTTTTCCCCGGTTCTTGAATGCAATACCTGCGGGCATTCTCCGCAATGTCCCAACTGTGATGTAAGTTTAACCTATCATAGCCATAATAATCAATTGCGATGTCATTACTGTGGTTACCATATTGCTATGCAAAAAAAATGTATGGCATGCGATAGCCCCGAAATTACAACTAAAGGCTTTGGGACCGAGCAAATTGAAACTGAACTAAAAGCTATTTTTCCCGATTATAAAACGGCAAGAATGGATCAGGATACTACCCGGGGGAAGTATGCTTATGAAAAATTAATTAATGCTTTTGAGCAGCAGGAAATAGATATTTTAATTGGTACTCAAATGCTTTCTAAAGGACTTGATTTTAGAAAGGTAAATCTCGTAGGGGTTATGAATGCCGACAATTTGTTGAATTTCCCCGATTTTAGGGCTCATGAGCGTAGTTTTCAATTAATGTTGCAAGTTGCCGGAAGAGCAGGAAGAACAAAGAAGCGTGGGAAGGTTTTAATTCAGAGTTACAACCCTCATCACCAAATTATTCAACAAGTTTCAACTGGGGACTATTCCGGGATGTATAAAGATCAGCTGGAGGAACGCTATAATTATAAGTATCCACCGTTTCATCGCTTAATTAGAATTACACTTAAGTGCAGGGACTATTCTAAAACAAACGATGCTGCTGAATGGCTGGCCACAGGAATGAAAAATGTTTTTAAAGAAAATGTATTGGGACCTGAATTTCCTCCTGTTGCACGTATTAGAAATGAATACTATAAGAATATTTTACTTAAAATCCCACAGCAGCAATCCTTAGGGAAAACAAAAAAAGTCGTGCAACGAATTATGGAAAGCTTTAGGGCTATTGGTGCTTTTAGAAGTGTAAAAGTTGTGATTAACGTAGATCCTATATAGGTTGAGTTAGATAGACTTTCTATAATTAGGAAACTAAGAACCATTTTTAGAAAATCTGGTTTATTAAAAAGTTAAAGCAATAAGGACTTGCTTAGTTTTTTCTTTTAATATTTTCTGAAATTGTACTGTGTTAATTTATTCGTTTATAGAGGCTTATGCCGTTACCTTAGGGGGTCCAGGATTTGAATCAGAATTAAAAAAAATCTATTTAATGTCTTTTGGGCTTGCTAGCGGTAAATTTACTGAATAGCACTTAAGGCTTCTACCAGATTTGTTTTTTTATGACGACTAAGCGGTAATTTTTGTTTGTCTATCTCTATATTTTTAGAGTTATAGCGTTCAATTTTATCTAAATTAACTATATAAGATTTGTGTGTTCTAAGAAACTTGTTAGTAGGTAGTTGTTCCTCAAATGATTTCATAGTAGCGAGCACTACAAAATTTTCTTTTTCAGTTACAAATTTCACATAATCTCCAAGAGCCTGGATATACTTTAATTTATTTAAAAAGACCTTACGATTTTTGAGGTTGCTTTTTACAAAAATATAATCATCATCTTCAGGGGCAGAAGCAATTTGATGCTTTAGCTTATAAAGGTTTATGGCTTTATTAACCGCATTGTTAAAACGTTCTTTCGTTACCGGTTTATGAATGTAATCTACTGCATCATAATCAAATGCTTTAAAAGCATATTGTGTTTTTCCAGTTACAAAAATAATTTGCGGTTTATTGGGAAGGTCATCTAAAAGTTCAAAACCTGTTAACACAGGCATTTCGATATCGAGAAATATTAGATCAATTTCGTTATCAAGAAGGCCGTTTTTAGTTTCAATAGCATTGTTATACTCCGCTACAAGTTCTAAGTTAGCATGATCTTTAATCAACTTTACAATAGCTAGGCGCTGTAAGCTGGAATCGTCAACAACAAGGCATTTGAGTAAAATTTCTTCCACGGTAATTCAGGTTAAGTAGAAACAATATTAAACATAAAATATCGTAATTACAAGATAAACTTAGTATAAGTTAAGATTAATTTAAGAATTTTTCTAACCTATATCTCTAATTTTTAACTCATATTTTATCCATATAAAAAGCAATAATAGCAATAAATTTCATATAAATTAGAATAACAGAAGATGGCCTTCATTTAATAAGGTTAAATTAAGTAAGCCTGGATCCAGGTTAGAGCTCTAAAAATATCATTTGATTCCTTATTCTTTTTAAGAAGGAAATTTACTTTAGAAGTATGCTTTGAGAAAAGAAATAAATAAGTTACTTTTGCAGCCAATTTAATTTAAAGTAAATTTTTATGAACACTTATGAAACTGTTTTCATCTTGAATCCCGTTTTATCTGATGAGCAGATAAAGGAGACAGTTCAGAAATACGAAGAATTTCTTGTTTCTAAAGGGGCCGAGATGGTATCTAAAGAAGATTGGGGGCTTAGAAAATTAGCCTATCCAATTCAGCACAAAAAAAGCGGATTTTACCATCTGTTTGAATTTAAAGCTCCAGGAGAGGCTATAGAGCCATTGGAACTTGCTTTTAGAAGAGATGAGCGTATGATGCGTTACCTAACTGTAAAGTTAGATAAGCACGCTATCGCCTGGGCTGAAAAAAGAAGAAATAGAAGACAACAAGAAAAAGCGTAAGTATGGCTACATCTATTGAACAACAAGCAAAAGGAAAAAAAGATGGAGAGATTAGATATCTTACTCCTCTTAATATAGAGACAAGCAAAACGAAAAAGTATTGTCGTTTTAAAAGATCTGGAATTAAGTATATAGATTATAAAGATCCAGATTGGTTAATGGGCTTTGTTAACGAACAAGGGAAACTTCTACCTCGTCGTTTAACAGGTACCTCTTTAAAGTACCAAAGAAAAGTGGCTGTTGCTGTTAAAAGAGCGCGTCATCTTGCGTTAATGCCATATGTTGGTGATTTATTAAAATAAAAAGAAGCAATTATGGAATTGATACTTAGAAAAGACGTAGATAATTTAGGGTTTAAAGATGATGTTGTAAACGTTAAAAATGGTTACGGCAGAAATTATCTTATTCCTCATGGGTATGCACATCTTGCTACTCCTTCTGCTAAAAAAGTTTTAGCAGAAACCCTGAAGCAAAGAGCTTATAAAGAGCAAAAGCATATCGATGAAGCTAAAAAGCAGGCAGAAAAACTTAATAATGTAGAGATTAAGTTAACTGCTAAAGCTGGTGCCGGAGACAAATTATTTGGATCTATTACTAATGGCGATCTTGCTGAGGCTTTTGTTAAGGAAGGAATTGAAATCGACAAGAAATTTATTAGCATCGCAGGTGGAAACATCAAGAGATTGGGACAGTATGAAGCAACTTTACGTTTTCATCGTGAGGTAGTTACTACTTACAATTTTGATGTAGTATCTGAAGCTTAATTTATTTTATAATAAAGTTGAAAGCCCGCTCAAGTAGTGGGCTTTTCTTATTTTAATGAGCCCCCTATTGTAATTGAGGTTTCGGGGTATTATTTTCGTCAAGCTAATCTGGTTTTGACTCTTAAAAAGCATAGAGGTGCAACCCAGTTAGCCGCTAAAACAAATTTAAGATGACGATTTTGTAGATTTATAATAATTTTTTTGAAGATGAAATATTCCAGATTAACCAAAGAGCAGTTTGAAGAAATGAAGCAGGAATTTATAAATTTCCTTGCTTCGCAATCTATTACTGCGGATGAATGGGAGAATATAAAAAAAGACCAGCCAAAAGTTGCAGAGCAGGAACTTGATGTTTTTAGTGATCTTATTTGGGAAGGTGTTTTGAATAAAGTAGAGTACCTGGAGCATTTTTCAGCCAATCAAATCTATCTATTTCATATAACAGAGGTGAGTATTCATCTTATTGCTATAAAGATTGAGCACGAGGGGGTAGATCTTACTACAAGAGAAGGTTATAGTTGGTTGCAAACTAACTTGCTGGATGAATCTGTGAATATATACACCTCTTCTAAAGCTTTAAGTGATGATAGGAACAAAGATATATTTGCGCTTATAAAACAGGGGAGCAACATTACTAAGGGCGAATTATTTAAGTATTTTGATAGAATTGTGGAGAAGTAGATTTGAAAAAATGATGTATGAGGAAATGTTTCTTTTTTTAAGCAATTGATCTTCTTAAACATTGTCTATTGAAAGTATTTAAGATTGAAATAACAGGGCAGACTTTTTTGAGTCTGTCTTTTTTTTTTAAGTATAACCAACTGTAATTCAAGATTACACCTCAAAAATTGGTTGTGAATTGAAATATTAGTTTGATTTTAAACTAAAAGTATCTAATCACTATACAGGCCTGGTCAAGGTTTTATTACCTAAACTATTGCCCCCTCCGCTTAATTTTATTGGTCATCAAACAGAAAGATATATTGGAATTCTATTTTGAAGTGGAGTAAAATATTTAGAAAGTTTTTCTGCATATAAAACTTATTGCGGTTGTATATATGCATCAAAGATCTTGTTTAACGAATTATTTATAATGTACTTTTAATTAGTTACAAAAATCAATCTCGATATAGGTTCTTGAATAAAACTTGTTTGTTAAAATAGTGATATATGTAGGGAACAGGGTTTATTGGCTTTTAGAAATAGCTTAAACACCATTAGCTAGCGAATCAGTAGAATACTTTCAATGCAAAAATAAAAGCCTTTAGAGCACAATTAAGAGGAGTAAGAAATACCGAGTTCTTCTTATTTCGACTCGAAAAATTATTTGCTTAAAAACTCAAAAACCCAGAAAATGGTCTTGATCCTTCTTGATCCACATTTTGATTATGCGGGACTAGTATAAAAAATAAAAGCTCCAAATCTTTGTGGAGCTTTTATTTCTTTGTAGCGAGAACGAGATTTGAACTCGTGACCTCCGGGTTATGAATCCGACGCTCTAACCAACTGAGCTACCTCGCCATTTTCTTGTTAGCCGGCTATTGGCCTGACTTAACGAGCATTTTCACCAACTGTGATTGCGGGTGCAAATATATAAACATTTTGTATTGACGCAAACTTTATTTTCTAAAATATTTATTTTGTTTTCTTTTTATCCTTCTAATTAATATCTATATTGCCCAAAACTAATTATATCTAAAAATGGAAGATAAGATCAAGTACGAAATGGAATTTCCCATTCAAGCTTCTCCTTCATTGTTATACCAATATATATCAACTCCTTCAGGATTAAGCGAATGGTATGCAGATAATGTAAATTCACGAGGTGAATTATTTACTTTTATTTGGGAAGGAAGTGAAGAAAAAGCCAAATTGGTAAGTAAAAAGAGCGATGAACGCATAAAATTTAAGTGGTTGGACGATGAAGATACTCCATATTTTTTTGAAATAAGAATACAGGTAGATGAAATCACTAAAGATGTTTCTATAATGATTACTGATTTTGCCGATGATGAAGATGAAGTTGAAGAGGGAAAGATGCTTTGGGAAAATATGATTTCAGATCTAAAACACGTTTTAGGATCAGTTTAATATTTCTAAGATAAACATTACATTTGCCCCGTTCTAAAACGGGGTTTTTTTATGATAAATATAAACGGAAAATTAGTAGCAGAGAATCAAGCATCACTTTCTATAGCGAATCGAGGATTTGCCTATGGAGATGCTGTTTTTGAAACTATTCGGGTAATTAATGGAAAAGTAATGTTTTGGGAAGATCATTACTTTAGGTTAATGGCTTCTATGCGTATTATGCGAATGGAAATTCCCGCGAGTTTTTCTCCCGAATTTTTAGAAAAGGAAATATTGAGTTTAGTAAAAGAAAACGGACTAGATACTCACGCCGCTCGTGTAAAGTTTTCTACATTTCGTAAAGAAGGCGGATATTATAAGCCTACCACACGTGAAATTGGTTTTATTATAACTGCCGAAGAACTCCAAAATGCTTTTTATTTATTGAATGAAGAGAATTATGAAGTAGAGCTCTTTAAAGACCATTACATTACCAGTGGTCTATTTTCTACAATAAAATCTAATAATCGTGCTATTAATGTATTGGGCAGTATTTTTGCTTCAGAAAATGGATATGAAAACTGCTTTTTAATCAATGAAAAGAAAAATGTTGTAGAAGCTCTTAATGGAAACCTTTTTCTTAGAAAAGGTGATAAGATTAAAACTCCACCGCTTTCAGATGGTGCTTTAAACGGAATTACCAGAAAAAAACTTTTAGAGATAATAAAAACTCTACCAGATTTAAGTATAGAAGAAGCTTCTATCTCTCCATTTGAACTTCAGAAAGCAGATGAATTATTTATAACAAATGTTATTTGCGGTATTCAACCTGTTACAAAATATCGTAAGAAAAAATTTGAGAACAAATCGGCTAAGGATTTACTTTCAAAGTTAAATGTAAAGGCAAGATTGGGTTAATTATAACTTGGGTTTTCTGGAGCATTAGACCATAAAAGGTATTCGCCTCCTAATTGCATCATCTTGTCTTTCCAAAAAGAACCATAAGGACGTTCAATAATGTCTTTGGTGTCATCATTTGTAGTAATTATCCAGGCATGTGAATCGAGCTCTTCACTTAATTGATTGGCATCCCAGCCAGAATAGCCTAAAAAGAAACGTATTTCTTTCTCGCTTATAAGCCCTTGCTGAATAAGTTCGGTAACGACCTCAAAGTTGCCACCCCAATAAATCCCGTTGGCTATTTCTATACTTTGCGGAATAAGGTCCGGGATTTTATGAATAAAGTATAGGTTGTCTTGTTCTACAGGTCCGCCGTTGTATATTTTGAAGTTACCGGAAAGATTGGGAACAAGGTCTTGTAGGGTGAAGTCTAAAATTTTATTAAGTATGAAACCAACCGAACCTGCATTAGAATGCTCGGCGAGCAATACCACAGATCGGTTGAATGCAACATCTCCAATTATCGATGGTTCTGCTACCAATAGATGGCCTTTGGTTGGTTTTAAAGCAATCATTTTAGCATTGTTTTACTCTAAGCTACCATTATTTGAAAAAAAAATCAAATAAAATGCTAAAATTTTTCATTAAAAAAGCCTCCCAAATGGGAAGCTTTTAGTGCTTTACTAATTTAAATTATTAGTTTACAGCTTTTTGTAAATCTGCACCGGCTTTAAATTTAACTACATTTTTAGCAGCAATTTTAATAGTTTTTCCGGTTTGTGGGTTTCTTCCTTCTCTTGCAGCTCTTTTAGAAACTGACCAGGATCCAAATCCTACTAAAGAAACGCGATCTCCTTTTTTAAGAGAACCTTCTACGTTTTCTAAGAAAGATTCTAGTGCTTTTTTAGCTGCTGCTTTAGAAATACCAGCATTTTCGGCCATTGCGTCAATTAAATCTGTTTTGTTCATAATTTGAATTTTAAATAAACTGTTGGTTAAACATTCTGTTAAATTGCCTTACAAATTTATATGGAATTCTCGGCCGTGCAAGTAATATCAAGGGAAATGCAGGATTTTGTTAATAAGTCGGGCATTTTGTTGATAAAGAAGTCTCCATTTAGTTGATTTTCTTCCGTTTCAATAACCATAAGGGCTTAGAAGAATTTTGCCTCATTTAGGAAGACATAACCATTTAAAAGTGATTTTACATCCATTTTTCTTTTTCCGGGAAGTTGTAATTCTTCAATTATTAAATAGCCATCTTTCACAGCTACTTTCAACTTTTTGTCTTCAATGAGAATACTACCATTTTCTAAGTTATGATCGTAATTTTCTTTTTTACATTGATAGATCTTAACCTTTTCGTCTTTTTTGCCATTAAAAAAATAACACCACGCGGCCGGATAAGGATTAAGTCCGCGTATTAAATTGTAAATTTGATCTAAAGAGTCGTTCCAGTTAATTTTGGTATTTTCTTTAGTTAGTTTGGGGGCTTCTTTTAGCACTAAATTAAGTGGCTGTGGGGTAGGGGTTATATTTCCTTTTTCAATTAGTGTTAGTGTTTCCACCACCAGGTGAGCCCCTAAATCCATTAGTTTATCATGTAATTCACCTACGGTTTCTTCTGTATCTATATTCACTTCCTTCTGAAGAATCATTGCGCCTGTATCAATTTTTTCATCCAGAAAAAAAGTAGAAACCCCTGTTTTTGGCTCATTATTAATAATCGCCCAGTTAATTGGTGCTGCACCTCTGTATTGCGGAAGTAGCGAAGCGTGAAGGTTGAAGGTTCCAAGTTTTGGTAAATCCCAAACCGCTTTAGGTAGCATTCTAAATGCAACTACCACCTGTATGGTTGGGTTTAAAGCTTCTAAATCTTCAAGAAAACTTTTGTCCTTTAAATTGGTAGGCTGCAAGAGGTTTAATCCTTTATCTTTTGCAAATTTTTTTACAGCACTTTCCTGTACTTTTCTACCACGACCCGCTGGCCTATCGGGAGCGGTAATTACACCTACCACATTATACCCAGCTTCTAATATGCTACTTAAACTTGCAACAGCAAAGTCTGGTGTTCCCATAAATACTATTCTTATTTCACTCATCAATTTTTTATTTTATAGATACTCCCCGTTTCTCTGATAATTATTTCTTTGTCTATCAATAGGCGTAAAACCTCTAAAACCTGATTTTCAGGGTAATTTATTGCTTCAGTTAGTTCCCGGGATGAAGCATTCTTAATTTTTAAAACTTTTGTAATCGCTATATAAATAGCATTTTTAACTTCTCGTGTTAGCGGTGTTACGTTTTTTTGGCATACAGAACAAATTTTACAGTCTTCTGCTTTTTCTTCTCCAAAATAGGCTAGAAGTTGTCTGCTTCGGCATAAATTGTCGTTTTCCAAATAATCTAATACCGCATCTATTTTTTCTTTTTTAGAATTATTATATTGTTTTATATAGGGTGCGAGTGGAAAAATAACCGAATCATCTTCCCGCGGAACCAAAAATAAAACCGTAGCATCATGTTCGGCATATACGTATTCCAATAGTTGGGCCTTTTTAAGTTCTTCAAGGTATTTAAGTGCTGTATTTTGATCTATACTCGATTTTTTACAAATTGAAGCCAGGTCTATATTGGTTTTATTCTCTAAAACCCCACCATAGGTCCTAAGAAGTGCACGAACAAATTCTTCATATTTTTGATTTTGATCTAAGTAAAACTGAAGCTGCTTTCCTGAAACGCTAAAATGGATACTGGTTTTTTTATGAAATTCTTTCGAAAGCTTCAAAATGCTACAGCGGTCTAAGAGCTGAAGAACTTCGTAAGTTTTTGAAAACGGTAATTCGTATTGAGCACAAAATTTGGAAAAGCTAAAGTTGTGCTCGGTTTGTTCACCCTCGCCATAAGCTATCCTAAAATAAGTGTTTAGTTTTTTATAGACCAGTTTTACATCTTCCAGTTGGGGTAAATTTGCCAAAAATTGACTCTTTAAAACCGGAATATCACCTTTATTGGTTAAAATAGTGGCAACGGCTTTTTCCCCATCTCTTCCGGCTCTTCCGGCTTCCTGAAAATAGCTTTCTAAAGATTCTGGGAGATTTAGATGAATAACCTGGCGTACATCGGCTTTATCTATTCCCATACCAAAAGCAGTGGTGGCTACCATGATTTGGTGTTTGTTTTCCAGCCATTCATTAAGTCTTCGGGTCTTTTCATTTGGCTGTAAACCACCATGAAACGCATCAGCATTATAGCCCTTTCTATTTAAAAAACCGGCAATTTCAAGACTTGCTTTTCGGCTTCTAACGTAAATTATTGCCGGTTCATTCTTAGTTTTTAGTAGCTTACTAAGATGGTAGTATTTGTCTTCGGCTTTTAATACATTATAGGCAATATTTGCCCTATAAAAAGAGTCTTTAAGTACATCTATATTTTCTAGCTCTAACTCTTTTATAATGTCTTTTACAACTAAAGGGGTTGCAGTGGCTGTTAGTGCTATAAATACCACCCCAGGTTTTAAATCTTTTAATAGGCAAATATTTCGGTAAGCCGGCCTAAAATCATGACCCCACTGTGAAATACAATGTGCTTCGTCTACGGCAATTAGATTGACGTTCATCAATTTAATACGCTCCTGCACCAGGTTTTGTTGGAGTCTTTCAGGCGATAGATAAAGAAATTTATAATTTCCGTAGATACAATTATCCAGGGCGGCATCAAGATCCTGGTAAGTCATTCCCCCGGTTAAAGCCATGGCTTTTATTCCCTTTTGCTGAAGGGCATTTACCTGATTTTCCATTAAGGCCACTAACGGCGAGACCACGATGCATATTCCTTCCTGTAATAAAGCCGGGATTTGAAAACAAAGTGATTTTCCGCCCCCTGTTGGCATTAGTGCCAGGACATTCTTTTGCTTAAGGACTTTCTCTATTATAGGTGCCTGTAGCGATCTAAAGGACGAATGTCCCCAATATTTTTTTAATATGTAATGTGCGTCTTGCAAATAATTTATTCAATTTGATTTAATATAAATTGAACTCTTTCTTTAATTGAAGTTTTTGGAACCTCAATGGGGCTATAGCCATATTTTTTATAGGTTTCAAAAAGGTATTTTGAAATTAAACTAGCTTCTTTAAAAGATTCGTAACGCTCGTTATCACTTTGGTAAATTTCTTCCCAGGGTGGTAAAAAGAATATTTTATCGTAAGGATACTCTTTACAGGCATTGGTAAAATATGCTGAATATGTTGTATTGAAATAATCCATATACGCCAGTACATCTGGAATACCGCGATCTATAAAGATAGGGGAAGTAGGAATCATATCGGCTTCCCGATGCTGTATTTTTCTTCCTTCCAGTAATTTTTCACTAAAAAGTACGGGCTTTTCCAGAAATAACTGAGAAATCCCTTGCTTTTGGGCTTCTAGGGTAACCTGTCTTGAAATTTCATGTAGACATTCATGCCCGTGTTTTTCAAGTTGGCGAATGATAGAAGATTTTCCTGTACCGGGGCCACCGGTTATTACTATTTTTTGCTTTTTCACGCTTCAAATTTCGACATTTGAAATTGATTATAAAAATGTTTGCAATCCTTGTATCTTTGCAAACTAAATTTAAGTTAGAAAGCTATGAGTGGAACGAAAGATCAGGAAGAGTTTTACAGTAAATTAAAAAGTCAATTACAGGATACCTCGCTATGGCCAACCGAATATTTATATAAGTTTATAGTGCCAGCTAATTCTAATCGCATAGAAAAGATTGAAGAGATTTTTGATAATATGGGAGCGGTAATTACTACCAAAAAATCTAAAAAGGGAACTTATATTAGTGCATCAATTAATGTTCGTATGAGAAATCCCGATGCAGTTATTGAAAAATATAAGGAAGTGGCAGCAAAGGTAGAGGGTGTAATTTCCCTATAATTCTTATAAATTTTAAAACGAGAATTTTTAAATTTGCCTTTTAGCATTTGAAGTTTCTGTCTTTTTAAATTATTAATTTTTTATCTATCTCGATAATATTTAGTACTTTGCCGTTCTCAACTATCACAGGCGAATTTCTAAAAGGAGGGCCTGAGAGGCATTAAATGGAAGAAATTTGATTTTGAAACAAGCTTCAAGGTGTTTAAGTCTCGATTATCGAATAAAGTATTACCATATAAATTTCAATTTTGACACACGCATTAGAATATAACTCTGAAAGGAGCCACTTAATTATTCCTGAATACGGGAGACATCTTCAAAAAATGGTGGAAAAAGCCGTTGAGATAGAGGACGATAAAGAACGTAACCAGGTTGCAAAATCTATAATTTCTGTAATGGGAAATATGAATCCACATCTACGCGATGTGCCCGATTTTCAGCATAAACTATGGGACCAGTTATTTATAATTAGTGATTTTAAACTCGATGTGGAATCACCTTTTCCCAAGCCCAGTAAAGAATTGTTGGAAAAGCGTCCCGAGATGTTAGATTATCCACAAAATTTCCCGAAATATCGTTTCTACGGAAATAATATCTACCGAATGATAGATGAAGTTAAAGACTGGGAAGAGGGACCTTTAAAAGAAGGTTTGGTTTTAACAATAGCCAACCATATGAAAAAGTCTTATCTAAACTGGAATCGTGATACGGTAGAAGATAGTATTATTTTTGAACACCTTAGAGAACTTAGTGGTGGTAAAATTAACCTTAAAAATGCCGATGAAGATCTTAGTGATGCTTCAAATTTAATTAGAAATAAAAAGAAACACAGCGGTAAAAGCAATCATTCTAAAAAGTCCAACCGTAAAGGAGGATCCGGACGTAAGCGCTACTAAAAAAAACATTTTACTTTCATGGGAACTTTCCAAATTGAAGGCGGGCAGCAACTTAGTGGAGAAATTCAGCCACAAGGAGCCAAAAACGAAGCCCTGCAAACTCTTTGTGCCGTATTATTAACCTCTGAAGAGGTTGTAATTAATAATATACCAGATATTCTGGATGTAAACAAACTGATTAAACTTCTTGAAAATCTTGGAGTTAAAATTAAAAAACTAGGAAAAGGTAGTTATTCTTTTAAGAGTGACGATCTCGATTTAGACTATTTAAGCAGTGCACAGTTTAAAATAGATGGTAGTGGGCTTAGAGGATCTATTATGATTGTTGGCCCTTTATTGGCCAGGTTCGGTAAAGGATTTATTCCAAAGCCGGGAGGTGATAAAATTGGGCGAAGAAGGCTAGATACCCATTTTGAAGGATTTATAAAACTAGGAGCTCAATTTAGATATAATAAAGAAGAACGTTTTTATGGGGTTGAAGCTCCAAACGGACTAAAAGGAGACTTTATGCTCCTGGAAGAAGCATCGGTTACCGGTACAGCCAATATTGTGATGGCGGCTGTTCTTGCCAGTGGTACTACTACTATTTATAATGCTGCTTGTGAACCTTATTTACAACAACTTTGCGCCATGCTTAATGCCATGGGGGCAAAGATAAGTGGTGTAGGTTCTAATCTCTTAACTATAGAAGGTGTAGATTCTTTAAAAGGTTGTGAACACCGCATCCTTCCCGATATGATTGAGATAGGATCGTGGATAGGCCTGGCAGCAATGACTAAGAGCGAAATTACCATAAAGGATGTTCGCTGGGATATGTTAGGTATTATTCCAACTACTTTTAGAAAATTGGGAATAACTATTGAACGGAAAGGGGACGATATTTTTATCCCTGCACATACCAATGGTTATGAAGTACAAAGCTTTATCGATGGTTCTATAATGAATATTAGTGATGCGCCATGGCCTGGGTTTACTCCAGATTTACTTAGTATTTTGCTGGTAGTGGCTACACAAGCGCGTGGTAGTGTACTTATTCACCAAAAAATGTTTGAGAGTCGTTTGTTTTTTGTTGATAAGCTCATTGATATGGGGGCAAAGATTATTTTATGTGATCCGCACCGTGCAACCGTAATTGGGCACGATTTCCAGTCTCAGTTAAAAGCTACTACTATGACTTCGCCAGATATTAGGGCGGGTATTTCTTTGCTTATAGCTGCGCTTTCTGCCAAAGGAACATCTACTATCCATAATATAGAACAAATAGATAGAGGCTACGAAAATATAGAAGAACGCCTTAAAAATATTGGTGCTAAAATAAAGCGAATAGCCTAGAGCTTTCAAAGCTGAAATAAAAAATCCGGATAATTTATATAATCATCCGGATTTTTTTATGCTTAATGTCTAACTTTTTAGGCTTCAGTTTTTGCCTTTTTCTTGCTCTCTTTATAATGAAAAAGATTGTGCTCTTTAATCATCTTTGTGGTTTTTTCAGGCAACATATCTTCCCAACCTTCTTTACCTTCATTAATCATTTGTAATACTTCCCTGGAATAAATGTCAAGGATTTCAGGATTGTAATTTTTAATATCCTCAACCCTGCCATTGTATTTAAAGAATTTATATAATTCCTTCATTCTTGGGTGAACTTTTAGGTTGTCACTGGTAGTAATTTCGCCTGTTTCAGGATCTTTAAGAGGGTAGAGGTAAACCTTAAGGTCTTTAAAGAATAATTTTCCAAAAGCTTCCAGGATCCCACCACTTAAGTGCCTGTAATACTTTTCATCAAATACATCAATAAGGTTATTTACTCCCATACTTAATCCCATTCGTTGTTTTGAATATCTTGAGAAATATTCAACTACACGATAGTATTCCTGGAAGTTAGATATCATTACGGTTTGTCCCAGGGAGCATAAAAGCTCTGCCCTGTCCATAAAATCACGTTCATCTATTTCACCCTCAGCTCTTAAGTTAGAAAGTGTGATTTCAAAAATAACTTCGGTGTTTTCTTTTTCAACCTTACTTTCCTTTAAAAATAGCTCGAGCGAACGCTCATACATATCCATATTAACCTTGGTTACGGGTCTAAAACTTCCGCGAAATGCCAGGATATTTTTTTTGTATAAAATTTTGGCCGGAAGTACGTTATTCCCATCGGGAGCAAACATAACGGCATCTGTCATCCCGTTTTTTACTAATTGTAGGCTCATTAAGCGGTTGTCTACTCCTTCAAACCTGGGGCCGCTAAAATTTATAGTATCAATTTCTATTTGATCTTTGTCTATATGATCGTACAAATAGCGTAGTAGTTTTTTGGGATTATCATATTTGTAATAAGCACCATAAATAAGATTAACGCCCAGTATACCTAAAGTATTCTGCTGATGTCTTGCGTCGTTTTCATGAAACCTTACGTGTAAGCTAATTTCATTATAATCTTCTTCAGGCCTTACCTGATATTTAATTCCTACCCAACCATGGCCTTTATATTTTTTGGCAAAGTCTATGGTCGCCACGGTGTTGGCATAGCTAAAGAATAGTTTATTAGGATGTTTTTCACGGGAAATTCGCTGTTCTATTAAGCCAATTTCATGAGAAAGCATTTTTTTTAATCGAGCTTCAGTTACATATCTTCGATCGTTTTCAACTCCATAAATTGCATCACTAAAATCTTTATCATAAGCGCTCATGGCTTTCGCAATAGTACCCGAAGCACCACCTGCCCTGAAAAAATTTCTCACAGTTTCCTGCCCGGCACCAATTTCAGAAAAAGTTCCGTAGATGTTTTCATTTAAATTAATGCGTAGCGCTTTACTTTTTATAGAGGGAACATTTTCAAATTCCTTATCGCCCATTATTGTAATTGGCATAATTTCTTCTTTAAGTGTGATTTCTTTTTTGTGTATACCAAAGGTACTAAAAACAGTAGGGTATAGAAAAAAATAATCTTTACTTTTGCAGCAAAACATGTAATTCTTGGAAGTAATTTTTTTAGGCACTGGCACCTCTCAGGGAATCCCAATAATTGGTAGTAAGCATCCGGTATGTCTTAGTAAGAACCCTAAAGACAAACGCTTACGTGTATCGGTTTTAGTTAAGTGGGAGGGCAATAATATACTTATAGATTGTGGCCCCGATTTTAGGATGCAAATGTTGGCAAACCCTATAGAAAAACTAGATGCCATATTATATACCCATGAGCATAACGACCATACTGCCGGTTTAGATGATATTAGGCCTTTCTTTTTTAGACAGGGAGATATTCCGGTTTTTGCCCATAAGCGTGTATTAAATTCACTGAGAAAACGCTTTGAATATATTTTTACTTCTACCAATAAGTACCCCGGTGCTCCAGGTGTAATTGAAAATGAAATTGAAAACAAACCTTTTTTCTTTAATGATTTAAAAATTATTCCAATAGATTATAAACATAATCGTTTGCAGGTTTTTGGTTTTAGGCTTAAAGATTTTGCTTATCTCACAGATCTAAAATCTATTGAAGAAAAAGAAATTCAAAAACTGGATGGTGTAAAAGTATTAGTAGTTACGGCTTTACGAATTGAACCACATCATTCTCATCTAAACCTGGAAGAAGCTCTGGCTTTTATTGATCGGGTTAAGCCAGAACGAGCTTATTTAACACATATAAGCCATTTACTTGGCTTTCATGACGAAGTACAGGAAAAGCTTCCTGAAAATGTATTTGTAGCTTACGATAATCTTGAAATCACTCTTTAATATGCGCAAAAATTTAGTACTCTATCTTTTTATTTTTTCTCTTTTGTTTACCATTTTTATCTATGTGAACGATAAAAAAATACTGGATTCTAGAGATGAAACTATTAAGGAATTGAAAAGCGAGGTTGAGCGGCTTGAGTTTGAAAATGATTCTTTAGCTGAAGAAAACGAAGGAACAGCTTATTTTTCTTTGCTCGATAATGAAGATGCGATGAGCTATTTTGAAAATAGGGGAATAGAGGCAGCAACTATTGCCGAAACTATAGAGAATGAACTGATAAGCCAAAATAAGGTAGATAATGATAATGCTTTTGTTCCTTTTGCCGGGATGGAAGGCAGTATGCGTATCAACAAAATCAAGATTTTAAACCATAAATGGATCATCGCCGACTTTACCGATGGAAAGTATTGGGGCGAGGTGTTTTTTACCTACGAGGTAGATGAAAAAGGAAAATTAAACCTTACTGCAGAAAAATCGTTTTTATACCCTGTAAATTAGATTCTCTTTTTAAGCCATTCCCGTAATTCAAAGAAATTTTGCGGGGCTACTCCGTGACCCACCGGAAATTCTGAATAGCTGTTTTCAATATTAAGCGTGTCTAAAACAGGCTTGGTTTTACGGGCCCATTCTACAGGTATAACCTGATCTACCGAACCGTGAGAACAATAAAACGCCAGGTTAGAAAAATCGTTTTTCTCGAACCCCGGTTTTAGTATTCCTTCGTTAATATAACCGCTTAACGCAACTATATTTTTAACCTTATTGGGGTAGGAGAGTGCTACGGCATAGCTTAAAATGCTACCCTGGCTAAAGCCTAAAAGTGTCACATTTTTAGCATCTAACTGGTAGGCTTCAACAGCTTCATCAATAAAATCAACTATTTTCTCACGAGATTCTTTGGCTTGTTCATCATCGCTAAATGTACCTTCCTGGTTATCCCAGTGAATCGCATACCATGCGTTTCCATAAGGCTGCATTGCGTAAGGCGCTTTTACTGAAACCACAAATAATTCATCGGGTAATTCTTCAGCAAAAGAAAAGAGATCTTTTTCATCGCTTCCATATCCATGCAACATTAAAAGCAACGGTGGATTTTCTGAAGCTATTTTAGGTTTTCTAATAAGATGTTGAAGGGAAAGTTCTTTGGTATTCATTTATTGTATTGTACTAAACCATTTTTGAAAATAAGCACCAAGAATTGGTACTTCCTTTTGTTCGCCCTGTATTGCCATCACCAGCCCATAAATACCCAAAACGGCAATAAAAACATAAAAGGCCGATGAAATTAGCCAGCTGTCAAATAAACCAACCAAAACTCCCAGCACGTAAAAAGTAATATGGATACCAAAGGCCTGCCTTATGTGAAATGAAGCAAAAGGGTTTTTATGGTCATTATTCATGAAATAGGCTATTATTGTACCAATAATTGTAACATAGGCCACTATAGCCGCTGTTTTTCCTTCTTCGACCACTGTTTTCATAACTATTAATTTGTAAAACAAAGATATTAAATTTAGCCCGGAATTATAAACCGAAATCCCCCGTTTTAGTAATTATACCAAAGGCTTTACCTTTAAGCGAATAAGATTTAAATATACTGTTTTGCGAGGTTGAAAAAATATGAGCTTCAGTAAATTTATATTGCTTGTCTGGATCAAACAATGTTAAATCGGCAACATTTCCTTCTTCTATTGCTATATCTTTTAAACCAAAACGTTGTTTTCCTTTAGTTAGGATTTCAATCACTTCTTCAGTAGAAAACAAAGTATTTAGGGCACCAAATGCAGATTCCAGGCCAATAGTGCCATATAGTGCATTGTCAAATTCTACTTTTTTGTTTTCAGAGTCGATAGGGTTGTGGTCACTGGTAACCATATCTATAGTGCCATCTTTTACACCTGCAATTAAAGCTTCAGTATCTTCTTTTATTCTTAGGGGTGGTAAAACCTTGGTATTGGTATCAAAATCCTGTAGGAGTTCATCGGTGAAAATAAGGTTATGAACGGCAACACTACAGCTAACGTCCAAACCTTTGTTTTTGGCCTCCCTAATGAGTGCTACAGATTTTTTTGTTGAAATAGTTGGGATATGTATTTTACCACCGGTATACTCCAATAAATAAAGATCTCGAGTAATTTGCAGCTCTTCTGCTAAATTAGGAATTCCCTTTAACCCCAACGAAGTACTACTTTGTCCTTCATTTACCATTCCTTTTCCGGCAATGCGATTTTCTTGAGGGAAGGATTGTACAAGCGCATCAAAATTTTGTGCATATTGAAGTGCTATCTTAAGTAAATTTGGGTTTTTAATGGGGCTTTTATAATCGCCAAATGCTACTGCACCGCCTTGTTTCATATCATAGAGCTCGGCAAGATCCACACCTTCTCCTTTTAGGCTAAGCGCACCTATAGGAAATAGCTTAACCGGGTGATGGGCCGCCTTGGATTTAACCGATGTTATTGCCCCGTTATTATCAATAACCGGAGCAGTATTGGGGTTTAAAGCAATACTGCTAAAACCACTTTTAGCAGCCGTGTCTAATCCGTTTGCTATGGTTTCCCTTTCTTCAAAACCGGGTTCCCCAAAGCTAACACTACTATCAAACCATCCTCTGGAAACATGAAGGTTCTTTTTGTCTATTACCTTATCGACCGTGGTGGAAATCTCTTCTGCAATCTCTTTAATTATTCCGTTTTCAATTAAAATGTCTTGTTTTTTATTGTGGTAAACCGATTGCTTATCGATGATAGTGGCCGATTTTAATAGTAGTCTCATTTCTTTATAAATTTAATCCCAAATCGGGAATTTTATTACGGGCTTATAACCTAATTCCTGTATAGTTTTAAAGTCTATTACCGCACTGGTTATTTTAGATATTTTAAAAGTAGCATCTCTATGATTAAAAATATCAATGCAAAAATAACAAAGCTTTTCCAAAGCTCATTGCTTTGGCTGGCTAGTTTTAGCTCATTAAAATAAGTGTTTATATCCTGGTAAATGTGTATGTTCTTTGCATTTTCGGGGAGAAAATACTCCAAATCACTTTCGTTTCTGGGGGCATTAAAGCTAAGGTAAGCTTTTGGATTTTTATTGTATTCTACGGTATAATTCCCGGATGGGACTTCCAGTAAATCTGTACTTATAACTACCGTGTTACCAAGAGATCTTTGCTTAGGTATAAAATCTATGTTTTCTGAAATAACATGAACAACCTTATCTTTTTGGGCATCGATTGGAATTCTAATTTTTTCATTTTTACCCGTTTCGTAGTATAAATTTGGACTTTTAAAAGCTTTGAGCCCTATATTGTAAATTACAGGAACTATTAAAGGTGAATTTCTGAAATTGGAATTTTTCTCATTAAGGGCTGCTGCAAATAGAAAAACTCCGTTTTCTTCTACTAAAAAACCCGAATTATCCTGAAAAGAAATAATTTTATTTCCATTTTGTACTTTATGGTACGTTTGCACCTTAGGATAATCAAAATTCTCAACTTTTTCCTGGAATACCCCCTGAAGTAACGGATGGTCAAAAGCCAATTCGGTGATTAGGGCTTCTCTTGTTTTTACTTCAGAATATTGGGGAGCATTCAACCTATTAAGAAAGCTATTATAAGAATTAAGATTACTATTAGTTGATGGAATAACTACCAGTGGGACCGCATTACCATGTAGGTTGGTTAAGTTTGTTTGTAATGGCCCTGAAATAGATTCAAGTTCATTCAAGATTATAAGATCGGCAGTGTTTAGTTTATTAAAATCAAGCTGATCTTTTTTAAATATTTCAGTAATAAACTCCGGCTCACTAAGAATACGTCTCAAGAAAGTTGCTTCGGCATTTTTAGTAATAATCACCACTTTAGGAGGCTTAGGCTTATTCAGGCTAAAAAATAAGCTATTGTCATAATCCAAAGAAGCATCTTCAATTTTAATAACACCATTAGGGATTTCAACCTGATTAACTTTAAAGTTTGCGGTTGCAGTGTCAGCCTTCTTAAAGTTTACCGAAGTTTTTGCCAAAAGATCCTCACCACTAAAAAGGGAAACACTTTGGGGGCTATTGAAATTACCGGTGCTGCTTAACAATACCCGAAAATCAATTTCATTCACTTCCCGATGCTTAATGTACATAGAGTCTATACTAATATTTTCTGTGCTTTCTGGAAATACAGGTATAAAGTGATAAGTGTAGCTTGTATCTAAAGATTTATTTATTCCAAGGTTTTTTTGAAAGTCTGAGATAAAAATAAAATCTTTTTCGCGTATAGAATCTTTAAATAATTGCGATGCTTTTAGTTTAAGAGTATTAAAGTCTAAAGGCTTTTGGGTGAATTCCAGGTTTTGAAGCGTAGAAGTTAAATTTGATGAAGTAAGATTTTTAAATTCTTCATTATGGGTAAAAAGGTTTAGCTCTTGCTCTTCTGGAAGATTCTTTATTAAATCCCGAATAGCTGCTGTAAATAGTTCACCGTCTTTACCGCCGGCCTGCATACTGTAAGAATTATCCAGGAAAATTACTTTTTCCCTTGAACCTGTTTTTGGGTTTTTAGCAGGAAAATAAGGCTGGGCAAACGCTAAAATTAAGAAAGTTAGCAACAATGTTCTGCAAGTTAACACCAGCCATTTCTTTAATCGTGAGCTTTTTCTGGTTTGACGAATAACTTTTTTCAGGAATTTTACATTTGTAAAATCTTCTTTTTGAAATTGACGTAATTGAAATAGATGAACAGCCAACGGGATAAGTAGCAAAAACAGTGCGTAAAGAAGTTCCGGCTGTTTAAATTCCATAAGGTTTTAAAAAGTTTTTCAAATATAGGAAATGGAATTTAAGCTAAGGGCGTTTAATCTTGAATTTAAAAGTACTGCCTTTACCTTTTTTAGAAATAACATCTATATTGCCTTGCATTTGCTCTATATGCTTTTTTACAGTAGCAAGACCAATTCCGCTACCGGGATTACCATCCCTATCTTTTACATCTAATGTAGTAAAGAGTTTAAAGATCTTTTTAAAATTTTCTTTTTCTATTCCATTGCCATTATCACTTACTGAAAAACAATAGTGAGTATCTGTGGTTTCAAAACCAATATCTACTTTTCTAATAGTTTTACTGTTATATTTTAAAGCATTGTTTATAAGGTTCATGAAAACCTGGGTAAGTGCGGCCTTATTCACATTTTTTAAAAGTCCGCTATCTGGGTATGTAAATTCTACCTTTTCGTCCCAGCTGTATAAATCAGTAATTTTTTTAAGTAGACCGGGAAGGTGTACGTCTTCAAAATCTTTTTCCAAAATATGATCGCTACGGTAAAATTTTAAAATTCCGTCTACATAATTGCGAAGCGAATAAGAAGATTCTACCAGAAAATCAAGATACTGTTTGCTTTGCTCATCTAGATTTTTTTTGTTTTCTTCCTTTAGTAATTCTGTTAAAGAAATAATATTGGCTAAGGGTGATTTGATATCATGGGAAACCAGACTGGCAAATTTTTCAAGTTCTTTATATTTCTGTTTTAATTTGCGCTGAATATGTTGCAGTTTTGTTTTTTGCTTTCTACTCTCAAAAAGATTCATACACTGGTTAGCTAAAGCCAGTAATGATTTTTTTTGTACCTGATCTAAACTTCTAATTTCTGTGTCAAAAATGCAAAATACAGCTATTGCGTGGCCATTCTCGCTCAGTAAAGGCACACCGGCATAGAAATGGTATTCCTGTGAGTAAATCGCTTTGGCTTTTTCAAAAATTATTGGTTGATCTTTGCTATTAATTATTAAGATTTTTTTCTCGGCCCAAATGGTATGCTCGCAAAAAGTATTTTCTCTGGATATCCTGTCTTGCTGAGCGCCATAAATAGATTTGTACCAAATCTTATTTTTACCAATAATACTAATTTTTGCTACTGGAACCCGGCATATTTGTGCTGCTAAAAAGGTTAGCTGGCCATAATCTTTATCTTCTCCCGAATTAAAGATTGCATATTCAGCAAGAGCTGCCCTACGTGATTTTTCTTTTGAAGAAATATAGTGTTGCTGCATATCTTTTAAAGGTTATAACCTATAAGATAAAAAATCTTTCCCTCTATTAAAAGGATAAGTTTTATGAAAGCTTTCGTCTAATGGAAAAATTAAACCTGGTGCCTTTACCAATTTCAGACTCTATATTTAAATTTCCACCTAAATTGCCAACCAGTCTTTTTACCGTAGACAATCCGATGCCATTTCCTTTATTACCAGAACGATCACTTTTAGCTACAATGGTAAAAAGTTTAAAAATATCTTCTTCTTTTTCCTTCGGAATCCCAATCCCATTATCTTTTACGCTGAAATAATAAAAATCGGGAGTTTGCGAGAACTCAATATCAATTATAATTTTTGGCTTGTCATTATATTTAAGGCTGTTACCCAGTAGGTTTAAAAATATTTGTTCTAAAGCCGCCCGGTTAGAACTAATTATGGTGTTATTTTCCGGTAGGTTTATTATACAATCTTCGGTAATATTTAGAAGGTCTATAATTTCCTCCAATAATTGATGAACATCAAATTCTTCACAATTTGAGGCAGCAATACTATCGCTCTCATAATGGTCTAGAATACTATTTATGTAGCCACTAAGTCTTAATCCGGCTTGTTTTAGGTTTTTTAAATAAGATAAACCTTCAACTCCTAGCTTTTCACCAAATTTAGCTTTAAGAATATCAGCAGTTATAATCATGTTTGCCAATGGCATTTTCATATCATGAGAAACGACACCTGCAAAGTTTTTTAGCATAGCATTATGGTCGTTCAATTCTTTTTTTACATTCTCCAGATAATCATTTTTTCTTTTTAGCTCCAGAAGAATTTCAACCTGTTTGGCAAGAGATTTTAAAGCCTTTTTTTGATTTTCATCTAGTTTGTTGGGTTTGGTATCTATCACGCAAAGTGTGCCTAATGGCATCCTGTTAAAATCCTTTAAAGGCATGCCAGCATAATAAAGAATAGGCTCATTTTTAGCAAGTACAAACGGATTATCTACAAAACGTTTATCCAGTCTTGTATCCTGAACCTCCATTAAATCTTCCGGATTTAAAATCGCATGGCTACAAAAAGAGATATCACGTTTCGAGGAGCATAATTCAGTGCCGTACTTAGACTTAAACCATTGCTCGTGTTCCCCAACCAATGAAATAAGGGAAACCGGTGTCTTGCATATAAAGGAAGCTAATTGTGTGATATTATCAAACTCCTCCTGGGAAGGACTATATAAAATATTAGCATCCTGAAGCGCCTTTAGACGTTGACTTTCGTTCTCAGGAATTGCCGGACTTAACATAAACTAAATAATTGAATTGAAACAAATTTAACTAATTTAATGGATTTTGTTAAATTTTTATTAATATTTTTCAAAAACTCCTAAGCCAAATAGAGCAAAGTCATATTTCACAGGATCAACAGCATCAAGTTCTCTTAATGAACTATCCAGCTCAGTTAAAGCTTTTGCGTCGTTGGCTTTACGTTTTAACAGGTTTAACTTACGTGCTACATTCCCCGAATGCACATCTAAAGGACAGCTTAATTGTGAAGTATTAAGTTTTTTCCATAAACCAAAATCTACTCCCGTTTTATCATTGCGTACCATCCAGCGCAGATACATGTTAATTCTTTTGGCTGCCGAATTTTTGAGGGGATCACTCACATGTTTTTGTGTTCTGGGCTCATGCGGAATTTCAAAGAACTTTTTTTTGAATTCGTGTATGGCCGGTTGCAGCGAATTTTTTTCAGCATTTTTCGTAAAAACATTTTCCATCCCACCATGGTTTTTATAGATGTTTTGCAAAGCTGAAATAAAAAATCTCAGATCTGTTTCGTTAAAGGTGCGATGCACAAAGCCAGATAGGTTTTCGAGATCATTTGTTGAATGATTTGAAACAAAATCATACGGACTCTGGTCTAGCATTTCCATTAACCGATGGGCATTTTTAAGAATACTCTTTCTATTGCCCCAGGCAATTGTTGCGGTAAGAAACCCGGCAATCTCAATATCTTCCTTTTTACTGAACAGATGTGGAATTTGTATTGGATCTGTTTCAATAAATTCCGGGGTATTGTATTGGTCGGCTTTGAAATCCAGAAAAGATTTCAGTTCACTTTTTTTCAAGTCGATTAAATTTCTTTTTTATCAATAATTTTCCCGTCCTGCATGGTAATTTTTCTATCGGCCATATCCGCAAGCTCCTCGTTATGAGTTACGATTACAAAAGTTTGCTCAAACTCATCCCTTAGTTTAAAAAAAAGCTGATGAAGGTTTTCGGCAGATTCTGTATCTAAATTTCCCGATGGTTCATCGGCGAAAATAACTGAAGGATTATTAATAAGTGCACGGGCTACCGCAATACGCTGCTGTTCACCACCACTAAGCTCTCTCGGTTTATGATTAGCTCTGTTTTTAAGTCCCAGGAAGCCTAAAAGCTCCATTGCACGTTCTTCGGCAATTTTCTTTGGTGTATTGTGAATATAAGCCGGGATACAAATATTTTCCAGTGCAGTAAACTCAGGCAGTAGTTGATGAAATTGAAAAATAAAACCAATATTCTTATTTCTAAATTTAGATAATTCCTTTGAAGAAAGTTGATAAATATTGGTATCGTTAATTTTAAGAGAAGATGCTTTATTTTTCTCTGGTTTATCTAAGGTTCCTAAAATTTGAAGTAAAGTTGTTTTACCGGCTCCGGAAGCTCCTACTATGGAGACAATTTCACTTTTCTTAATATGGAGATCAAGACCTTTTAATACGTGAAGGTCTCCGTAATACTTATGAATATTCCTGGCTATAATCATTTGTTGGCTTAATATCAAAATTAAAAGCCCCTCCCGGGCTTTAAGAAATCAAAATAACGCTAAGACTACTATCTTTATTATCTTATTTACGTTTCTTTTAGAATTGGTGAAAATTAGCCAAATTAAGCAGAATGCCCAAGCTAAGAATAGAATATGTTTTGATATTGCTATTTTTTTCGTGTGATCTTTTTAGAATGGAGTTTCCATGCTAAACTTTCAATTATTTAATTTCAAGTCATCTGTTTTTCTATGAAAGGCAGATAGTATAATTTTGATGAATTCAAGTAGATTGATCATTTTAGGTATTAAAGATGATTTTAAATGAATTAAGTTAAGATGATTATTTGTAAGCACTAATACCATTAAATTAAAATCAAGTTAAATCTACTATTTCTGTTTATTAATTATTTAGATTTGTTAAACAAAATTAAGCTATGAATTCAGGAAATTTAGAAGTAGCAACTTTAGCAGGAGGTTGTTTTTGGTGTACCGAAGCTGTATTTCAACGTTTAAGTGGAGTAGTGGAAGTAGTTTCAGGTTTTACAGGTGGAAATATTAAAAATCCTGCTTATCGCGAAATAATAACTGGCAGGACCGGTCATGCCGAAGCAATTCAAATTAAGTTTAACCCACAGGAAATAAGTTTTCAGGAATTGTTATATGTTTTTTTTGCAACACATGATCCTACCACGCTTAATCGGCAGCAAAATGATGTAGGCACGCAATACAGAAGTGCTGTGTTTTATCATTCAGAATCACAAAAAGAGCAAGCTGAATCCATAATTGCTGAACTTGACAAAAAAGAGGTTTTTACAAATAAGATTGTTACAGAGGTTACCTCGGCAAAAGAGTTTTATATCGCCGAAAAGGAGCATCAGAATTTCTATAATGAACACAGAGATCAACCCTATTGCCAATATATAATAGACCCTAAAATAAAAAAACTAACCGAAGTCTTTTCAGACAAATTGAAATAATAAAAATGGCTTATAAATTTAAAGAAGAATATAATATTGAAGTTACCGGTGGCCTTCAGGAAAATTACAAAAATATCCTTGAAGGTATTGGAGAGGATGTGAAGCGCGAGGGAATTGAAAAAACACCAGAAAGAGCGGCCAAAGCCATGCAATTTTTAACCCAGGGTTATAAAATGGATGCTGAAGCCATCTTAAAAAAAGCCATGTTCAAGGAGAGTTATGATGAAATGGTAGTGGTAAAAGATATTGAGTTGTACTCTATGTG
This sequence comes from Salegentibacter sp. BLCTC, assembly GCF_015143665.1. Lineage (NCBI taxonomy): Bacteria > Pseudomonadati > Bacteroidota > Flavobacteriia > Flavobacteriales > Flavobacteriaceae > Salegentibacter > Salegentibacter sp. BLCTC. The sequence goes on along the minus strand of NZ_WYEW01000001.1, from coordinate 245,330 downwards.
TGAACACCATATGCTACCGTTTTTTGGAAAAGCCCACATAGCTTATATCCCTAACGGCCATATTGTAGGTTTAAGTAAGTTACCAAGGGTGGTAGATGTTTTTGCAAGAAGGTTACAGGTGCAGGAACGCTTAACCCACGATATTTTGGAGTGTATAAATAAAACAATGAAACCAAAAGGAGTGGCTGTGGTTATAGAGGCAGTACACATGTGTATGATGATGCGTGGCGTACAAAAACAAAATAGTGCTACAACAACATCTGGCTTTAGAGGGCAATTTGAAAAAATAGAAACCAGAAATGAATTTTTAAAGCTCATTAGCTCAGATTTAAAATAGAGAATTGGCACTTTATTTGCTTCATTAGCTTAAAAAGTATTTAAAATGAAATTATTAAAAGATAAACTATTTGTAAAAAGCCTTGCGTATGATGCTATAGGGATGGTCACTGTGGCAATTCCTTTAATAGGACCATTTCTGGATTTATTATGGGCTCCATATGCTGCAAAGAAAATGGGGGATATGTACCCCGGTAAAAAAGGAAAAGTAGCTTCGGTACTGGTTTTTTTAGAAGAAATTCTTCCAGGAACCGATATTATACCAACATTTACCCTTATGTATTTTTACACATTTGTTTGGAAAAAGAATAGACACTCGCAACCTAGAACTATAGAAGTAGAAAGCTATTAAGATACTTTTAAAGTATCATAAAAGAGGCTAATATTGGCCTCTTTTTATATTTCTAATTATCAAGACTGACTGGTCTAAAGACGTTAAAACTGTGTTATTTGAAAGCTTTTTAACGTTATTGTCAGTGGATTACTGTGATATTGAGAATGTAAATCAATACTAAGTAATAAAACAAAATTATGAATAATCAGGTAATTGAAAAGGGGATAGTATGGCTTAAGAGAGCCGTTATTTATAAAGCAGGAAAAACAATTCTCAGAAAACCTGCCGGTGTTCTTGCCGTTGGTGCATTAGCTGCCGGTGCGGGCGTGGCTGCTTACAGTTATTTTAAGAAAGACCATAAAAAGAATTTAACCCATATAGATGATATAGAAAATAATAATCCCGAAATAAAAGGGAAAAAGAAAATCGTGGTATAAAGAAGATTTAAAAGATTAAAAAATGCCTCACAATTTTAAAATTGTGAGGCATTTTTTGTTTCAATTCAAATATTTTCAATTTATAACAATTCTTGAACTCTAAATTAGAGTATCCAATTAACCGAAACTGAAAAATTTCTTCCAATATTAGATATGCCGTCTGGTTTTAAACGGGATAGATGCGAAATATAGTTTTTATTTAAAATGTTATTAGCACTAACTCCAATTCTCATTTTGGTAGAATTAATGGAAAACTCTCCTCCAAATCCGGCTCCTAGCAGGCCATAGCCTCCGGTTCGGGTTTCGAAGGCACTCACATTATTTTGATCAAAAACATTTTTTAAACGTACAAACGCATATTTACTGTATACTTTTTTTACGGGGTCTTCAAACTCTACCCTAAAGGTATTTGTAATAGAATTTGCAGGAATTAAAGGTAGGTATTCTCCATTGCTTCTTTTACCGGTAACTGTTTCAAAACTACTTTCCAGGTGTAACCAGTCTAGTGGATGCGGGTGAATATGAAGCCCTATTTCGCCTCCGTATAATTCGGCATTGTTTTGTGTGTATTGAAAAACAGGGTTTTCGTCTATTAATTCTCCGGTAGGCTGTAGATAAATATAGTCTTTAATAGTGTTGTGGAAACCATTAACAAAAGCTTCAAAATGCTTATTTCGCCATTCTAAAGAAAGGTCTACCTGAAAATTTTGTTCGTTTTCTAAGGTATTATCTCCAACCTCATATCTATTGGTTCCGTGGTGAGAACCATTAGAAGTCAATTCAGATAGGTTGGGAGCGCGAAACCCGGTAGCCAAATTTAAACGGGCGCTAAGTTTACTTGTAATATTATATTTTGCGCCTAAAGCACCATTAATACTTTTATACGAATTATTCAAGGCTGCAATTTCACCACTTTCGTGCTCGTGTTCTTCTTCGTGTCCTTCTTCAGTATGTGCTTCTTCATGAGCTTCTACTGCTTCACTATCAATATTTCTCAAATCATACCTAATTCCGCCCTGAAAATCCCATTTTTCAAAGTGCAAGTGGGTAGTGGCAAATACGCCAAAGTCTGTTGTAGTGGCGTCAGGAATTAAAAGTTCTTCTCCATAATTGGTATTGGTTTGGTGCATTCCCTGAACTCCTATAATTGTTTCAAACTTACCGGTTCTTGGTAAATTATATTTAAGGTTATAGTTTAAAGTTTCCAAATGCATTTCTAAAGCAGGGTGATCTTCGCCTTCCTCCTCAAGAGCGTGTTCTTCACCTTCTTCTGTGCCGTGCTCTTCCTCGTGGTGATGCTCTTCAAATTCTTTTCTGTTATTATATTGATAACCTATTTTAAAATCCAGACTTGAATTTTTGAAATAAATTTTATTGTCTAAACTTACAATATGGTTATCTATTTCCTGATAAGGAAGAAGAGGGTCTTTAGCAGTAGATTGTGTACCAATTTCTTCGGGTATTCCAATATTGGATTTGTTAAAGTTATACCTTAAATCGGTTTTAAATTTAGCATCCTGATAGCCAATCCCTGCTTTAAAATCGGTTTCATTAAAACGGGTATTGGTAACTCTTTTGCCATTTCCCGTTTTATAATCGCTATGAGTAGCGTAACCTCCACGAGCAAGAAACTTTAACTTTTCTCCCGAAGTTTTTGCCATTAAACTTCCCTGGTAGCCTTGTGTATTGCTAAAATAGTTGACATCTGCTTCGGCGTTGGTTTTGTTTGCAGCGGCATAACGTTCAGGGTTTAAGTAAAGGACCCCGCCAATGGCATCGCTGCCATAGAGTAGGGAAGCAGGGCCTTTTATAACCTCAACACTTTCAATTCCTTTAGAGCTTATTCCTAGCCCGTGCTCGTCTCCATATTGCTGGTTTTCCAACCTCACTCCCTGGGTATATACCAAAACGCGATTAGAGCTTAAGCCCCTTATTACCGGTTTTCCAATACCCACGCCTGTAGTTAAGCTTTCTACCCCGGCTATCTGAGCAATTCCATCACTTAAGGTAACGGCGCCTTTTTGATTTAAGTCTGCGATATTTTCTCGTTCTACCCGCATTACATTTTCACTTTGCAATTGATGAAAAGGCGTAGATACGATCACTTCTTCCATTTCTATGGCCGATTTTTCCAGTACGATATTTAAATTAGAAGTTTCAGGAAAATTCAATTCTTTAGAATAGGTCGCAAATCCTATAGATGAAACCAATACTTTAAATGTTCCATCAGGAATATTAGCGATACTAAAATTCCCGTCTATATCACTCATATCGCCTTTATTGAGTTCAGGAAAGTAAATGTTGGCACTAAATATAGGTTCTCCGGTTGCTGTATTGGTAATTTTGCCCGAAAAAGTATTTTGGGCATATATAATAGGGGTCACTGCCATAAATAGCAATGAGAAAAGTAAACTTTTCATACAAAATCTTTAAATAATTATACTTCTAACAAATAAAAATCGAAATGTTAGGCAGGCATAGGTGGGCCGCGAAGCTCAAACGGAAGCCTTTGATAATCACTTAAAAATTGATAAAAATCGAAAAATTGTTTTTTTACACGCTTCTCAGCGAAGGTTTCAAAATTAATGAAGCTTGTAATGAGAGCCAGATTGTTATTGAATGAGTGTAACTCACAATCAATACTGGTTGCATGAAAGTGTTCAGCGGCATAATTATCGCATAATTCATGGCCGTGGCCGCTAAAAATATGCGAAAAACTTAAAGCCGAAGGCATTAATAGCATCGCCGCAATTAAGCAAACAAATATGTGTTTAAATAATTTCAAATGTTACTGTTGAAACAATTTTGAGAGACCTAACCGGCTTAACATCTTCTTTTGAAAAGCCCAAAAGAATGTAAACTGGCCAAAGATCCAACCAAAACTAACCAATAGTACCTGATAGATAGGGAAAATGAGTAAAATTCTAACACCCCAATAAACAGCCCAGTGGGAAGTTGTTTGATAAATACCTAAAAAATTACAAAGGGGCCCGGCTAATTTAGCCGATACAGATCCTGTGATTGCAAATACTATAATAATTATAAAAATTTGCCAGTTAGAATCTATACCCCAACGCTTTTTTAATTTATTCATACGGCAAAAATACTAAAAGCTTCGAAGAATTAAAATAAACATTGTTAAATGCGCGTAGGTACTGAAAACCTTTGATTGTAGTGTCGACTAAAATATACGAAATAATTGTAGAGTAAATAATTAACTTCGTAACCATAATCTATTGAAGGATCGTAGTTTATTTCCTGAAGATATAAGTCTGAATTATAAATTTGAGGTTGGCTAACCCTTTGATTATAATCTGAAACTAAAATTTTGTTTTTGTTTTCTAAATACTGTTGGGAGTAATAGCCCTCTGGCTTGGCAACAGAATTTATAAATAAATTAAAACCGGGCTCAATAATAATAATTTCATATTCTAAACTATCGTTTGCAATACGTACGGTATCTTCATTGATTTGGGAATCGCCCAACTTTCTATTTTTGGAACTTCCGCAACTGTATAAAAATAAACCAAATAATAATATATAAATGAAATTCTTCATTCTTGCTTTTTAACTCAACTTGAGAGGTTCTTGAACTTGATACTTATTGTAAAGAATAGCCCGGTTTTTAATTCAAAATCAAAAAATATTTTTTCATTTAATGCTTCGTAGACTACCCATGTGGGGTAATTTACTTATAAAAGCCTTAAGAAAAATTATAAGTGTCTTTATTTGCCACCAAACATACCACCGAGTAAGCTTCCGCCTTTTTTAGGGTTTTTGCCGCCTAAAACCATACCTGCTACATCGTCAATTACACTACCGTCCCCATCAGAATCCAATAAAGTTTCCAGCATAGATTGGTCGTGTGAGGAACTGGACCCCATTACCGATCCCAGTAAATCAGATAGGCCAGAAGCACCAACATTGTCTTTTCGTTTCTGTTGTCCTAAAAGCCCCATAACAACCGGTGCTGCCATTTCAAGAATTTTGTTTACAGAGTTTTCGTCCATATTTAAGCTTCCGGCCAAGGTTTTGCTTATTCCATTTTGCTTAGAACCTAAAACATGGCTTAAAATACTACTGCCTTCACTGCTAAGTTCTTCGGCTTCCCTGTTTTTCAGATTGCTTAGAACATCCCCATTATGTTTTTCACTTTGAAGGGCCTTATCCAAACTTTTGGCACCTTCTGCATCATTAGTATTTCTTTTCATTGCACCAAGAATTAATGGCAAAGCCATTCCAAGTGCTGTAGATACTTTTCCTTTATCTTCAGAAGTTTTTTCGCTGGCCTTATTTACCAACTGTTCCCCAACTTGTGTATTCAATAAATCTAGTATAGAAGCCATATTGTTTTTTTTTTAATAAGTTGAATTTACGTTTTTTAAATAATTTTATAAGTTAAAACTTTATTATATTCTATTTTTTTTGAAATACGAAATTATATGTTGAGCGAGTTCTATCCCTATGCGGTGTTGCGCTTCGAGGGTAGAGGCACCTATATGTGGACTTAAAGAAAGTTTTTCGTTCATTAATAGCTTGATTGCCGGTCTTGGCTCAGCCTCAAAAGTATCCAATCCTGCAAAGGAAACTTTTCCTTCTTCTATGGCATCTAAAAGAGCAACTTCATCAATTACCCCGCCACGTGCCGTATTAATAATACCTACGCCGGGTTTCATGGCTTCAAATTCTTTTTTGCCAATTAGGGGGGTAGTTTGGGCCGGCACGTGCAATGTTATAAAATCTGAATGTTTTATTAGCTCTTCAACAGGTTCTGTTTTAATTGGGATAGCTATATTTTGGTGATTGTAAAATTCTAAAGTAATATTTACTTCTCCCTCTTCTTTATCGCTAGCAATAACCTTCATTCCAAGGCCTAAAGCTATTTTAGCCACTTTACGTCCAATTTTGCCGAAACCTATAATTCCAAGGGTCTTTCCTCTTAGCTCAATTCCTGCTGAATAAGATTTTTTTAGTTCTCTGAATCGCGATTCTCCTTCCAGAGGCATATTCCTATTAGAATCAAATAAGCTCCTAACTCCGCTAAAAAGATGAGCAAACACCAATTCGGCCACAGAATCTGAAGCTGCAAGTGGGGTGTTTATAACTTTAATTCCTTTGCTCTTGGCATATTCAACGGCTATATTATCTAGGCCAACACCAGCTCTACCTATTAATTTTAAATTCTTACAGGCATTTATGAGCTCTTTATCTACGGTAGTAGCGCTTCTAACCAATAAAACCTGTATTTTTTTTGAATTGATATATTCAGCTAATTGTTCCTGGGCTACCTTAACTGCTATTACTTCAAAACCTGCATTTTCAAGTTGTGTAACACCTTCTTCGGAAAGTCCGTCGTTTGCAAGTATTTTTATATTTTCAGTTTTGGTTGCGGGTTGTTTAAAAAAATCTTCAGGCTTCATAGGTTTATAGTTTAATCCCTTGCACGGGAATATGATACAGGTTTATGCTTATTTACCCTGTATAAAATTATATTAGTCAATAGTATATTGGCCTAATAAAATGATTTTTAAGATTGTTTTTCTAGTTTTTTCATGGCATTAACAAGTACTTCTACACTTGCTATATCTAATGCATTATACATAGAGGCACGGTAACCACCTACGCTTCTATGTCCATTAAGTCCATTAATACCAGCTTCTTTCCAAAGTTTATCGAAAGCCTCTTTTTTACTTTCGTCTGTAAGGTTAAAAGTAGCATTCATTATAGAGCGATCTTCTATTTCAGCAAAACCTTTAAACAAAGGATTACGATCTATCTCTTTATATAAAAGCTCGGCTTTTTCAGCATTTCTTTTTTCCATAGCCGCAATTCCGCCGTTCTTTTTAATCCATCGTAGGGTTAAAAGAGAAACATAAATGGCATATACAGCCGGGGTGTTAAACATACTGTCTTTCTCCAAATGCACCTTATAATTTAGCATTGATGGAATTTCACGCTCTACTTTTCCTAAAATATCTTCTTTGATTATTACGAGGGTAGTTCCTGCTGGCCCCATATTTTTTTGGGCCCCTGCATAGATAAGATCAAATTTTGTAAAGTCTAATTCCCTGGAAAATATATCGCTACTCATATCGCAAACCAGTGGCGCATCAACTTGAGGAAAGTCTTTTATTTGGGTGCCAAATATGGTGTTATTGCTGGTGCAATGAAAATAATCTACTCCTGCTGTAACTTTATAATCTTTAGGGATATAGTTGAAGTTTTTATCTTTTGAAGAAGCAACTTCAATTACTTCACCAAACAGCTTAGCTTCTTTTATAGCTTTAGAAGACCAGGTTCCCGTATTTAAATAGGCTGCTTTCTTATTTAATAAGTTATAAGCAGTCATTAAAAATTGCATACTTGCACCGCCCTGCAAGAATAGCGCTTTATATCCCTTATCTTTAAGTCCTAAAAGTTCCAAAGATAGGCTTCGAGCCTCTTCTATAACTTCTACAAAGGCAGGGCTTCTATGGGAAATTTCCATAATAGATAAGCCAGATCCCTGATAATCTAAAATACCATTGGCGGCTTCTTTAAAAACTTCTTGCGGCAATATACAAGGACCGGCGCTATAATTATGTTTTTTCATAGTTGGTTTATAAAAGAGGGTTAGTCTATTAAGATTTGTATTGAATTTATTTGATTATTTTAAATCTAAAGCATCAGCTTTCCTAACTTAAATTTTTTCTAAAAATTGTAAAGTATCTACTCCATCGGCGTATTCCCATAACCTGGGGTGTTGGGTTTGTCCAAAACCTACTTCGGTTTCATTACCAACAACGCATTGTAGTTTGTCTTGATGCTCTTTAAGGGTTTTTTGAAGCTGGGCTTCATTTTGGTATTTTTCATAGAACAAGGTTGCGATGGGGGAGCCAAAGCCTTCATCTTCTTTTAAAATTAGAAAACCATTTTCTAAAAGTTTAAATTCACTCATTAAATACACCGCTTTGTTATAATCGTAATTATTGGTGTATTTTGCTGAGTTGAGTAAATTTTTCCAGGAATAAATTGCTTTAAAAAAGTCATCAAAATTGTAATTTTCAGGGACATATAATTTCGATACATTTCTGCAACCTAATCCAAAATACCTAAAAATATCTTCTCCCAGGGCCTCCAGCTCAGTTGTACTTTCTTTACCGGTAAGTATGGCAACCGAGTTCCGGTTTTTTCTAATAATACTTGGTTTTCCTTTAAAGTAATATTCAAAATAACGTGCCGTATTATCACTACCGGTAGCGATAACGGCATCAAAACTGCCTAGCTTGTCTTCAGTAAATTTTATTCTGTTTTTAAATTCGGGAGCGATATCTATTAAAAAACTGGCAATAACCGGTAATAATTGCTTGTCGTTAGAAGACTGCTTCACCAGTACATTATGTCCTGAAATTAAAACCGAAATAAAGTCGTGGAATCCAACCAAAGGGATGTTTCCTGCCATTACAATGGCTACGGTTTTTTGTTTTTCCTGATTAAACGTGTAAGGTTTTAGCCAGGTTTCTAAATTATTTGGGGTTAAGGCCTTGCTCCACTGTTGAAGTGAAAAAATCACATTTTCACGGGTAAACCAACCATTATAATGAATAGCCTGATCTATTTTATCATTTAATTCATTAAAAAATCTTTCGTTTTGTGGTGTGATTTTTATTGAATCACTAGAATTGTCTCCAAATAGGCTCAAGAATTTTCCTACTTCAACAAAATATGATTTTCTTTCTTCGATTGTCATTTCCATATTTGGTTATGATAGCCAATGGCTTTAAATTTGTAACGCGAAATTAAAACTTAAGCAGGCAAACTCCTAAAAATACCTGGGAAATACCACATAAGTTTTACGTTTAATAATTTAGAAAGAAATAAAGCTATGGCAATTGTTATAACAGATGAATGCATAAATTGCGGAGCCTGCGAGCCCGAATGCCCCAATACGGCTATTTATGAAGGTGCAGACGATTGGCGTTATGCCGACGGCACCGATTTAGAAGGAAATATAGTATTACCTAATGGAAAGGAAGCTGATGCTAATGAGGCTCAAGAACCTATTAGCGATGAGATTTATTATATCGTACCCGATAAATGTACAGAGTGTAAAGGTTTTCACGAAGAACCACAGTGTGCAGCGGTTTGTCCGGTAGATTGCTGTGTTCCCGATGATGAGCATGTAGAGAGTGAAGAAGAATTACTTGGGAAACAAAAGTTTATGCACGAAGAGTAATAAACTTATTTGCCGAAAAGTAGAGACTTAACTACTATTGCTTGTCTTGAAATTCGATAATTTTTTATTGGCGCTGCCAAAGATTATATTACCCCAAGGCTTGCCTGGAAATTAAAGTTGGTTTCTAACGAATGCCTCCCGGGCTTGGCCTGAGGTAGTTTAATTAATTTCTCACGGGAAAACCTCCGTACAGTTTAATTAGATACAATTTTAAAAAAGATCCTGTTTTAATAAAGCAGGATCTTTTTTGTTTAATACCTAATTTTTCAGGGTTGGAAAATCTTTATTGGTACCGGCAAAGGGTGTAAATTTAACCAGATGTTAAATGGCATTATTTTTATATTTTGAGGCAACCCTGGAGTCTCGATAACTAATAGGATAAATTTCTTTTATTAAGTAAAGTGAATAACCGAATATAAACTGTCTCTTTTTCTTTAAGTAGATGAGTTTTTTTAGTAGATTTTAAGTAATTTAAACAAGAAATAAACTTCATTTAAATATTAAGCCCCATAACTCTATTTATAATGATAAACCCCAGTCAATTAAAGGAGATATTTCATTCTTTTCCAGATAGCTGTCTATTGTTGCAACCACATAATGGAGAGTTTAAAATATTAGAAGCAAATCGGTCTTTTGAGGAAAAAACTGAAATAGCAAAACATAAAATTTTAGGGAACGATTTGTTTGAGTTTTTTGAAAAACTAAGCCTTGGGCAGAAGGGTTTTGACATACTTAAAAAATCTTTGGCCAAAGTTTTGGAGTTGGTAGAGGCAGATCAGATTTTGGAACTGGAGTATAAATCTCGTGATACTGAAACCGGTAGTTTAAAGACTAAAGTTTTGGAAGTAGATAATATTCCTATTAAAGATAAGCATGGGGTGATATTAATTTTACAGAGATTTAGAGATATCACTGAACTGGTTCTAGCTAGAAAAAAAGAGCAGACCTCATTAAAAAAGCTTCAGGATAATGAAAGGTTATTAGAAGAGACCCAGGAAGTTGCCCAAATAGGTAGTTGGGTATTTAACCTGGAAAGTCAGACGGTATACTGGTCCAGTATGGTAAAACAGATTCATGAGGTGCCCGAAAATTTCAAGCCAAAATTGGAGGTTGCTATAGATTTTTATAAAACTAAAAGAGATCAAACTAATATAAGGAGCGCTGTAAGGAAGGCAGTAGAAACAGGGGAGGAGTTCGATCTTGAATTAGAAATTACTACCGCAAAAAAGAATGATAAATGGATAAGGGCTACAGGTAAACCAGAATTTAAAGAAGGTAAATGTGTTCGGATATATGGAGCTACACAAGATATTACTTCACGTAAACAGGCAGAAACAAGACTTAAAAATATAAACAATAACATCCCTGGCGTTGTTTTTAGGTATAAGCTAAAACCTAATGGGGAGGATGAGCTAATATATGTAAGCGAAGGTGCTATAGATCTTTGGGGAATTTCATCAAAAGATGCAGTTAGGGATAATGATAAAGTATGGAAGCTGTTTCATGAAGAGGATATGGATGAAATTAGACGAAGCTTTGCAGATTCATCTAAAAATTTAAATTTATGGTCTCACGAGTGGCGTATAAAGCATCCTAAAAAAGGTATTAGGTGGAACAGAAGTGTTGGTTCTCCTAATAAGTTTTCTGATGGTAGTGTAATTTGGGATGCTATAATTATGGATGTTACGCAAGAAAAATTAGCTTATGATATACTTCAATTAAACGAATCCAGACAGCGAAATTTATTAGAATCACAAACCAACTATGTGATTAGAACCGATATTGAAGGGAATTATACTTATTATAATAAAAAATTTGAGGAAGATTTTAATTGGATCGCAGAAGGTGGTGACTTACTCGGTAAAAGTTGCTTAACAACAGTTATAAAGAAAGATCATGAAAAACTAAAAAAAACTGTAAGTAAGTGTAAAGAAAATCCAAACCAAATATTTCAAATAAAGTTAGAAAAAGCGCGAAAAGACGGTAGCATACGAACAACACTTTGGGATTTTGTAAGCTTAACAAATTCAGAAGGTCATCCTACCGAGATCCAATGTATTGGAATAGATGTTTCTGAAAAATACAAAACGGAGCTTGAGCTTAATAAAACCAAAGAAAAATACCGTAGCTTAATTCAAAGTATTCAAGGTGTTTTTTGGGAAATGGATGCTGAAACCTTTGAGTTTACTTTTGTTAGTCATCAGGTTACCGATATCTTAGGCTATGAACCGGAAGAGTGGTATCATGATGCTTCTTTTTGGCAGGATCATATTCATCCGAAAGACAGGCAGGAAGCGGTTCAATTTTGTCTTAATCAAACAAAAAAAGGCCAAAATCATAGTTTTGAATATCGAATGCTCAAAAAAGATGGCACTTATCTGTGGTTGAGCGATATGGTATCGGTAGTCAAGGAAAATGGGAAAGTAAGATGGTTAAGAGGAATATTGACAGATATATCTCAAAGAAAACAAATAGAAGAGAAGCTTCATTTAAGTGAAAAACGTTTTAAAAGTCTTGTTCAGGATGGCAGTGATCTCATAGCTGTATTAGATAAGGATGGAGGGTATCACTATGTTAGTCCAACGTCAACCCATGTTCTGGGATATAATTCAGAAGAAATCAAGAATAAAAATGCTTTCGATTTAATTCATCCTGCCGATGTGGACCGGGTAAAAGCAAAATATAATGAGGTGCTTTTCCAAAAGAGAGTGCCGATTAAGCCCTTTAGAATTAGGCATAAAAATAATACCTGGTTATGGTTGGAAACCACCCTTACAAACTTATTAGAGGACTCTTCTGTTAAAGGTATAGTTTCTAATGCCAGGGACGTTACCGAAAAGAAACAATTTCGTGAACAGGAGAACCTGGAACGTGAGGTTTTGGAAATGAATTTTAACAACGCTTTTCGCTTAACTAAAATTCTTAATTTTTATTTAGAAAACCTGGAAAAAATAAACTCCAATACTTATTTCGTAATACAAAAAGTTGAAAAGAATAAACTATTTAATTGGGCTTCAGGAGCTATACCTTCTAAACTAAGTAAAGCATTAAATGGGCGTGAAATAAACGATAGTACAGAAATATGTGCTTTAGGTGAGAATGGGAAATCACTAATTTCAAAAATTGATAATGCAGTAGATTCTAACCTAAAAACCTTGGCAAAAGAAAATAAAATCGATTCTTGTTGGTCCTATCCCCTGGTTGATATAATGGGAAACACCATGGCGGTTTTGGCTGTTTTTTACAAACATGACCCTGAGCCTAATAAAATTCAGGAAGAAAGAAAGATTAGTCGCTCTATAGGTTTATTACAATTAATTATAGAGTTTCAACTTAATGAAATTGCTTTGAAACGCAGCAATCAATTGTATGAGTTTGTTAATAAGGCCACCGAAGATGCGATGTATGATTGGGACATCCCAACAGATGATATACAATGGGGTGATGGGTTTTATAAGATGTTTAAATTTCAAAAACAGGAAGAAAAGTTTCCTTTTAGTAAATGGCTATCATCAATACACCCTGAAGATGTAGATGAAATAACCAGGGGCTTAGAGATCACCCTTAAAAATAAGAATACAAATAAGTGGTATGCAGAATATCGTTTTCAGACTTCAGCGGGTAATTTTCTTGATATTATTGAAAATGGCTATATCATTAGGGATGAATCCGGGGAGGCTAAAAGAATGATTGGGGTACTTAGGGATCTTACAAAATTAAGGGTTTACGAAAAGGAGCTGGAAGCAGCTAACGAAAGGTACCATTATGTTACCAGGGCAACATCTGATGCCATTTGGGACTACAACTTAATAGATGAAAGTGTAATTTGGGGCGCGGGTTTTGAAAAATTATTTGGACATAGCCTTAAGAAATTACCACCTAATTTAAGTGTTTGGTATGAAAATATTCATCCTGATGATCGTGATAGAGTTGATATAAGCCTTAAAAATGCTATAAATGATGATAGTGAACTGTGGGAGGAAGAATACAGGTACAAGAATATTAGCGGACAGTATTTAGATGTTTTTGATAGGGGATTTGTGGTTAGAAATAACGGGAAAGCAATTAGAATGGTAGGGGCAATGCAGGATATTACCCGTAAAAAGCAATATGAAATATCTCTTGAAAAGTTAAATTCAGATTTAAAGAAGAGAGCTAAAGAATTGGCTGTTTCGAATGCAGAACTAGAACAATTTGCTTACGTAGCTTCTCATGACCTTCAGGAGCCTTTGCGCATGATAACCGGATTTCTTACGCAATTAGAAAAGAAATACGCTGAAGTGTTAGATCAAAAAGGATTGCTTTATATAGATTTTGCCGTAGATGGAGCAAAGCGCATGCGCCAAATTATCCTGGATCTTCTTGAGTTTTCAAGGGTTGGTAGAACCGAAGATAAATTAGAGGTAATTGATATAAATGAGATAATTGATGATGTAAAGCATTTATATAGAAAAAAAATCCTGGATAAAAAGGTAAAGATCATAAACGCTAATCTACCTTTAATCAAAGCACCTAAAAGTCCGGTAAGACAGGTGTTTCAGAACCTAATTGGCAACGCAATTAAATATAGTAAAGAAGGAATAGCAGCCGAGGTAAGCATAAAATTTAAGGAAACCAAAGATTATTGGGAATTTAGTATAAAAGATAATGGTATTGGCATAGATGCCGCATATTTTGAGCGTATTTTTGTTATTTTTCAACGCTTGCATCATCGCGAAGAATATTCCGGTACAGGAATGGGATTAGCGGTAACCAAAAAAATCATAGAAAATCTTGGTGGTAAAATATGGTTGGAATCAGAAGAAGGAACGGGTAGTGTGTTTTATTTTACTATATCGAAGAATTTTATTGAAAATTAACGTTAATTCAATGTTTTTGTGTGTTTTTCTGTAAAATTACATTGATTTTATTTAGCGATAATTATTAATATCTTTACCATATAACACAAAAGTCTAAAAAATTATGGAACCTATCCACATTCTTTTAGTTGAAGATAATGAAGGGGATGTACTCTTAACCTCTGAAGCATTGGAGGAGGGAAAAATTCTGAATAAATTAAGTGTGGTTAGAGATGGAAAAGAGGCTAAAGACTTTTTGAACAAAGAAGGGAAATACGTGAAAGCTATTGCGCCCGATTTAATTTTGTTAGATGTAAATCTGCCAAAAATGAATGGACATGAACTTTTAAAATATATAAAGCAGCATAAAGATTTCCGTAAAATTCCGGTGATTATGCTTACCACTTCTTCATCAAAAGAAGATATAGATAACTCATATCGAAATTATGCAAATTGCTATATAACAAAACCCTTAGAAGTAGATGATTTTATAAAAGCCGTCGCAAAAATTGAAGAGTTTTGGGTTAATTTGGTAAAACGTCCTTCAAAATAGTTATCACTTAAATTATAGTTAACATTAATTTTAAATCTTTGTTAATTAAAATAGCCCGGGTTTGTTTTAACTTTTTGGGCTATGCCTTATATTAGCAGCACAACTCCATGAATTACTTATGAGCCAGGAAACAAAGTATACTGAAGATAATATACGGTCTTTAGACTGGAAAGAACATATTAGAATGCGTCCCGGAATGTACATTGGTAAGCTGGGGGACGGTTCCAGTGCAGACGATGGAATTTATATTCTCTTGAAGGAGGTGCTGGATAATAGTATAGATGAATTTGTAATGGGATCTGGAAAAACTATAGAGATCTCAGTTCAAAATCAGCGTGTTATTGTTAGGGACTATGGTCGTGGTATCCCGCTAGGGAAGGTGGTTGATGTTGTTTCAAAAATGAATACGGGAGGTAAATATGATTCCCGTGCCTTTAAAAAATCTGTAGGTTTAAATGGTGTTGGTACAAAAGCCGTAAATGCACTTTCATCTTATTTTAGGGTAGAATCTTCCAGAAATGGTCAATCTCGGGCAGCCGAGTTTGAACAAGGAGAATTAAAAGATGAAGAACATCTTGATGAGACTTCCCGCCGTAGAGGAACTAAGGTAACTTTTGTGCCCGATGAGACTATTTTTAAAAACTTTAAATTCAGAAATGAATATATAGAAAAGATGCTTAAGAATTATGTGTACCTGAACCCCGGGCTAAGCATAATTTTTAATGGTGAAAAGTTTTATTCAGAAAACGGACTTAAAGACCTCTTAAAGGACAGTATTCATGAAGATGAACGCTTATATGAAATTGTTCATTTACGAGGCGATGATATTGAAGTTGCCATTACACACAGTAAGGCTCAATATAGCGAAGAATACCATTCTTTTGTAAATGGACAAAATACCTCTCAGGGAGGGACACATTTGGCAGCTTTTAGGGAGGCTATTGTGAGAACTGTACGTGAATTCTTTGGCAAAAATTACGATGCAAGCGATATTAGAAAATCTATAGTTGCGGCGATAAGCATTAAAGTAATGGAGCCTGTTTTTGAAAGTCAGACTAAAACAAAATTAGGTTCTACAGATATGGGCGGAGATATGCCCACTGTACGTACCTATATTAACGATTTTATAAAAACACAGCTCGACAACTACCTACATAAAAATCAGGAGACTGCAGATAGGCTTCAGCGAAAAATTTTACAGGCCGAAAGAGAGCGTAAAGACCTTTCGGGAATTAGAAAATTAGCAAAAGACAGAGCGAAAAAAGCCAGCTTACACAATAAAAAATTACGTGACTGCCGCATTCATCTTGGAGATAGTAAAAAAGAACGCTATTTAGAAACTACCTTGTTTATTACCGAGGGAGATTCGGCCAGTGGTTCTATTACCAAATCCCGCGATGTAAATACTCAGGCTGTTTTCAGTTTAAAAGGGAAACCTTTAAATAGCTATGGACTAAGTAAAAAAATTGTTTATGAGAATGAAGAGTTTAATTTACTACAGGCCGCACTAAATATTGAAGAATCCCTGGAAGATCTTAGGTATAACAATATAGTGATAGCTACTGATGCCGATGTAGATGGAATGCATATTAGATTATTACTTATTACTTTTTTCCTTCAATTTTTTCCTGAGTTAATTAAAGAAAACCATTTATATATTTTGCAAACACCGCTATTTAGGGTGCGAAATAAAAAAGAAACTATTTATTGCTATAGTGAAACCGAAAGGAGAAATGCGGTAGATAAGTTAAGTGGAAAAGTAGAAATAACCCGATTTAAAGGTTTGGGTGAAATTTCTCCCGATGAATTCCAACATTTTATTGGAGAAGATATTCGTTTAGACCCGGTGATGTTAGATAAAGAAAAGTCTATAGACGAAATGCTTAATTTCTATATGGGAAAAAACACACCCGACAGGCAGGAGTTTATTATAGACAACCTTAAAGTTGAACTTGATCTTATTGAAGAGTTAGGCCTATGAGGTTCACCAATAGAAACGAAGTAAAAATAATTCCCTCTATTTACATTGTTTTGGTGGCGGTGTTCGTGACCAATATTTTTGTAAATATAGAGCTAATGGGTACCGACGAGCCGGTTAAGTTTAGTCATTATGTACCCAATATTGTAGTACTCATACTTGGTTTGTATGTGCATAAGGTAGGTCAGAGTTTTGAATTTGACAGTGATGGGGAGACACTTAACTTAAAGAATAATGGGGTTTTCTTTTCAAAATTTATGGAATATCGAGTAAAGAAAGCAGAATTTCCAAAAAGAAAATTAGGGAAATTTAGGTTTAGCGATTACTTTTTTTATTCCGCAGTTACAATATATATAAGTTCGCGTAGAAGACGCGGTTACAAGAAATATACTTTTAACACTACTTTTCTTACTAAAAAGAAGAAGCGAGGCATGGTAGCTTCAATGCAGAAAATAGTGGAAAATCAAAAAACTACAGCTTAATGGAAGACAACCAGGGAGAAGCTAAAGACGAACATTTAGAGCAACCAAAAGAAGAACTTATAAAAGTTACCGGGATGTATAAAGACTGGTTTCTTGATTATGCTTCTTATGTGATTCTGGAACGTGCAGTGCCCGCAATGGAAGACGGTTTTAAACCAGTGCAACGCCGTATCATGCACTCCATGAAAGATTTGGACGATGGGCGTTATAACAAAGTGGCCAATATTGTTGGGCATACCATGCAATACCACCCACACGGTGATGCCAGTATTGGTGATGCCATGGTGCAAATGGGCCAGAAGGATATTCTTATAGATACGCAGGGGAACTGGGGTAATATTTTAACCGGAGACCGATCTGCAGCACCTCGATATATCGAGGCTAGATTATCTAAATTTGCCCTGGAAGTGCTATTTAACCCGAAGCTAACCGAGTGGCAACTTTCTTATGATGGTAGAAAGAAAGAGCCGGTTAATTTACCGGTAAAGTTTCCTATGTTACTGGCACAGGGAGCCGAAGGAATTGCAGTTGGTTTAAGCACGCGTATACTTCCGCATAATTTTAATGAACTTATAGATGCTTCTATAAAGCATTTAAAGGGTAAAAAATTTACTTTATTCCCAGATTTTCCAACCGGTGGTATTGCCGATATCTCTAATTATAATGATGGAAAACGCGGTGGACGGGTTAGAATTAGGGCTAAAATTAGCCAGTATGATAAAAATACCTTGGCTATTACTGAAATTCCCTTTGGAACCACTACCACAAGTCTTATAGATTCTATTTTAAAGGCAAACGATAAAGGTAAAATTAAGATCAAGAAGATTGAAGATAACACTGCTGCAGAAGTAGAGATCCTTATCCATTTACCAAACAATATCTCTCCAGATAAAACTATAGATGCTCTTTACGCATTTACGTATTGTGAAAACTCGGTTGCGCCACTTGGTTGTGTAATTATAGATAACAAACCAATTTTCCTTGGCGTTTCAGAAATATTGAGAAGCTCTACAGATCATACCCTTCACCTGTTAAAAAAGGAGTTAGAGATCACGCTCGAAGAACTGGAAGAGCAATGGCACTTTTCATCTTTAGAACGAATATTTATCGAAAAACGAATCTATAGAGAAATTGAAGAAGAGGAAACCTGGGATGGAGTTATTAACGCGATAGACGAAGGATTAAAACCACATATAAAACATTTAAAACGTGCCGTAACCAGGGAAGATATTACTAAGCTTACCGAGATTAGAATTAAACGAATTTCAAAATTCGATTTAGATAAGGCACAGCAAAAAATAGAGGCACTGGAAGATGAGATTGCCAGGGTGAAACATCATCTGGATAATCTAGTAGATTATGCCGTAGCCTATTTTACTAAACTTAAAAAAGATTACGGACAGGAAAAAGACAGAAAAACCGAGCTTCGTATTTTTGATGATATTGAAGCCACTAAGGTGGTGATTAGAAACTCTAAACTTTATGTAAACCGTAAAGAAGGTTTTATTGGTACTGCGCTTAAAAAAGACGAATATGTAACCGACTGTAGTGATATAGATGATATTATTTGTTTTACTGCCGATGGTAAGATGATGGTCACTAAGGTGGATACCAAAACTTTTATAGGAAAAGATATTATTCATGTTGCCATTTTTAAGAAAAAAGATAAGCGTACCATTTATAATATGATTTACCGTGATGGTAAAGGTGGTGCGTCTTACATTAAACGTTTTGCGGTAACTTCTGTAACCAGAGATAGAGAATATGATTTAACTCAGGGAAAAAAGGACTCAAAAGTTCATTATTTTACAGCAAACCCTAACGGTGAGGCCGAAGTAGTTACGATCTTTTTAAGACAGGTGGGCAGCATAAAAAAGTTGAAATTTGATGTAGACTTTGCCGATATGCTTATTAAAGGCAGAAACGTAAAAGGAAATATTGTTACCAAATATGCAGTAAAACGTATAGAACTTAAAGAAGAAGGGGTGTCTACTCTAAAACCCAGAAAAATTTGGTTTGATGAAACGGTAAAAAGGTTAAACGTAGATGAACGGGGTGAGCTTTTGGGAGAATTTAAAGGAGAAGATAGAATTTTAATCATTACTCAGGATGGTACTGCAAAAACTATAACTCCTGAACTAACCACTCGTTTTGATGAAGAAATGGTAGTTTTAGAAAAATGGATGCCTAAAAAACCTATTTCGGCAATTTACTGGGAACCGGAAAAAGAACGCTTTTATGTGAAACGTTTTTTAATTGAAAATCCGGAGAAGGAAGAGAAGTTTATTAGTGATCATGAAAACTCTTATTTGGAATTGGTTTCTACTGATTTTTATCCCCAGGCAGAGATTGTATTTGCCAAACAACGAGGTAAAGATCAGCGTCCTAACGAAGAAATTAATATTGAAGAGTTTATTTCAATAAAAGGGATTAAGGCTCTTGGAAACCAGTTAACTACGGAAAAAGTAAAACAGATAAATCCATTAGATCCTTTACCTTATGAAGAGGAAGAAGAAACCCCGGCGGAAGAGATTGAGGTAATTTATGATGAAGCCGTTTCAGACGAAAAAATAAAAATTAACAATATTAGAAAAAAGGAAAACAAAGGGGAGTCTTCTGAAAGCCAGGGGACCTTATTTGACGAATAATGGGTATAATAAAAGAATTTAAAGAGTTTGCCATAAAAGGAAATATGGTAGATATGGCAGTAGGTATCATAATAGGTACTGCCTTTAACTCTGTTGTAAATACCCTGGTAAAAGAGGTGGTGATGCCACCGCTAAGCCTTTTAACCAATGGAATTGATTTCGCCGATAAAAAATGGGTGCTGCGACCTGGCACTCCAGAAGCAGAAGGTGTATCGGCTATAGAGGAAGTGGCAATAGGTTATGGAGCTTTAATTGAAGCTTTTCTGGACTTTCTTATTATTGGTTTTACAATATTCCTTGTAATTAAATTTATGAATAGGTTTAGGGCCAAAGCCGAAAATCCTAAAGATAAACGAGAAGTTACCCCAAAAGATATTGAGCTTTTAGCGAAGATGAACCAGTTAATGGAAGAGCAAAATCAATTGCTTAAAAAGAATTTTTCGAAAAAAGAGTAGTCCACTCCATAGTTAGGGTTCATCCCGATTGTTATCGGGAGCACGGGGATTGTTTCAAAATCCAAAAAATAATTCCACTGAATGCTTCTTTGGTAAAATGAGTTAATTATTTAACCCGTTCTACAGATCCACGTTGTTTTTTATCCTGGCCCACAATACCGTATTCAAAAGTGTAGCCATCTTTATTAGTGGTTAATATCTTCATATGAATAGGTTTTTCCTCGGCCATACTCTCAGGGTTGAGGTTCTTAAGTATATACTCGCAATCGTTTATCCATCTTACCGATGAGGTGTCAGATTTGCCCTGAAATTTATCGATTTCAATAGAATCGTTTCTAATAAAAGTGGAAGTAACTAAATCACCATTTAAATAGGTTTTAAATTCAAAAGTACCGGTTCTGTAATCGGCACAATTTCTTTCCGGTTCAAAACAGCCTGTGAAAACAAAAATAAAACTTAATAGAGGTAAGAGCTTTTTCATTATTGCAATTTCTTTGTAATGCAAAATAAGCTTATTTTACTTGAATTATCAATTTTCAAAGGCTTCAAAGCTCCCATCTTCATAAAAAATAACAATTTTTCGAATAGGTTTATTTTTGCCTTGCTGCGCTAAAGTGAATGGAGCTTCGTTTTTCTCCTGAATTTTTTGTTCGGGTAAAGTTGCGTTTGCATTTACTTGCTCTTTTGCTTCAGTTGAAGCTAAATATTCATTATTGGGAGGGAAGCTTCCTTTTCCATTTAAAAGCCAATATAATTCTACCTCCGGAAAGGATTTAATAACCTTCATTACAAAGTCTAAACTCGGTTTATTTCTGCCAGACAAAATATGCGAAATAGAGGAACGACCAACTTCTATTTTGTCGGCAAAACCGGCAGCAGATAGCTCGTAGTATTCGAGTATTTTATGCAGCCTTTTGGAGAAGTCTTCTGTGTTTACCATTGTAAATTACATGAGGTTTAGTTATGGTTTACAAATGTAATCAAACTGATTTTAGCAACCAAATTACAAATGTAACCAGTAGATTATTATTAAATCTTTGTTTTAAATAAATATGTGTAAAACACTAAAAAACAATCTACTAAATGTTAATCGTATCTGTCTTGGATTTATTCCATGACCATGGTTTGCGAGCCTGAACTAGTGTTTACACTTGTAACTCACAAAAGTAATTTTAACTGTTTACAATTGTGAAATTTGGTTTGTTTACTTTTGTAAACATGGAAAAATCAAGATTTATTATAGACCTCTTTAATGATTATAATTCATTTAAAAACAAGGAGCTTTTTGGTAGGCATATATGTTTATCTGATATAGAAATTTTACTGCATGATTTAGGGGAAGAATTTACTTTAAAGGAAATTGGGGCATCGGTTTTGGGTAAGCCTATTTATAGTATTCAATTTGGTAGCGGACCCATAAAAGTTATGGCCTGGTCACAAATGCACGGAAATGAAGCTACAACCACTAAGGCTGTTTTTGACCTCCTTAAATATATAGGTATGTATAAAGACAAAGGTTTTGTGCGGGAAATTTTACATAATTGTAGTCTATGTATTCTCCCTATGTTAAATCCTGATGGTGCTGAAGCTTATACCCGCGTTAATGCAAATAAAATAGATCTTAATAGGGACGCTCAAAATTTGAGTGAGCCGGAAAGTAAAGTACTTAAACAGGTTTTTAAAAATTTCAAACCAGATTTTTGTCTTAATCTACACGATCAGCGAACTATATTTAGTGCTGGAAATAAACCCAATCCTGCTGTTTTATCATTTTTAACGCCTTCAATGGATAAAGACAGGCAAATTTATCCATCTCGAGTTAAAAGTATGCAGCTAATTGCCAAAATAGCGGAAGATCTTTCTGAGTTACTGCCCGGTAGAATAGGGAGGTATGATGATGCTTTTAATATAAATTGTACGGGAGATACTTTTCAGAGTACTCAAACACCCACTATACTTTTTGAGGCGGGTCACTTTCCGAATGATTATGAGCGGGAAGAAACCCGGAAATATGTGTTTTTGGCATTGATTTCGGTTTTAAAATCAATAAGCGATGCTAGTTTTGAAAATATAGACTATCGTAAATACCAGGAAATACCGGAGAATGAAAAACTATTCAACGATATTATTTTAAGAGAAGCCAATACAGAAAATGGGATAGTGGACATTGCGATTCAGTACAAAGAGCAATTAACGGACGGGAAGTTGATTTTTGTGCCTGAAATTGAAAAAATTGCTTATAAAATAGAAAAATTTGCGCACAAAGAAGTTCATTGTGAAAAGAAAAAAGTTGCGATTAACAATAAATCTAAACTCACCGAAAACGTTATAGTTAATAAAATAGTCTTAAATGGGGTAGAATTGGCTCTTAAATGTGGATAATTCTCAAAAACTTTAGTAATAATTCAAGGATTTTGTATTAATTTTGAATTTCATATAAACAAAGAAGTTTAAAAAATGGCCAAGTTTAAATTAGACGAAACAGATCATCAGATTCTCGATATGTTAATTGAGAACACAAGGACCCCATTTACCGATATTGCTAAGAAGCTTTTAATATCGGCCGGAACCGTACACGTAAGGGTGAAAAAAATGGAAGAAGCAGGAATTATAAAGGGTTCTTCTCTTACCCTTGATTATAAAAAACTGGGTTATGCCTTTATAGCCTACGTTGGCGTATTCCTAAAGAATACTTCACAAACTAAGTTTGTGCTAGAACGTATTAATGAAATTCCTTTTGTTACCGTAGCCCACGTCACTACAGGCAAATTTAACGTATTCTGTAAAATTAGAGCTCGTAACACCCAACATGCTAAGGAAGTTATTTTCCAATTAGATGATATTGAAGGTGTTTACAGAACAGAAACAATGATTTCTTTAGAGGAAAGCTTAAACGATAAAAAACGTTTAATGCATTCTATTTTTCAGGATATGTAAGTAGCCCTAAACTTAATATAAAACCCTTTAGGCTACTTGTTTAAAGGGTTTTTTTTTAACATTATTAGAAATAACCTTAATCAACTAAAATTTATTATGCACAGAGAACCAAGACTAGAGCGTTTCAATGAGAGCGTACTTTCAAAATATCAGGTTTATAACAGTATATTTTTAACGCTGCCCTTTGACGATATTAGTAAAACAGGATCCCTGCTGCCTCTTTTTCAGGAATTATGTGAAGCAGGCTTTAAGGAGAACAAAAATCCTTCAGAGATTATTGAAAGTTTTTTCAGTAAATACCAGGACAATCCTTCCGAAAAAGATCAAATAAGCCTTCTGTTTAGATTTATTCAGTATATAGAAAGACAGGTAGTGCTTTTTGATGCTATTGAAGATGCTTCTTTTCCTATAGTAAATAATATGGATGGTCGCGGAACCCTTAGAAATGTAAAAGAGGAAGCCGAAGACAAAGGTAAAACACCAGAGTTACGAGAATACCTTAAACGTTTTAATGTGAGACCAACCCTAACTGCACACCCTACGCAGTTTTATCCGGGAGCTGTATTAGGTATTATTACCGATTTAGATAAAGCAATTCAAAAAAATGATCTTAGCCTTATCAAGAAATTGTTGGCACAGTTAGGAAAGACTCCTTTCTTTAAAAAAGAAAAACCAACTCCTTATGATGAAGCTGTTAGCCTTATTTGGTATTTTGAAAATGTATTCTACCAAAGTGTAAGTAAGATCTATAATTATATCCAGCAAAATATTTTTGAAGGAGAAGACCTGGGTAATCAAGTGATTAATTTGGGCTTCTGGCCGGGGGGAGACCGCGATGGAAACCCTTTTGTGACTACTGAAATAACCTTAAAAGTAGCCCAAAGATTACGAAGCACTATTTTATTAAATTATTACCGTGATTTAAGAAAGCTTAAAAGAAGAGTAACTTTTAATGAAGTTGATGTAATTATTGCCGAAATGGAGACTGCGCTTTACCAAAGTGCAATTTCTCGATCTGGCAAGATCAAAATGTCACTGGAAGATT
Organism: Salegentibacter sp. BLCTC; assembly: GCF_015143665.1. Classification (NCBI taxonomy): domain Bacteria; kingdom Pseudomonadati; phylum Bacteroidota; class Flavobacteriia; order Flavobacteriales; family Flavobacteriaceae; genus Salegentibacter; species Salegentibacter sp. BLCTC. Next base: position 221,072 of record NZ_WYEW01000001.1, on the reverse strand, counting down.
TTAAAGCCAGATTGTATAAAATAAAGGATATTGTAGAAACCAGGCACCAGGGCTTATTTGTTGAAGAAATTAACGACCTTATCAATAAAGTAAATATTTTTGGTTATCATTTTGCCACCCTAGACATTCGCCAGGATTCGGGCAAGCACGCCGAAGTTTTGGAAGAAGTGATTAAGACCCATCCCGAAATCTTCCCTGAAAATTATGCTTCCCTTTCTAACGAAGAGCAAATTGATATACTGACTAAGGTTGAAGGAAATATTGATCCTGAAAAGTATGATGATGGAATTACCAAATCTACACTTTCATCTATTTACGCGATGCAGGAGATTCAGCAGAAAAATGGAGAAAACGGAGCCAATAGGTATATAATTAGCCATAGTGAAGTACCACAAAGTATTTTAGAACCATTTGCGTTTTTAAGGCTTTGCGGATGGGATAAACCAACAGTAGATATTATTCCGTTGTTCGAGACTGTACCCGATTTAAAAGCTTCTCCAAACGTGATGGAAACCCTTTACCAAAACCCTGTTTACAGACAGCATTTGGAAAGAAGGGGGAACAAACAAACCATTATGCTTGGCTTTAGTGATGGTACTAAAGATGGCGGATATTTAATGGCAAACTGGAGTATTTATAAAGCTAAAGAAATGCTTACAGAAGTTTCCAGAAAATATGATATTAAAGTAGTGTTCTTTGACGGTAGAGGTGGACCACCGGCACGTGGTGGTGGAAAAACTCACCAATTTTACGCTTCTTTAGGTTCTGGAATTGAAAATGAAGAAATTCAATTAACCGTACAGGGGCAAACCATTAGCTCTAACTTTGGAACCAGGGAATCCTGTAGGTATAATTTGGAACAATTGCTAAGTTCTGGTGTTTCTAATGAAATTTTTAGTGAAGATAAAAACCAGTTGACCGATGAAGACCGGGAAACCATGACAAATCTGGCTGAAATAAGTTATAAAACATATACCGATTTTAAACAGCACGAAAAGTTTATTCCTTACCTGGAGAAGATGAGTACGCTAAAATATTATGCTAAAACCAATATTGGTAGCCGTCCATCCAAAAGGAATAAATCGGCAAAGCTTAATTTAGACGATCTTAGGGCTATACCATTTGTGGGAAGCTGGAGCCAGTTAAAACAAAATGTCCCTGGGTTCTTTGGAGTGGGAACTGCTTTAGAGCAGTATGAAAAAGCAGGAGAATTTGATAAAGTGAAAGCACTTTATGAAAATTCGGTTTTCTTTAAAACTTTACTGGAAAACTCTATGATGAGTCTTACTAAATCTTTCTTTGCGCTAACGGCCTATATGGAGAAAGATAAAGAGTTTGGAGATTTTTGGAAGATTATTTATACCGAATATAAACGTACTCACGCAATGTTGTTGAAAATAACCGGTTATGAGGAACTTATGGAGAACCAACCGGCCGGAAAAGCTTCTATTGAAGCAAGAGAGCGTATTGTACTACCATTGTTAACTATACAACAACATGCACTTAGAAAAGTTCAGGAATTACAGGAACAAGGGAAAAGTGCAGAAGAAATGCTGGAAGTTTATGAAAAAATGGTAACACGTTCCCTTTACGGAAACATAAATGCCAGTAGAAATTCTGCTTAATATGATAGCAAATAATTTAAATTCCAATGAGTACGATGCGTACTATAATAGGTATTTAAAGAAAATCCCCGGTCATGTAGCGCTGGGGATTTTACTTTTGGAAAACAAGCAAGAGTTTCTTAGCTTTTTAGAAAAATTGAAGCCTGAAGACTTAACTTATAGTTATGCAAAAGGAAAATGGAGCGTGGCCGAAGTAATTCAGCATTTAATAGATGTTGAAAGAATTTTTCAATATAGATCGCTTACACTGGCAAGAGATCCCGGTGTAGAGTTACCCGGTTTTGATCATAATGCTTATGTAACAGCAAGCTCAGTAAAAAACAGGGATATACAATCTTTTAAAAATGAATTTATTGCGGTAAGAGATGCGGGGATTGGCCTTTATGAAAGCTTTTCGGAAGAAATGCTTACAAGTAAGGGTTTTGTAGGCGGAAGTGCTACTAGCTGCCGTGCCTTAGGCTTTATTGTGGCAGGCCATACCAAACATCATATTGAGCTTTTTAAGGATAATTATCAAATTATATGAAGTTTTTTAAAACCTCATGGTCGCTTTTTAAACAGGCTTATATAAGCTGGATGCGTAACGAACCCTACGCGCGCAGTGCTACTATAGCTTATTATGCTTTGTTTTCATTACCTTCTTTATTAATTATTGTAGTGACCACAGCAGGTTATTTCTTTGGGCAGGAGGCTGTTCAGGGAAGGCTAACTTCAGAAATCAGCAATTTTATAGGAAAAGAGCCGGCAGAGGCTATAGAAAATATGATTGCTAACGCTGCACTTTCCAGTGATTCTACCTGGGCCATTATTTTTGGCGTGGGAATGCTGCTCTTTGGTGCTACCGGAGTATTTTTTCAGCTTAAAATAGCCATGAATAATATTTGGAACGTAGCAGCCAAAAAAACAGATTTTCTGGGGATCTTGTTAGATCGGTTGATTTCTTTTGGAATGGTAATGGTTATCGGGCTTTTACTCTTGCTATCTCTTGTGATTTCAGCTTTAATTAGGGTTCTCAAAGACGAAATTGAAAGATACGCGCCAAACATAACCGAGTTTATGGTTGAGTTGGCTAATTTTAGCATCTCATTCCTGGTCATTACTACTTTATTCGCAGCTATCTTTAAATTACTTCCTGATATAAAATTACGATGGAAAATTACTTATTTAGGTGCGGCTGTGACTACTATCTTATTTTTATTGGCCGAAGCACTTATAAGTTTTTATTTTGGGCAAAGTGAACCGGCTTCGGTCTATGGTGGAGCTTCTTCGGTAGTTCTTATTTTATTATGGGTTTACTATACCTGCCTTATTTTATTTTTTGGAGCAGAATTTACCGTACAATATGCTATCCTGAAAAAAGAAAGGGTAGTACCCAATAAATTTGGGGAGCCGGCAATTTATCAGGAATTGGAAAAATTAAGTGATAAACGTACCCATTTAGAAGAAGAAAAAGATATTATAGCCACTCTTAAAAACAAACTTGATTGGAAGGAACAATCTAAAAAGAATGAGAATTCTAAACGCAAAACATAGTTCATTTTACAAATTTTAAGAGAATTAATAAAGTTTAACTTTAGAGCGCCCTCTTTTTATAATCACCTTAATATACTGTCTTTTAAGCTTATTTTACCTTCGTGCTAAACCAAAAAAAGATAGAATTATGGAAAAAAGAATTGCAATTTTAGCCACTAACGGATTTGAAAAAAGTGAATTATTTTCTCCAAAAGAGGCTTTGGAAAACGAAGGTTTTAAAGTAGATGTTATTAGCCTTGAAAAAGGTAAGATTAAAGGCTGGGAAGGCACAAACTGGTCTGGTGAAATAGAAGTAGACCGCACTGTAAAAGAAGCGAGTGCTAAAGAATACAATGCCTTGGTGCTTCCAGGTGGAGTGATAAACCCAGATCAATTAAGAAGAAACGAAGATGCCCTTGTTTTCGTTAGAGACTTTTTTAAGCAAAGTAAGCCAGTAGGCGCTATTTGCCACGCAGCATGGACCTTAATTAATGCAGAGGTTGTGGAAGGCCGTACAATGACTTCTTTCAATTCAATTAAGAAAGACCTGGAAAACGCAGGAGCCCTTTGGGTAGATAAAGAAGTAGTTGTAGATGAAGCTTTTGTAACCTCAAGAAATCCAGACGATCTTCCGGCATTTAATGCGAAGATGATTGAAGAGATTAAAGAAGGAAAACACGAGCTGCAACACGCATAATCTAGATTTTAGATAAAAATTAAAATCCTGCCTGGATATTTAACCGGGCAGGATTTTTTAGTTTTAGAAAAGGAAGAATTTATCCTTTTTGAAGTTCTGCCGCAACGGCATCAACTTCATTCATAACCCTAAGTAAGTTTTCTCCCCAAAGTTTGGCTATTTCTTCTTCGGTATATCCACGTTTTACCAATTCCATGGTAATATTTAAGGTTTCTGAAGCATCTTCCCAGCCGTCAATACCACCACCACCATCAAAATCTGAGCTTATTCCTACGTGCTCAATGCCTATTAAATCTACCATATAATCTATATGATCAACAAAATCTGAGACTCCTACAGGTGCTATTTCGGGTTTTAATAACTCCATTGCCTCAGCAGCAGCCAGCTTTACTTTTTCTTCTTTTGCGTAATAAGCATCTTTTTCGGTAGAACTTAAATTACTTATAGCCTCGCTGTCTAAAACTTTAAAATTTTCTTTTTTTGCTTCCTCTTCAAAAGTTTTAGCACGTGCCGCATTAAAAGCTTTATTTTTCTCAATATCCACATAATTTTTAAAGGCAACAGTTTGTACCACGCCACCGTGTTCTTTAAATAACAATAAAAGCTCGTCGTCTAAATTACGACTGTGGTTACATAATTTACGGGCAGAGGAGTGGGAGGCGATAAGCGGTGCTTTAGAAAGTTTAAACATTTGCTTAATTGCTTCCTTTGAAGGGTGAGATACATCTACCATCATTCCCAGGCGATTCATTTCTGCAATTACTTCTTCCCCTAATTTACTAAGTCCGTTATGCAGCCATTCATCGTTCGCCTCTCCGGTATTAGAATCGCTTAGCTGGCTGTGGCCCTGGTGCGAAAGCGACATATACCTGGCACCTAAATCGTAAAACTTTTCTACATTTTCAATATTATTACCTATGGGGTAGCCATTTTCAACACCAATCATAGCTACTTTCTTGCCTTCAGCAACCAAATCACGTACTTCTTGTGCGTTAGTTGCTAGGCCTATTTGTTCTGGTGCAAAATCGTTGACCAATTTATGAATAGCGTCGAACTTGCCCATAGCGTTTTCATGGGCACTTTTAAAACCTTGTTCTGAGAGCTCATCCTGGCCGGTATACACTATAAACCATGCCACGTCTAGACCACCGGCGTCCATTTTAGGAAGTGTTACCTGGCTTCCTAAATTCATGGTGTAATTTTTTTCCTCGGTAAAGTTATTAATATTGATATCGGCATGCGTATCTATGGTTATTACGTTTTCGTGAATTTCTTTTGCTTTTTTTAATAATGCTTCTTCATTATCTTGTTGAGCAACTGCAAGGTTAGCCGAAAATACTAGTGCAAGGCTAAAAAGATTTAGTTTCATAAATGATTTTTCAGTTTTGTGAGGCCTTGAAATTACTAATAAAAATTAAGGTATTAAATCCAGGTACCAGGTTTAGAAAAAAAAATAGCTTAAAGAATACTTATATGAGTAAAGAATAATGTAAAAGATATTTGTTTTTCGTGTACATTTGGTGGTATTATCATCTAATTAATGAATAAATATATTATTGTTAATAAACCTGAAGATTGGAAATTAACGCTAGATAATATAGCTATTATTTCAGCTCAGACTTACCTTACCCATCCAGATTTTGCTAAACTTAAAAACGCAAGGATTTTTAATTTATGTAAGGACTATTCCTACCAATCTAAGGGCTATTATGTATCACTTTTGGCTGAGGCCAGAGGCCATTTGGCGACTCCAACCGTAAAAAATATTGTAGACCTGCGGGCACCGAAGCTGGTAAAAATTGTTTCCGAAGAATTTGATGATTTAATTCAAATTAGCTTAAAAGGTATCAAATCGCAGGAGTTTACCCTAAGTATATATTTTGGACAAAACCTCGCACGAAAATATAAAGATTTAAGCGCGATGTTTCATAAACATTTTCAAATTCCTTTTTTAAGGGTGAGATTTAATTTTACCACCAAATGGAATATTAAAAGTATTAAAGCTATTTCTGAAGCTGAAATTCCGCCGGAACATATAGAAAGTATGCATCAATTTGCAGCTCAGTATTTTGCAAAGAAAAGGTACGATACACCTAAGAAAACCACATCGGAGTTTGACCTGGCTATCCTGGTACAAAAGGACGATATTGCACCACCAAGTAATGCTAAAGCCATTAAAAAATTTATAGAAGTAGCCGAGAAACTCAATTTTTATGTAGAAATTATTTCTCCAACAGACCTTTCAAGATTATCGGCTTTTGATGCCTTGTTTATTCGGCAAAGTACCGAAGTAAATAATGAGGCATACGCATTTGCCAGAAAAGCCCAGCAAGAAGGCATTGCGATCATAGACTATCCAAATGCTATCCTTAAATGCTGTAACAAGGTGTATATGGCTGAAGCTTTAAATAATGCGAATATACCAACGCCAAAAACTATTATAATTCATAAAGAAAATATAGATAAGGTTTTGGAAGTAACGGGGCTTCCGGTAGTATTGAAATCACCCGATTCTACCTTTTCATTTGGGGTTAAAAAAGCAAATACTGTTGTAGAGTTTCAGGAATTGGTAACAGCGATGCTAAAGAAGTCAGAGTTGATTATTGCCCAGGAATTTATTCCTTCAGAATACGATTGGCGAATAGGCATTTTAGATAATAAAGCTTTTTATGCCTGTCGTTATTATATGGCGAAAGGACATTGGCAAATTTATAATTGGGAAGCAAAGCAAAAAAATGATATGGATGGAAATGCAGATTGCCTGCCTATTGAAAAAGTTCCAAAAAAAATTATAAATGTTGCTTTAAGGTCGGCCAAATTAATGGGAAAAGGGCTTTATGGCATAGATATTAAGGAGGTAGGCGGCAAACCGCTGGTTATTGAAATTAATGATAATCCTAACATAGATTTTGGAGTAGAAGATATTTATTATGGTGAACAAATTTATATAGAGATTTTATCGGCTTTAAAAAACCGGCTTTTAAAGAAATAAATATGAGGTATCATCTTTTTGAAGTTTTTGGAATTGAGCTGGAATACATGCTTATTAATGCTTCTAATTTTAAAGTGAACCCAATTGTAGATCAACTTTTTATTCAAAAAAAAGGGGAAATCACTTCCGATATAGCAAATGGAAAAATTGAATGGAGCAACGAGTTGGTAGCCCACGTAGTGGAGTTAAAAACCAACGGTCCCACAACAGATTTAGAAAATTTAGACCTTCTTTTTGCTGAAAACATAAAGGAAGTTAACCTACTATTAAAAGAAAATAATACCCGTTTGTTACCAACGGCTGCACATCCTTTAATGAACCCAAAAGCAGAAACCCAGCTCTGGAAACACCATTATAATCAAATTTATGCGCTCTATAATCGAATTTTTGATTGTAGTGGCCACGGCTGGAGTAATGTGCAAAGTATGCATATTAACCTTCCTTTTTTTAACGATACTGAATTTGAAAAACTCCATGCGGCCGTTCGTTTGCTTTTACCTATTATTCCGGCTTTGAGTGCCAGCTCGCCCATTTTTGAAGGGCATGATACGGGTTTTAAAGATGCCCGCATGCAGGTATATAAAACCAACCAAAAAGAGATTCCTCTAATGACGGGAAAAGTTATTCCCGAGCAGGTTTTTTCTAAAGAAGCCTATTCTAAAATTATATTTGAACCAATTAATAAGGCGATTAAACCTTATGATACTGAAAATATTTTAGATCATCATTTTTTGAATTCTCGTGGTTCTATTGCCCGCTTTGATAGGAATGCGATAGAGATTAGAGTTATAGATATTCAGGAATGTCCTAAAGCCGATATGGCCATAGCCATTTTGATTATTGAATCTTTAAAGCTATTGGTAAATGGCGATTTAATCTCATTAGAAGACCAAAAGAAATGGCATGAAGACGAGCTTTTTAAAATTTTCGATTCGGTTATTAAAGATGCCGAAAATACCAAAATAGAAAATCTAGACTTTCTTGGAATATTTGGCCTGCATAGCGAAGTTGGAGTATTTGAAATATGGAAAATCCTATTTTCAAAAATAAGAAATAAACTTTCGGGTAAACATCAGGAAAATATTCAATTTTTGTTGAACAATGGGAGTCTTTCTACCCGAATTTTAATGGCTTTGGAAGGAAATTTTTCTACTGAAAATATTAAAAAGGTTTATCTTAAATTAGCCGATTGCCTGGAGGAGAATAATTTTTTTAAGCCGTGAAACTAGTATTAACCTGTGAGCATGCATACAATAACATTCCCAGAAAATATCTGGGGTTATTTCTTAAGGCAGGAATGATTTTAAACTCTCATCGTGGATATGATCCCGGTGCGTTAGAACTATTTAAAACATTGGAAGAACTGGCTTATTTTAGGCAGGTTCAGGAAACGGGGAGGCTTTTGGTAGAAGTAAATAGGTCTATAAAACATCCTCAATTATTTTCAGAATTCACTAAAAAATTACCTCGCCGGGAGAAGTTAGAAGTTTTAGATACATATTATTTTCCTTATCGAAATTCAGTAGAAACACAAATTTCACGTTTAATAGAAAAAAGGGAGAAGGTGCTACATCTTTCTGTTCACACTTTTACTCCATATTTAAATGAAGAAATAAGAAATACGGGTATTGGCTTGCTTTATGATTCATCAAGAAAGATGGAAAAGCACTTCTGTAAAAATTTCAAACAATACTTAAATGAACAAAATCCTCATTTAAAAATCAGGTTCAATTATCCTTATTTAGGAAAAGCCGATGGTTTTACCACCTTTTTACGAAAGAAGTTTCCTGAAGATTATATGGGAATTGAATTGGAAGTGAACCAAAGCTTTATAATTAATAACCAAATGAACCCAGCTATTAAAAAGCAAATATTTTTTGCTTTAAAAGAAGCATTTATTAATTATAAATAAATAAGAGATTGTCTAAAACTTTATTCCGTCAAGCTGAACATGTTTCAGCTTCTAATATGATTTGGTAATCATTAGCTTAGATTCAGGAATAAATTCAGAATGACGAAGTGTACACATTTTAGACAACCTCCTATAGTCTATTTACCTTATTTTAAGGTTTTTTCTGAAATTTATTGGCAGCACCAAAGGCTTAATATCCCAGGGCTTGCCTCGAAATTAAAAAAATGTTTTTAACGAATGCCTCGTAGGTTTACCCAGAGGTAGTTTACTGGGTCAACTCAAATTCTAAGGTAATTTCGGTATCCAGCAATTTAGAAATTGGGCAATTCTCTTTTGCGTCATTTGCAATATTTGCAAATTTTTCTCTTTCAATATCTTTTACCTTTGCTTTAAGAATAAGATGTGATTTTGTAACGTTGCCATCTTCAAAAGTAACCTCAGCTTTGGTTTCTAGCGTATCGGGTTCAAAACCTTCTTCTGTTAAATTTGCCGAAAGCTGCATGGTAAAGCACCCGGAATGTGCCGCGCCGATAAGCTCTTCAGGATTGGTGCCTTTGCCGTTTTCAAATCGGGTTTTAAAGGAATACTGTGTATTATCTAAAATACCACTTTCAGTACTAATTGTACCGTGTCCTTCTTTTAAATTTCCTTTCCAGATTGCGGTTCCATTTCTTTTCATAATAACATTTTTTGATTAACACCTAAGATAAAAATCATTCCTGCCAGTCTCAAACTATTATAAAAACATTAACCCGTATACTTAAAAGTTTAAAAACAAAAAGCCCGAAACCTGGAGGCTTCGGGCTTAAAAAAATAGGTTATAAAAACTTATTTGATCTCTACTACTTCCAGATCAAATACCAGGTCTTTACCTGCAAGTGGGTGATTTCCATCTACCACAATAGTGTCTTCTTTTACGTCTCTAACCACAAGATTCATTTCCTGACCATCAGGGCTTTTAGAAACAAGTCCCATACCTACTTCAGGCTTAATTTCTTCGGGCAGCTGACTTTTTTGAACTTCTTGTATAAGCTCTTCTCTTGGCTCTCCGTAAGCTTCTTCTTTTGGTATATTTATAGTTTTCTTTTCGTTCACTTTCATATCGATAAGGCCTTTCTCAAAACCGGGAATTAACTGTCCCTGTCCCATAGTAAACTCTATAGGCTCACCTCTTTCTACAGAGCTGTCAAAAACCTGCCCGTCAGTTAGTTTACCTGTGTAATGTACCTTTACCGTATCATTTGCTTTTACTTGACTCATAATGTTGTTTTTCAAAATTATCATGGACATGCGAATGCAGCCCTTTAAAGTTGGCAAAGGTACAGTTATTAGATCCGCTACCAAACTATAGGACTTATAATCCCAAAATCTTAAAAAAATATTAACATTTTGGTTTTGCTATTTTTGAATTCTTAGGTCTTCAGAGACAAGGTATTAATATTAAAATTGGATTTTTCATAATAAGTAAATACATTTATTAACTTAACTTTTATAAAATTTTAGATTAAGTAGAACCTGGTATAATTAAAAATTTCCATTAAATATGAAGAAAAAAGAATCCCCAAAACCCAATTCCAGAAGGAGTTTTATAAAAACTACAGCCTTAGCTACAGCTGGAATTAGTATTATCCCCAGACACGTAATGGGTGGTCCCGGCTTTACAGCTCCTAGTGATAAATTAGTAGTTGCAGGAATTGGTGTGGGTGGAAAAGGAGAGAGTGATATTTATAGTTTTTACAAATCTGGAAAGGCCGAAATTGGCTTTCTATGTGATGTAGATAAGAGTAGGGCTGCAAAATCTATAGCAAGGTTCCCCAAAGCAAATTTTTATACCGATTTTCGTGAAATGTTAGACAAAGAAGCAAAGCATATAGATGCGGTTTCAATTTCTACCCCAGACCATGGCCATGCCGTGCAGGCTATGGCTGCTATGGAACTAGGAAAACCGGTATATGTGCAAAAACCTTTAACCCATGATATTTATGAGGCCAGGCAATTAACCGAAGCAGCTCAAAAATATAAAGTGGTAACACAAATGGGAAATCAGGGGGCTTCTGGTGACGGTGTTAGAAAAGTTCAGGAATGGATAGATGCCGGTCTTATTGGAAATGTAAAGACAGTTTATGTTTGGACAGATCGCCCGGTTTGGCCCCAGGGAATTCCCTGGCCAAAAGATAAAAATACCAAAGTTGCCAAAGATTTGGATTGGGATTTGTGGTTAAACACCGCACCTTATAAGAAGTATAGAGAAGGCTTGGTGCCATTTAACTGGCGCGGTTGGTGGGATTATGGTACCGGAGCTTTAGGCGATATGGGCTGTCATTTAATTGAAGTGCCCTATAGGGTTTTGGGCCTTGGACATCCAAAAGATGTTCAGTGTAGTGTTGGAAGCGTATATGTAGATGAATTTAAAAGAGGTTATTTCCCCGAAAGTTGCCCACCATCCAGCCATGCAATCATGACTTTTCCAAAAACGGAAAAAACAACTGAAGACGTGACCATTCATTGGATGGACGGCGGAATTAAACCTAAAAGACCGGAAGAGCTTGGACCAAATGAAACTTTTGGAGACGGTGGAAATGGCGTTTTATTTATTGGGGATAAAGGTAAGCTTATGTGCGGTACTTATGGTAGAAACCCTCGCTTGTTACCTACTTCAAAAACCGATGAAGTAAACGTGGCAGAAACATACAAACGAGTACCTGGAGGAGAGGAAGGACATTACGCACAATGGGTAGAAGGAGCTATTGCCGGTTATGGAAAAATGGAATTGAGTTCTCCATTTGAAATTGCAGGGCCTTTAACCGAAACCTTGCTTATTGCTAATTTGGCTATTAGAGGCTACGATGTTAGAAACGAGAAAAAACGTGCCAACGGAGATAGTTATTTTGAATATCCTGGAAGGGATATAAAAATGCTATGGGATTCAGAAAATATGAGGGTAACGAATTTTGATGAAGCAAACCAGTTTGTACGTAGAGATTACCGCGATGGTTGGAAATTAAGTTAGAATTTTAATTATAAAAATTATAAGTTATGAAAGTTGGAGTATTTATATGCATGCTTATATTTTACTTCAGCTTTTTAGCTTGTAAAATGAATAGTGAAAATTCGAAAGAAACAACTATAGTTTGGGATACATTAGAGGTTACCGCTTCAGCATATAATTCTTTGAGCTGGCAAACAGGGGCGGGCGGTGCCAACATAACCGCATGGGGTGATACCCTAAGGCCCGGTTTAAAAGCCATTGCAGTTTCCAGGGATTTAATTAAAAAAGGCTTGGATCACAACACTAAGGTTAAAATTGAAGGTTTTGACAGTATCTTTCTTGTGAAAGATAAAATGCATTATCGCTGGAAAAATAAAATAGATATTTATATGGGGGAAGATGTAAAAAAAGCCAGGAATTTTGGTCGGAAGAAATTAAAAATCTATTATGAGGTTTTACTCGACTCAATTTCAAATAATACAAAAACAGAAAAAGATAATTTTAAATGATTAAAAAGTACTTCTTTCTATTTAGTCTCTTAATTTCAAGTTTAAGTTTTAATGCCCAGCAACCGGCAGATAGCCTAGAACTTTCTAAAAAAATACTTATTGGAATAATACCAACTCCGCCATTTGTAATGCAAGAGAATGGACAATATGCCGGTTTAAGTATAGATTCCTGGGAATTGATAAATGAAGAGATGGGGATGGATTATGAGTTTAAAGAATATAGTTCGCTGGCAGAACTCTTGAACGGCATAGAAAACAAAGAAGTAGATTTCAGTATTAACCCGGTAACGGTTACCGATAGCCGTATGAAACGAATGGACTTCTCCCAGCCTTATTTTATTTCCCATACAGGGGTGGCTAAAAGAAGTGAGTCTCAAATATTCAATTACCTGGCAAATTTATTTAGTTGGAATTTTATATCTGCAATCCTAATTCTACTTGCCGTGATCTTTGTTTTTGGCTTTTTGGTATGGATTTTTGAGAGAAAGAAGAACGCCGAAGAATTTGGAACAGGTACAAAGGGAATACTTCAGGGGTTTTGGTGGAGTGCAGTAACAATGACTACCGTTGGCTATGGCGATAAATCTCCCAGAACCACCGGCGGACGTGTAATTGCGCTAATATGGATGTTTATGGCTATAATAATAATTTCAAGTTTAACTGCAGGAATTGCTTCATCTTTAACAGTACAAACCATGAACGATGAAATAAATTCGGTACAGGACCTTTCAAAATTTAATATAACCAGCGTAGAAAGCAGTAGTGCACAAGAGTTGCTAAGTCTTTATAATATAGACCATTCTAAGGTAGCCAATGAAAAACAAGGTATTAAGCGTTTAGAAAATGAAGAAACAAAACTGTTTGTATACGATGAGCCTATTTTGAGATATGAAATTAAAAGAAGCGGCCTGGAAGATGAAATAGAAATTTTACCTAAAACGCTAAAAAAAGATTATTATGCTTATAGTTTTCCAAAAGATTCAGAGCTGGTAGATGAGATAAACCCGATACTTATTAGTGTTTTAAAAACTATGGAATGGAATAGTATTATGAGTAAATACGAGTAATTACCCTAATCCCAAATACCCGAGAATTATCCAAAGTATTATGAAGGCTACTATAATTCCAAAACACCCGCAACCACCGCCCAACTTTTTGGCGCCCCAACCGGCTAAAATAGCTCTTATAATATTTTTCATAATTATATTATTGAAATAACTAAATTAATTCAAAAGTCTTTTTGAAATTAAATATTGGTAAATATTTAGCAGTATTTTAGCTAAAACCTTAAATTTATATTTTTTAAATTTCTGGTTCTGAAATTAAAAATTAACAGGATGAACGCACAACTTAAATTGCTTTTAATAGCCCTTTTTCTGAGTATTGGCATTTATGCGCAAAGTACTGAGGCCAGTTTAATTAAAAAACAGGAAGGTTTTAGTCATCCGGAATCAGTGGTTTTTGATGTTAATACAAATGAATTTTATATTTCAAATATGGCCGATAGAAAAGATGGAGATGGTTTTATTTCCAGAGTTTCGGCTGTAGGAGAAATTATAGACCTAAAATGGATAACCGGATTGAGAGACCCGAAAGGTTTATTGGTAAAGGAAGATACACTTTATGTTACCAATAATACCGAACTTGTTGAAATTAGTATTCCTAATGAAAGCATTCTTAGAAGAATTCCCGTTGAAGGTGCCAAATCACTAAATGATATAACTGTAGATGAAACGGGAAATATCTTTATTTCTGATTCAGGTAAAAGTGCTATTTATTTAATGCCCGGTAAAGCTTTAGATTTAGTGATTCCGGAGGCGAAAGAAGGAGAAATCATTGAGTATTTAAATAGCAAAAGGCTGGAGTATGTTAACGGGCTTTTTGCACAGGATAAGTATCTTTATGCGGCCGCGTGGGGAGAGAACGAAAATGGTAATTTTTTAAAAATAGATATAGATACCCGTGAGATAACAAAGATTTCTAAAAATGGAATAGGAAATCTAGACGGTATACAACCGGTAGGGCAAGAAGCCTTTTACCTATCTGATTGGGCAAGTGGGAAAATATACCTGGCAGGAAAAAACGGCGACCTAACCGAAGTCCTAACTTCAGAAAAAAGTGCCGGAGATATCTTTTTCGATACCAATGAAAATCAGCTTATTTTACCTATGAACCATCAAAATGCTGTATGGTGGTATCAACTTAAATAAGTTTAGATAGTTTTTTAATAGGAGAGACGTGCTACTTCTTTATTTCATTAATCAATAAAAAAGCTTGATTTACATATTCCTTTTCCAGGAATAGCGCAAAATAATTTGAAGTTGAAATCATTTCAAAAATCGGTATTCCTTCATAAGCTAAAAGCTTAAAGAGATAAAAGTAGAGGCCTACAAACTGTGAACTATTTTTAGGGAGGGCAATGGTTATAGACGATAACTCTTCCTTTACCGAAACACGTCTTTCACTCCTAAAACAGTCTTCAACCAGGTTTGTAAGGCTGGACGATACCAAAATATTACTTTCCTGGTAGTTACTTGAATAATTTAGGTATACCCCACTTTGATCCTTAACCGCATCCAGAAGTTTTGCTTTATTGGCAATAATGCTGTTAGAATTTAAAAAGGTATATTCTGTAATACCAGATCTAACCACAATATCTCCCAATTCCCTTAAGTGTTGCATATTAACTTTGGTTCGGTGGGGTGCGTAACGACGTAATGCCATAATAATAGAACCTTGCTTTACAGGTTTACGCATTTCCTTTTCTACCTGCGGCTGAATGTCTTCAGCAAGTCCACTAAAGTTTATAATGTCTCGTGCAATAGCATCGTCAAGAAAGGGCTGATGCCTAATAATATCGTGAACACAGGTGGTTATTGTTTTCATTGTTAAATATTAAACATTTTGTGCAAATGTATATAAATTGATAGATATATTTTGCCACAGCAGGCTTAAATTCTATTTATGCACGAAGTTATTTTAGCATGATCTAAAATAATTTTAAAAACACTTAAAGATGAAGGTATTAAAATTTGGGGGAACGTCTGTAGGCTCAGTTGAGAGTATAAAAAATGTAAAAAATATTCTGACGGGTCGCGAAGGGAAGAAGCTACTTGTTCTTTCGGCAATGTCTGGTGTAACTAATAAGTTGGTAGAGATAACCGACCTTATTAAGGTTAAAGATCATTCAGCTATAGCAACTATTATTTCTGAATTAAAAAATAAGCATGAAGAAACGATTGACGCGCTTATAAACGATGCGACTTTAAATGCAGATGCCAGGAGTTTTGTAAACGATGTTTTAACTACCTTAAAGAGCCTAACTCTAAATGAGTATTCAGAAGGTGTTTACGCAGAAGTAGTCACTACAGGTGAAACAATGCTCACCTATATTTTTTCTACTTTTCTTACTCAGCAAGGAATACAGAATAACTTTTTGAATGCCAAAGACTTTATGCACGTTTCAAATCTGGAAAACCCGGATACTGAGTTCGTTGGGGAACTTTTTCAAAAAAGCATATCACAGTTGGAACCCACTGAGGTTTATATTACTCAGGGCTTTGTAAGAATAGATTCAAATAATAGTATTAATACTTTAAAAAGAGGTGGTAGCGATTATAGTGCAACTATTTTGGCAGCAGCTGTAAAGGCTGATGAAGTTCAAATTTGGACAGATATTGACGGGTTTCATAATAACGACCCAAGATATGTAGAGAATACGCATGCCATCGCCGAATTAAGTTTTGAAGAGGCCTCAGAGCTAGCTTATTTTGGAGCTAAGATTTTGCATCCTCAAACTATTTCGCCGGTTATAAAAAGGCAAATCCCGTTATTCTTAAAAAATACATTTACACCCGATCTTCCTGGAACGAGAATTTCAGACGAAATACATTCTCGCGGACTTAAGGCTATTTCGGCGAAAGACGGGATTACCGCCATTAAAATTAAATCTAACAGGATGTTAATGGCGCATGGTTTTCTTAAAAAGATCTTTGAGGTTTTTGATAAATATGAGACTGCAATAGATATGATTACCACTTCTGAAATTGCAATTTCATTAACCATAGATTCTGATAGAAATTTAGATCAAATTCTGGAAGAGTTGAATGATTATGGAGAAATTACCGTAGAAAAAGAACATAGTATTATTTGTATTGTGGGAGAAGGCCTTATTGAAGATAAAAGTACCAGCCGTTTGTTTGAATTATTAAATGATATTCCTGTTCGAATGATTTCTTATGGGGGTAGTAATAATAATATTTCTTTATTGGTAGCTTCTAAACATAAAATACAAACCCTACAGGGGTTAAATCAAAAGTTATTTGAACATCAAGAAACGCCTCAATTTGTTTGATTTCTGTTGATGAACAGGAAACTGTTCCTTTTGTGTAATAAAAACCGCCGGGAGGCTAATTATGGCCGGCGGTTTTTTTATTTTTCTCCTTTTCTTCTATAAATTTAGCCATAAAATAAGTACTTCTATGTTTGTGGTATTGCAACATTTTACCCACAAAATTCCTTTTTCTATTAACATCTTTATCTTGAATAAGCCCTGCTAACTTTGTAGCAAATTTTTGTTGATGTTTTTCTTTTTTAAATCGTGAGTTAATTATGGCATGGCCATTTTGTACCGCTTCTGCCCAAAGTTTTTCATCTGTATACAAACGCACGGCTTCTGCGGCAAAAAGTTCAGGTTTATTGACAATAAATCCATTCCAGTTTAAAGCTCCGTTAATTCCTTCAGCTCCCATAGTAGTTGTAACCGAAGGAGTACCAGATTGCATCGCCATAACTAGTTTCCCTTTTAATCCGGCACCAAATCTTATGGGGGCCAGGCATACTTTTGCCTGTTGCATAACAGTTTCAGCAGTTTCTGCGCGTCCTTTTACAATAAATCCTTCTTTTTCATTATGAAGGTTCCATACTTTTTGCGATGGATAAGCCCCGTAAACAATAAGTTTTGCTTCCGGTAATTCCTTACGTATTAATGGCCATATTTCTTCCTTTAGATATAGCACCGCATTCCAATTTGGTTCGTGCAGGAAATTACCGATACTTATAAAATTGTTACGCTCTTGATAGTTTGGCAAATTCAGTGCTTCTTCCTCCGAAATAGAATTCAGCATAAAAGGAAGGTAATAAAGTAGGCGAGGGTTTATTTCAAATTTATTTTGCAACAATTCCATTTCAGCTTCAGAAATGATAAGGCTAAGATCGCACCTGTAGATACTGGCGATTTCCCTTTTGGTAATGTCGGCATCAAAATAAATATTCTCGGCAGGTATATTTTTTTTGAAAGCTTCTATTCTGGATTTTCTTAGAAAATGAAGATCTTCTGTATCGAGTATTTTTATGGCTTCAGGGCAGTTTTCATCTACCCGCCATCCAAATTGTTCTTCGGTCATAAACCTATCAAAGAGCACAAAATTAGGCTGAATTTGCTTTAATAATTCGTCAAAAGAGGGATGGTTCATTCTAATCACTTCAGAAGCGATATTCATCTTTTCCAGATCTATGGCAAACTCACTACGGGCCGCTGTGCTTACAAAAGTGATCTCATATTTTTCGCCAAGAAAAAATTGCAGTAATTGTAACATTCGGCTACCGGCGGCAGAAGAATTAGGTTCGGGCCAAACACAGCCAATAACAAGTAGACGGTTTTTAGGTAAGCTCATAGAAAATTTATAGAAATTAATCCAGGTTTGAACTTAGGTATACAAACATTTAAATATGGAATTATCAAATAGATTCGAGATAAAGTTTTTTCAAAAATACCTGAAATTAGACCGGATTCCTAATTAAAAACTGGTAGAAAGCAGTAGGGAAGCGGTTACCCAAAGCACTAAAGATACCAGCCCACCAATAATAAAAAAATGCCTAAACCTATAAATACCCATACCGTAAATTATGGTATTGGTTTGGTAGCCAACCGGCGTGAAAAAACTAAAATTAGAAGCAAAAAGCACCGATAAGATAAAGGGTTTGGGATCCATTTGTAGACTGGCTGCAATACTTATAGCAATGGGGGTTATAATAATTGCTGTAGCATTATTGGAGATAAACCCGCTTAATATCATAGTAACAAGAAAGAGAATGCCTATAATTACAGTATCGGTTTGATTCTCAAACACCAGGAGTAATTGATCTGATATCCATTGGTCGGCTCCGGTATTATTCATTGCCACGCCTAAAGGAATCATTCCTGCCAACAAGAAAATAATTTGCCAGTTTACCTGGGCATAGATTTTTCCCAGGTCTATACATTTGGTAAAAATCATTAGAAAACAACCTATTATCGCACTTTTTAAAATAGGAAAAATAGAAAATGCCGAAAGTGCAATAACCACTAATAAAATAGATAGCGAAAGGAATCGCTTGGTTTTTGTAGTTACTTCAATATTTTTGTGTTGCTCGAGTATTGTAATATTTTCAATTTTTCGCAATTCATCTAAAGCACTTTCGGTAACCTCTACCAGTAGGCGGTCTCCAACCCTTAATTCAATTTCATCTTTTCCGCGGTTAAAAATTCTTCTTTTAGGATTTCTAAAATTCCTACGTTTTCTAATTGCCAGCGGTACTGCCCCATGTAGGTCGTACCATCCAACGGTTTTAATATTTTTTCCGATAAGTGGGGAATTGGGTAGCATTAAAATTTCTACTACCTGTACATTTTCTTCTAACTCTTCAGAATCGATAATGGGGTCTGCCAGTTTTCTTTTATCTCCCTCTTTAATAACCGTAAAACCTTCTGAATCCTTTAATTTTAGTAAATTTTCAAGATTACAGCGTAATAGTAGTTGGTCTCCTTCTTTAAGGGTAGTAAATTTCCCGGGCCAATCGTTAATAATGCCGTTGCGTTTTAATCTTAAAACTTCAATATCGTCATTATCATATAAAAAGCTTTCCTGAATACTTTTTCCTATAGAACCGGAATCCTTTTGGATAATTACTTTGGTAATATATTCGTCTAAATTATAATCTTCACTAATCTTATTCTTCCCAGACCTGGGAAGAAATTTAATTAGAAGACTTACCATAATTATAGTAATTATCATGAAGATGACACCATACCAGGTAAATTCAAAAAAGCTAAACCTTTCTATACCGCGTTCTACAGCGACGGCGTTAACAATAAGGTTAGTAGACGTACCCATAAGGGTACAGCTTCCTCCTATAATTCCGGCGAAAGAAATTGGTAAAAGTAGTTTTGAACTGGGAATATTGTATCGTGCAGATAATTCGGTGATAATTTTAATAAATACAATAACCACTGCTGTAGTATTAATAAATGCCGAAATACTACCCGCAATAAGCATAAAAGCCGGTACCATTAGAAAAACCGGTAGGATTCTTAAATTTTTAAGTCCGCCTGCCAGCCAATCTATAACTCCATTAGCTTCCAGGCCTATGGCAATAATCATTAGAGCGAGAACAGTTATGGTTGCAGGACTTGAAAAACCCGAGATAGCTTCTTCCGGGCTAACCAGATTTGTGAGTAGAAGTGTTGCAAGAATAAAGAAGGCAATTTTATCTATAGGAAATACTTCCAGGGCAAACAAAATTATCACTACTACAATAATAAAAAACAATATGGCTATCTCCAGACTCATTATTTAAATTTATAAAATAAAAATACGCTAATAGATAATGCATGCCGGCTTCTACTAAAATATTTATGATTTTATATAGAAAGATAATTTTCACCTCATTTCTATAATTGTTATTTTATACCTTAAAATACACTTATGAGCAGAGGTTTTGTAAAAGAGGACGATCAGGAAGAAGCACCTATTATACCGCCAAGAGCTGCGTTACCTTCCGGACAAACAAATTATGTGACCCCAAATGGTCTAAAAGAACTAAAGGAAGAAGAGGGGAGTCTTATAGCAGATCGAGCCGGGATTAATATTGAAAATGAAACCGAACGAAGAAGGGCAAAAGCGGTGATAGACGGTAAGCTTAAGTTACTAAGAGAAAGAATTACCAATGCAAGGCTTTTAGAGTTAACAGATCAACCTAAAGATGAAGTTCGTTTTGGAGCTTGGGTAGTTTTAAAGCAGGACGGACGTAAACAGGAATTCCAAATTGTAGGAGTTGATGAAGCCGATGTTAAAAAACAAAAAATTGCATTTATAGCACCCATTGCCAAAGCGGTTACCGGAAAAAGAGTTGGAGATAAAATAGACTTTTTGCTGGGTAAAGAATCCCGGAAACTGGAAATTCTTAAAATAACCTATAAATAATATGCTGAATTAATCGGTTGTAATAATAAATTCCAGTGTATCTACAATATCACCGTATTTATCTACTCTTATTTCAAATTCTATGGCTTTCCCCGCAGTATAACCAAGTTTTTTCATTTGGTTAGGATCAATTTCAGCGGTATAAGCACCCGGTTTTAATCCCAGGTAGGTAAAATATCCATCAGCTTCGGTTAAAATTTCCTTGACCAACTTTCCGCTTTTATTTAAAATATTCACTATAATTCTGCCCTGCCCATTAATACTATTTCCTTTTTTTAAGTAAACCATGCCGGCAACTTCTCCCAAAACTTCTACCGGTACTTCAATTTCCTGAAATTGATTAGGTATAGTATGTACTTTTATTTTTTCGTTTTTTACTTTCCAGGCAATATTGTCAAGGCTGTTAGGATTAATCTCCAATAATAAATCTATATAAGGTTGCAGTTCGGTAATTCGGAGTATTGTTTCATCTTCGTTATATGTTAATTTACCCGAAGTATTCTTTATTTCCATACCGCTTACCAATGGCTCCATAGGATCTCTCTTGCCGTTTGTATTAAAATCGAGGAAAGGCATAATGCTTACAGCGGCCCTGGACATAGCGGTGCGGTTGTTGGCCATAACATAACCTGTATTATCGTCTAAGATTAAACTTCCACGCGCAGATTGCACAAAAGAATTATTTCTATTCCCCAATCTTGAAGTCATAGAGGTTTGCGCAAAGTTAAAAGCATACCTTAAACCGAATTCAAAAATATTGGCGTTTCGTAAGAGATTATGCTCGTAAGCTATATTGATAAAACCCTGTTTAAAAACCGGACGTTCTAATTCTGCAATAATATTATTAAACTGATTTCGGCTAAAATCGTATTGTACCTGCGGTGAGAACAAAAAATTGTGCGGAAGTCGGTAATTTTGCGAAATCGAAGTATAAATAGTTGGTTCTTTTACCCGGTCGTTATATATTCCATAGGTTGTGAGATTAGTGCTAATGCCCATTATTGCTCCAGATAACAACAACTGCGCCGTAGTAAACTGGGTAGTGGGCATAATAATTTGGTTAACACTAAACCTGCTAAACATAGAAAAGTTTTTAGCTCTAATGGGGGCAGAAAAACTTATTTTACGCTCTTCAAGGTAATTAAAGTTAATTGCGGTTTGATCTTCGTGGTATTTAATATAATTAAGATCTACTTGAAGATTTCCCGGGGTTCTATAGCTTAAAAGTCCTTCTCCTTTAACACCGTGCATATATTCTCCCGTAAAGAGAAAATTAGAAGCAAACCTAATAGAAGAATTTACAAATGGCATAACTTCCCCAGAACTTAGGCCACTTAGGTATTCTGCTCCACCTCCTATGGTAATGGCATTGCTTAGTCCGTAATTAAAATTAATTCGGGAAAATCGGTTTAAGTCTTCATTTTCAACAATTCCTGCACTTAGTGTATATTCTAATTCATTTTTTGGAACAAAATTATAAGGAATATTAATGATACGCTCTTCTACGCGCTCCTGCCCGTAGGGGCCATAAAATTTTAACCTTACCGCAGTGTTACCGTACATTAGGGGCACATTAAAAGTGTAAAACCCCGAAGCATCAGCCTCGGTAAATTCTACAAGAATATTATTTACATAAAGCTCTACAGTCCACCTGGGATTGGTATAATCGTTAAGGGTATAAGTACCAAAAGATCTTCTATTTTGGAAAGGGCTATTGGTTACCTGTACACCACTTACGGGTGCAAATAGAGAAGAGGTAGCACGGGTAAAAATCCTTCCCGCAGTAACTTGTTTAAATAACTTGCTTTCATTATTTACGTAGCGCCACTGGTAGAACTGATTCCTGGAATCAAACGGAACCCTCGTGGAATAATTAAGCATCAGGTTGGTTTCTCCTCCTAAAAACATGGTTCCTAAGCCAAATGTTAATCGATTGTCATTTTCAAATTCACTTTGTTGCGTTGTGACCACTCCCCAATCTAAAGTTCCTGCTTTAAAAAAAGGATATTTTCTGCCTATGGTGGTGTCTGGTTTAACAATACCCTTTACACGATTCAAATTTTTTCGTAACTTTTTAAGTCGCATTTGCTTTATTACCGGCAGCTCTTTTTCGGTTTTCATAGTGACCGAAAGACTCCTAAAAGAAAATTCTGTATCTAAACCGAAAATTTCGCCAAAGAGATTGGATTTTAAATAAAGGTTTAAAGGCGTTTTAATGTACTGCCCTTCATTAAGCGTAAACTCCCTGTCCTTATAAATTATATTATTGCGGGACACATTAATACTATAAGACGAATCTGGATGAATAACAAAGCCTTTTATACCATCTTCGGTTTCTTCATTTTTAATCTTTAAATAATCAAAAAGTTCTTTAACCGGAATAAAGGCATCCTGCCCTTTAATAGCGATTGGTATTTCTATAGTGCCAAGATTGGGAACAATCATTTCTACGCTTAATTCGTCATACCCGGGGTAATCTTCCTGAGCAATAATTGGTACAGAAATAAAGGCGAATATTATTACAGAAAGCAATTTTTTATAAAATCCAACAGAAAAAGAGCAGAAGAGTGTTTGCATTAAGCGAAGCTTTCTTATCTATTGATGAATAAAATTAAGGGTAAATGTGCCAAAGTAGGTTCCGGGTAGGTTTCCGGAATTATCTGACGGAATACGCAAGGTGCCACCTACAAAAACCTCATTAGGTACTTGTGCATTGGGAGCCTGGGTCACAAAGGTTCTATGACCGGTACTAAAACTATTAATTAAGAGTTGAATTTGCAGGCCGGTATCCTGATTTTCCAGAATAAAAGGCCCCATATCTTCAATTTGGATAATGGTACCGGGATTGGCATACACATCAAATAAAGCTGCTGAAACCGGTTGTCCAAAATTAAGCTCAAAAATATCACCATCTACGGTACGTTGGTCGTCGTAGCTTACCGTAACATTTCCTCCTGCACTTCCTGCGGTAAAAGAACCAAAATTGAGGTTTCTGGATGTCCTTACTTCAACCTCTATTGGAATTGGCGGATTTTCCTGGGCCTTAATTTCTAATACTGAAAATATAAGCAGTAAAAACAAAAATGTATGATTATAAAATCTTCTATTTTGCATGGGCCCTACTTATTTTTTTATGACTATTTTTTTTGCGTAAAGAGCTTTACCAACCTGTAGGTTAATAATATACACGCCATTACTGGTAATACCCTCAAAAATTACCTCATTGGTTCCTGAAGCTTCTTTTATTTGTAGAATTTGTCCTGTAATGGTCGTTGCTTTTAAAATGCCTTTTTGATTTTCATCTAAATTAAGGTGAACCACTACAGTTCCATTTTGAACCTTTACATCAAAAGGTTCGTTAAAAGCAATTGCAGGACTTGTAACTTCTTCTTCAGAAAACATTAATTCAAAACGAGAATTATGCGTTCCTTTTTTGATATTGAAATTATATACGGGCTTTTTACTGAGGTTTTGTCCAATACCCTTTAAATGATCTATTAAATAAATATTGAAATTAAGATTTAAACCTTCAATGCGGGCAAGCCCAATAGTCATTTCTCCATTTTCATCGGCTTTAATTCCCAAAGGAATTTTTTTGTAACTTTTAGTTTCAGGGTAAGAAATAGCATTAATAGCCAGTTCTTTCCTGTCCTGACTTATATTGTAGAGGCTTGGTACCCTGGGGTCGGTATTCATCAATTTATGTGCATCCATTTCCTTTTCAAAATTCGAAGTGGCATAAGGAGAAAAATAGACAATCATAGCATCTCTATCCTTAGCGCCCTTAAAACCGGCTTCCAGGCGAATTAGGGATTTCTGGCTGTTAATTTGAGACCTATAGAATTGCTGGCCAAAATTGTTTGTACGCACCCTGTTATCCATCCCGAAGCTTCCAATTACTTTCTCTTGAGTATCAGAATCGCTCACTTTAATAAAAAAGCCCTGCATAGAAGGAATAATGTTAGGAGTGTTAATATTTCCTGTAGAAATATCATTTACATAAGCGGTGTAAGTACCGGTATATTGGTTGGTATCACTAGCAGTAAAAAAGTAAATACCGTTATCAATATTATTTCTTATCCAGCCCTGGGGAGCATCCCAATCTATAGGAGAGGGGTAGGGGTTGCCCACTAAATGGAAACCGCGGGTATATTTTCGGTGATTATTTTCTAGCTGGCGTACCGAAACACTACCATTGTTTACCTCACCGGTTAATTCTATAGTTTGAGAGGCTGTATTTTTGCCTAAATTAAGTGCATAGCCTTCTGCAGTATTAAGTGTATTTGTGGTATTTGCATATGATTCCCATCCGCTGGCATCAAGGTTTAGGTTTTCTACCCTTCGGTTTTCGTTATAACGGTAGAAATTTGGGAAACCAGTTACTGGATCGGTAAAATTCATAAAAGACCCAAAATCTCCCACCACAGTATTTTTAAAAGGAGTACTAAAATATTTATAACCAAAAGCTTTATCCAAATAACGTTGCATGCTTACTTGCCCAATTACCTCGCCATTTCCGCTACCATCAATAAGGGCTGTTTGGATCTCATTTGAAATTAATGTGAGTTGATTCCCGGTATAAAAATGCCCGTTTTCAACCTTTAGCGTTCCGGTCACTTCGATAATTGCTTCTGAAGTTACTCTCGAAGTATTATTTATTTGTAGGTTTTGAATTCGATTATTTTCAAAAGCATTTACAGGAATAATTTGAGTTGAAGTCCCTTCAAAAGAAATGCTACCGGATTCAGTAGCTAAAATACCCTTGTTTGTTAAATCTCCGGCAATACGCAACCAATTATCGGTCACTATAACTGATGCATTGTTTTCTATACTTAAGTTCCTGGCTAAAGCATTAGCGCCCGCAGTTATTTCAGGGTAATTTCCGGAAGTTATATTTTCTGGAATTAATACATCGGTTTCCAGGGTAGGTAGGCTATTACAGCTCCAATTATTGGTATTATTCCAGTTTGAATTTTCAATACCTGTCCAGGTGTTTTTTGTTTTACATAGATCTTCACCTATATTCAAAACTGCGGTATCTGAGATGGCGATACAGCCATTTTCATTGGTTACCAATAATCTATAGAGCGAACCATCTTCTGGCCAATAACCAACTGTAATAAGTTCCAGCAATTTGGTTTTTGTACCTGCATAATGGCTACCATCCTCAATATCGTACCAGTTGCTACTAAAGGTCTGCCACTGAAAAGTTAGGTTATTACCGGTAACTCCTGCTTCAATGAAGGCGTTGCTACCAAATTCTGCAGTAACATCCTGTGGTTGTTTTGTAATTGGGTCTGGATCTACCTTTAATGTAGCCGGGATTGAATATACTCTACAGTTTTCATTGGAAATCTCTACACGATATAGATTATCATTAAAACTGGCAGGGGCATTTGTGATATCTAAGCGTTCGGAGTTTACATTTTTATAAAAATCATTGTTGGTTAGATTGCTCCAGGAGTTTCCATCGTCTTCACTTACCTGCCATTGGCGTAGATCGTTTGATGTATAGGTTTGGAAAGAAATATTATGACCTTCACAAACAACCTGATTTTTAGGCTGTGTATAAACACCTCCTGGGCTTTCATTTACTTTTAGAGTCGCAAAATCAGAAGTTATTTCGTTTCCATATTCATCTTTAATAACAACTCTAAAACGTATATTATTTAACCAGGTTCCCTGAGCATTTACAGTTAAATTGGAAGTTTGCGAATTTTGAAAATAAGTATTGTCCTTTATAGCAAAATAATTTTCTGAATCACCACCATCATTTCTTTCCCATTGATAAGATAGGTTTTGTCCAGAGGCATCTACATAAAAGTTTACCGCAGTACCCTGGCAAGTTGTATTACTTTTAGGCTGTGAATTAATTATTATGGGGTTCTTTATTTTTATCAAGGCAGCATTAGAAATAGATATTCTACACTTGTTGCTATTTCCACGAACAATAACCCTATATATTGCGTTTGTATCTTCTAACTGAACATTTGGGATTTCTAGTTGAAATTGATTTTCTCCAGCAAGATCTATCCACTTTCCATCCCTATTTTTAGTTTGCCATTGATAAGAAGCCACATCTTGAAGTTCTTTATCTGAAGCAGTAAATACTGCATTTTCACCTATAGAAATAAATTGATCGTCTACCTTTAGGTCGTAGCAATTGCTTAGTTCAATGATATCATCCGGAATATCTGGATTGTTTGCAAAATCATCTTCGTTACCATAATCACAAGAACCGCTTTCCTGAGGGGTGCCGGTATAATCTTCTCCTGTATCA
This sequence comes from Salegentibacter sp. BLCTC, assembly GCF_015143665.1. Lineage (NCBI taxonomy): Bacteria > Pseudomonadati > Bacteroidota > Flavobacteriia > Flavobacteriales > Flavobacteriaceae > Salegentibacter > Salegentibacter sp. BLCTC. Next base: position 194,313 of record NZ_WYEW01000001.1, on the reverse strand, counting down.
CAACTTCCAAAGTTTGGCCAGCCATCTACATCTCCATAAATGTAAATATTTCCATTTTCTACATCAAAATTCCCTTTGCCTTCATTTCCTTTTTTGGTAAAGTTGCCATGGATAATTAGGTAGCTTGATATAGATACGTTTACTTTATTTGATGCTGAAAAATCTCCAAAAATAATTACGCGTGAACTAGCCCCCATTTCAAAATAGGAGCCATTATTGTCCATATTTATATTTCCATTGACTATTAAAGTACCATTAATGGTCAACGAACCGCTCCTTCTAATGTCTAAATTATTTATTTCAACAACTTTATCCTGTTCAATTATTATTGAATTTGATATAGTTACATCATTGGCGGGTTGGGGAAGTTGAGAGGGGCTCCATACTATTTGGTGCCAGTTGCCATCTTCAGTAGAAGTTATATTTTGGGCAAATGAAAAATCAAAAAACAACAAACCTATCACTACAATGGTGATTTTTAATAAGATAGAGGGTTTGGAGTAGTTTTTTTTCATACCCTAAAAAACTATAATTTTATTTCGCTAGTGGCTAAAGTATCTCCCTGATCTTCAGCATAAGAAATTTTTAGTTTTCCGGTGCTTAAATCTATACCCTCAGCGTTTCTTAATTGAAAACTAAAGCTCCTTTTAGTATTTGGGGTATATACCGAAATTCCTTTTACCATACCCACTTCTGTTTCAGTGCCATTGGGCGCAATATAGGTAACACTAAGGTTTCCATATACAGACATATTTCCGGTACGGTTTATTACAAGGGAAAGTCTGGGACTTTCTCCTTCGGTATTTAGCGAAAGATCTGTTAATTCAATTTTTGTATTAGAGTCTCCTTCTCTAATAATAATGGGAATACTAATTCCAAATACAGTTTTAATATTAATGGAAATCCCATCACTCTCTTCAGCTTCATCGGCACCAAGGGCCGTTTGTTCTTCCACTGCGCGAAAATACATATGTGAACGATATTCTCCCTGTTCTAAATTTCCGGTTCGGGTAAGTTGAACACGTATTGTTTGGGATTCATTGGGACCAAGAGATACGCGTCTTGGAAAATATCTTAGAAAATCTTCAGCAAAAAGCTGACCTTTTTCAGGTTTTTCAACTTGTTCAAAATCACCGGTTTCGGTCATTTTGTAGTTTACAAACGAAATAGCATACACAGCAGTGTCGCTTCCGGTATTGGCAAGATTTATTTCCTGAGAGCGCTGTGAGCCATCAAAAACCAGGCGTTTGGGCATAATCATAAGATCTCCCTGTGCATAGCTTGCAAATCCTGAAAAAATAAAAATGAAAAAAAGGAGTAGTGGACTAAGTAGTTTTTTTATCATATCCGTGGGGCTGGATTTAATATTAATTCTTTGATTTCAAAGATAATAAATAAGAACTTACACCTTAAAGCAATTTATCAAGTTTAATTGTAAGAAACGGTTACATTAAAGCCTGTTGAATTTGTGTAAAATCCTGAAGTTTGATTAGCCTCGAGGTTTAAAGTAGCACCTATTTTTATAATATCTACAATATTACCTTCCTGTGGTTGCACCGTAAACCTATCTATAACCAGTACTTGGTTTGGGTTTTCCTGATTATACAGCGTAAATTGTTCAGGTAGGGTAATGGCATAATTATTATTACCGTGTGTAACTACGGCCTCTGCGGGGTTTACCGTACCAGGAATAGCATTAGAAATTTGTACTCCGTATGCCACACGCGAACCATCGGGAGATAAAATTACCTGCCCCGGATTGTAGGCACTAATAATATTGCCAAAATCCAGATCTACAGTTTTATCAATTTTAATAGGGTCTATTACCGTTGCCCTACTGTTCACGTTGGCAGATGCAGAGTTTTGCGCAGATACGCTAAGTCCGAATAAGCCAATAAACAAAAGAAAAATATAATTTTTCATAAGAGATTTAATAATGCTTATACCATCTAATTAAAACTAAAAAACGCCGCCACAGCGGGCGGCGTTTTATTTATATGTAGAATAAAAATTATTATTCGTAAGCTACAGTTACACTAATAGTTCCTGTATAAGTTCCTTCAGCTTGGGCGGGGTTTACTGTAAGTTCACCACCTACATTTAAAGTTTGTGCAGCACCTGTACCTACCACACCTGTATTTCCTAAACTACTTTCAAAGGTAACAGGCATTGCGTCTCCATTACCAGTTAAACTAATTCCAGGAATAGTTACAGAGTAGTTATATGTCTCAGCAGCTGTAACATCAAAAGATGCAGCTTGCACTGTAGTGCTGGGTGCTAATAAATCATCATTATCAGTAGATCTAACACCAGCAGTAGATATTGTAACAGTACCTCCGGCAGCATTACCAATAATACGACCAAAATTTAAGTCAGATCCATCTGTAATTTTAATAGGGCTGATAATTTCTGCGGCAGCGTTAGCAGTTCCAGTTGCTTCATCTGACTGGGCAAATACAGTTCCAGAAATAAGAGCAAGTAGGATAAAAGTAATTTTTTTCATTTTAGTTTGATTTAATTTTGATTTGGGTTCAAATGTTTAACAGTGCAAATATGGGGGTAAACCCTTATAGGAAAGAAACATTTTCGATAATCAAAATAAAAAAATCGTTGAAATGCACGTTTCAATGAATTTTCCTTAAAACTAAAATGGAAAAGATAGATTTAATTAAAGATTCTTTAATTGTAATTTACGGTAACCTGTATATCCCCGTTGGTTTTGTAGTCGCCAGGTTTTTGATTTGGGTTTACTATTAAACTTGCCCCAATTTTAATCGTTTTACTTTCTCCTGACAATGAAGATCCGTCATAATTTGTAGTAAAATCTTGTAGGAGCATACTTTCAGAACCATTGGATAGACGATGACTTCCTTTAGGTAAGCTAATAGCGAAAGCAAATCCGTTTTGCCCGGTAACTTCAAAAGTAGCTGCTGAAACGGTCCCACCTTCAGCAAGTTCAAGGTCCCCATTAGTAATTCTGGTGTTTTCGGGAGTTAGAGTTACTGATCCGCCATTTTTCGCGTCAATATTGGCAAACTGCATATGACTGGTGGTGTTAATTCCAATCGGTTGTATAATTGTTGCCGATGCAGAAAAATTTGCCGATGCAGAAGCCTGGGAAAACAATGGACTTACTGCAAACACAGAAAAAATAAAAGCTATGGTATAGAATCGTAACATCGTTAAGCTGCGTAATTTGATTTTCGTAATTCAAAGATATAAATTAATTCCAAATTACATCGATGAAATACACTAAAAATCGACGAAATACATGTTTTTGTTCTGAAACGTCAGCTTTGCTTTTTGAGAATCACCATTTTTCATTTTAGATTAGAACATTCACGAATGAGCAGAGTGCCTATAGCTTAGCATAAAATATTTAGGTTGTGAAAAGAATATAAGTAAATTAGGGGTTTTAAAATTTAATCTAGAAAACTATGAAAAACGTTTACACTACAAGTCTTAATCTTCAAAATACTGATTTCGGACTTTTATTATTTAGGCTATTTATTGGAGGTTTAATGCTTACCCACGGAGTGCCTAAGCTTCTTAAGTTCTTTGGAGAGGGTGAGATTGCTTTTGCAGATCCTATAGGCGTTGGTGAAACTGTTACTTTTACGTTTGCCGTTTTTGCAGAATTTGTGTGTGCAATCCTTATTATTCTTGGATGGGCAACACGTTTTGCTGCAATTCCATTAATTCTAACCATGGCTGTAGCTGCCATTATTGTACACTGGACAGATGGTTTTGGTAGCCAGGAGTTACCTCTATTATATATGGCGGGCTTTCTTTTACTTTTTTTTACCGGTGCCGGTAAATTTTCCCTGGATTATCACCTTTTAAAGAAAGACTAAAACTACTTTGAAACGTCAGTTCGAGTGATTTTGAGTTACGAAAAATCGTATTGAGAACTAAGTGAAAGATTCTTATTTTCGATACAAATTTCACTCGAATTGACGAATTTATCTAAAGGTTTAAGTTCTAAGGATAAATTTCCTAATTCTTATCACAGTTGAAGTACAACATAAAATTTATAAAAAAATCCTCCTAAAATTAACTATAATTGCAGGAGGATTTTTAAAGTTATTATTTAAACTAGATTATTTATCTCATTTTTTATCAGTATCTTACTGATAGTTATTTTAATTAGAAGTTCCTTTTTAATTCAACCGGTAGTTTTTTTAATTTACTAGACCCTATTTATCTTTAGCGTCAGAATTATACTTTTTCTTATTTACACATAATTTGCTTTTTTATTAATAAGTAAAAGGAAACTTAAGTAAAATATCAGGTTGAAATCTGGTTAAATAAAAACGGCCTGAAAAGAATTGACTTTTCAGGCCGTTTATTTTAAGTCTTTGAAATTATTAGTTTATTCGGACTCCAGCATCGCAAAGAATTTGTCCAGATTAGGAATAATTACAATTCTGGTCCTTCTGTTTTTGGCTCTGTTTTCATTATTAGTATTATCTACTAAAGGTTGGTAACTACTTCTACCTGCCGCAATAAGTTTTTCTGGTGCGACATCATATTTATCCTGAAGTATTCGAACTATAGAAGTTGCCCTTCTTACACTAAGATCCCAGTTATCCTGGATGTAAGATCCTTCTACCATAGTACGATCGTCGGTGTGACCCTCAATCATAACTTCCATTGCAGGCTCTGAGTTAATTACTTCGGCAAGCTTTTTCAATAAAGGTTGTGCGTTTCTTGAAACTCTGTAACTACCGCTTCCAAATAATAATTTATCAGAAACATTAATCATAACAACCGTTTCATCTACAGTAATATCAATATCTTCGTCATCAGATCCTTCTGAGATATTGCTTTTTAGGTTATGGGAAACAGCTAAATTAATAGAGTCTTCTAAAGTTTTAGCTTCTGCTACTTTTTCGGGGTCCATTTTAGCAATGGTAGCCCTCATTTTTTCCTTATTATTATTAGACATAACAGTAAGATCGTTCATTTCCATCTTACTATCATTTTCCTCACGCAAAGAATTAATTTTTGCGTTATAATCTGCCACTCGCGCTTCTATACGAGCATATTTATCTTCTATTTCCTCTTTTTCCACCTGTGTTTTTTGCAGCGAGCTTCTGGTGTCGTCTAATTCGCTCTCTAAAGCAACATACTTTTTCTTGGATACACACGAGCTTAACATGGCTGCAGCTAATACTGTAACTGTGATTGTTCTTTTCATAATTATTTCGGATTTTTTAATTAGGCCTTTTAAATTTTTTAGGCGCTCAAAAATGAGCCAGAACTATACCAAAACCTGTAAACTTAGTCTTTGTGAATAATATTAATAATTTTTGTTTGTTGATTTTCAGATACTTTTGAAGAATAAAGGGGGCTTTTGAAGGTTTTTGTAGAAAATCGTTTTAACTTTTTCTTTTGTAGAAATATGACAAAAACTGTGCAATAAAACCACAACTTTTATGAGGGAGCAAGAATTAAAGTTAAGCACAGCCGCCTTTATATTAACTAAATCTTAAGCATAAAAAGTTTAATTTATCTTATCAATAGAATAAATTTGATATACTAAGTGATATTAGGATTTGGAAAAGAGACAAAAGGAAAAGAAAGGTAGATATCGTATTTTTAAGATCCTCGTAAAATTCTTTGCGGGGCTTTTTATTTTTATACTGCTTTTATTGCTTTTTATTAGAAGTCCGTGGGGGCAGGATGTCATCAAAAATCAGGTGATTAATAATATTACTGCTAAGACTGATACTGAGATTTCTATAGATAAACTTTTTATTACCTTTTCCGGAGATATTCAACTAGATGGTCTTTACCTTGAAGACAAAAAAGGAGACACTCTAATTTACTCGAAATCTATAGAAGCTGATATTCCTATTTGGCCAATTATAAAAGGAAACGCCATAAGCATAGACAATTTAGATTGGAATGGTCTAAAAGCTAATGTTGTTAGAAATGACAGCCTTAACGGATTTAATTACGAGTTTTTAATGCAAGCTTTTGCAAGCGATACTACTCAGCAGGCCAATGCTAACCAAACTTCAAAAGACACTTCAGCTTCCCAGGAAATTAATATTGGAAATATAAACTTAAAGGATTTCGATATTAATTTTAAGGACGACGTTATGGGCATTGATACCAGATTATCCCTGGGCGAACTTTTCCTGGAATTTGAAAAAACCGATCTTGAAAAAATGGATTTTCGGGTTGAAAATGCCGGTATTAGGAATACAACAATAACCTATTCCCAAAATAAAGCTTTTCCCGCAACAGAAAACGAAGAGCCTGCGCCCATGCCATATTTGGTGGTAGATAACCTAAAGCTGGAAAATGTTTTGTTGAATTATAATGCTGCTCCCGATGGAATTAACGCCAACCTAAATATACAGGATTTTTTAGCCGAAGCTCCTTTGATTGATCTTAAAAAACAGGATGTTAAGATCAATACAATCGCACTCCAAAATTCTGAAATAAAACTTAGTATGAAAGATCTGGGAAGTGCGCAAGATAGTATAACCGAAGCAACTCCTTTTAGCTGGCCAGAATGGCAAGTAAATGTAGATGAAATAAAGTTTGCTAATAATAAGCTAAGTTATTTGGTTGACCAGGCACAACCAAAATTGGGAGAATTTAAAGCTGACGCCCTGGTTTTGGATTCCTTAAATTTTAGTTCAAATAACATATTCCTTAAAAACAAGAAAGCAGGAGTAGAAGTAGCTGCTTTAAATTTTAAGGAAGCTTCAGGGCTAAATTTAAATAAACTTCAGTTTAATCTAAACTTTGAAGATACATATGCAAGCCTTTCCGATCTTGAAATGGCCTTAAATGGAAATCAATTGGCCGGTAATATCGGGTTGCAATATAATTCGGTTAAAGAGTTGATTGCTAATTACGAAACAGCAAAAATTTCGGTCGATTTACCAAAGTTTTTAGTAGACATACGTGAAGTTTTTCGTTTTCAGCCGGGTTTAAAATCCAATCCTTACGTAAAAGAATTGGCCTCTAATAAGCTTTATGGGAATCTTAAAGCCTCCGGTAAACTCTCTGCTATTGGGATATCCAGAACTAAGCTTAATTGGAAAAACACTTCATTTTTTGCTAACGGGACTATTTATAATGCCAATAATACCAATGAAATAGGCTTTGATATTCCTAATTTTAGGGCAGAATCTAAAAAAACCGATCTTACCGGTTTTATAAGCGAAAAAGATCTTGGTATACAAATTCCTGAAAATATTCAACTAGGCGGAAACCTCAATGGAAACCTGAAAGACTTGTCTACAAAAGCATTTTTGCAAACTTCTAACGGGAATATTCGTGTAGACGGAAACTTTAGTAATAATGAAGAGATTGCATTTAAAGGAAAACTAACCTCTGAGGAACTTGAGCTTGGAAACCTTTTGAAAAATGAAAGCCTGGGTGTTTTAAATCTGGAGTTAAAAGCTTTTGGAAGCGGAAGTAGCGTGAATACATTAAACGCCAACCTAGACGCAAACATACAATCCTTTTCTTACAATAATTATATAATAGAAGACCTTAAAATTTCCGGAGAAATCATAGATGGAAATGGTGATATAGCTTCAAGTTATAAAGATGAAAACCTAGAATTAGAGCTTAATTCGCAGGTAGAATTAGATTCTGTAAATCCAAAAGCCGACCTTACTCTGGATCTTAAAGGGGCAAGATTGCAGGAATTAGGCATTGCGTCCCGGGATATTAGGTTAGGACTCAAGTTAAATGCGGCCTTTGAAGGGAATGCTAAGGAATATAAAACCTATGCCGATGTTACCGAGGCAGTGGTTGTTTATGATAATAACACATATCTTCCGGGAAATTTGAATGCCCGGGCTTTTGTTCTGCCAGATTCCACTTCGGTGCAGATTACTAATAAAATACTGGAATTAGACTTAAAATCTAATGCAGACCCTGCAGATCTTATTGCAGCTTTGAATAGACATTATGAGTCTTATTTTAATGAAGAAAAAACCGTGGATACACTCCAAGATCCGGTAAAATTAAAATTACGTGCCAGCATTACGAATGCGCCTGTTTTGGGTGAAGTTTTCCTGGCTAATCTAGAACAATTGGATACTGTGAATATTGAGGCCAATTTTAATGAAAAAGAGAAGAAGCTTGATGCCCTGGTTAGCTTACCTTATATAAATTATTATGATAGTGAAATTGACAGCCTTGAATTCAAATTAAATTCAGATGCCGAAAATTTCGATTTTAATTTCGGGTTTAATTCAATTAACTCCGGGCCCATAGCTATTCAAGAAACTAACATTAGTGGAAGCCTTTCGGAAGATAAGCTATTTCTTGATATCACTTCTATCCAGGGCGAAGAACAATTATTTAATATATCTTCAGAAATCACAAAACCTCAAAACAATCTTAAGTTACACATAAACCCTAAGGATTTAATTCTGAACAAAAAAGCATGGAACATTCCTGCTAACAATGAACTACTTGTTTTTGATAGTGAAATAAAGGCTAATAATTTTAGATTAAGCAATAAGGATCAGGAATTAAACTTAAGTGATAAACTTGCATTCTCAGACAAGAACCATATTGGCTTAGAGTTCATTAATTTTGATTTGGGGCTTTTCCTTAATTACCTGAATTCAGAAGAAGAGCTTGCTACTGGTAGCTTAAATGGGCACCTGGTTTTTGAAGATCCATTACATAAAATTGGAATTTTAGCGGGACTGGAAATTAATCAACTTAATGTTTTAGAAGTTCCTATGGGGACATTAAGTTTAAACTCTACTCCAAAAGCCGATTTCTTTTATGATGTTGGCCTGGCTATAAAAGGAGATAATGTAAATCTTAATATGAATGGGGATATCCAGGCGCTAGATTCTACCACCGTGGTAGATATGAAAATGGATATCGATAAAATTAGTATGAAAACCCTGGAAGGTCTTTCTATGGGAGCAATAACCAATGGAGAAGGAAGTCTTTCGGGAAATTTAAGTCTTGGCGGTACAACCACAAATCCAAAATATAATGGTGAACTTTATTTTGATGAAGCGCAAATAAAACTGGCCCTGCTTAATGCCCCGTTTAAATTCCCGTCGGAAACATTGAAATTTGATAATAAAGGAATTTATTTTAGTGAATTTAAAGTAGAGGATAAAGATGCAAACTCATTTGTAGTAAACGGTGAAGTTCTTTTAGAGAATCTTCTTAACCCTGAATTTGACCTTAATTTTAAGGCAAGGAATTTTCAGGCCCTCAATTCAACAAAAGAAGACAATGAATTGTTTTACGGTACGGCCACTTTTGATGCTGATGCCAGCCTTACCGGAGATCTTAATGTACCTAATTTGGATATGGACCTGAGTATAGGTGCTAACACCGATTTTACATATGTAATGCCCGAAGAAGAACTGGCAATGCAGCAACGGGATGGGATAGTAATTTTTACCAATCGTGAAAATCCCGATGATATTTTAACTGCAAATGAAGAGGAGGAATCGGCCACACTTACCGGATATAATATCAATACCCGAATTAATATTAATGAAAAGGCGGCGTTTAACATCATTATAAATGAACAAACCGGTGATAATTTTAGAGTGAAAGGGGAAGGTGAGCTAAACTTTAATATTTCACCTAATGGAAGAATGTCACTTTCTGGCCGTTATATAATGAATGGCGGACATTACGAAATGAGCCTTTATAATTTAGTGAAAAGAAGATTTGAAATAGCCGAAGGCAGCCGAATTACCTGGGCAGGAGATCCATTTGATGCTAATTTAGATGTTAGTGCAATTTATAAAGTGGAGACCTCTCCTGCATCGCTTATGGCAGTACAGGGAGCCGGAAGTGATCAATTTAGAAGAGATTTGCCATTTTTGGTTTATCTAAATGTAGGCGGCGAATTAATGCAACCAGAATTATCTTTTGGTTTACAAATGCCTGAAGAAGAAAGAGGTGCAGGTGGGGGAGAAGTCTATGGCAGGTTACAACAATTAAATAGCCAGGAAGCTGAACTTAACAAACAGGTTTTTTCTTTATTGGTGCTTAATCGCTTTTATCCTTCATCTAATAATGCAGGCGATAGTGGTGGAAACCTTTCTATTGCACGCGATAACCTAAACCAGGCTCTGGCCGATCAATTAAATATGTTTTCCGATAAATTACTGGGTGATACCGGGGTGCAGCTTAATTTTGGCGTAGACAGCTATACCGATTACCAGGGAAATACGGCAACACAACGCACACAGGTAGATATAGAAGCACAAAAGTCTTTACTCGATGACCGTTTAATTGTAAGTGTGGGTAGCGAAGTTGACGTGCAGGGCGGCAACAGGCCTGGAGAAGAAACCAGCCCACTAATTGGAAATGTAAGTATTGAGTATTTACTAACCGAAAATGGTCGTTTTAGATTAAAAGGTTTTAGAAGAAATGAGTTTGAAAATGTTATAGATGGGCAACTCATTGTTAGCGGAATTGCTTTTATTTTCACCCGTGAATTCAACGAATTTCAGGAATTATGGGATAATTTCTTTTTAAAAGAAGAGGAAGAAATTACAATCGAAGATAAAAAGGAATAAATTCTATTGATTTTCAACTGAAAAGTAGCGAAGCTTTAGCGATAGTATATTGGGGTATAGTAAATTTAAAATACGAGATAGAAATTAGGTATAAATGAAAATTCATTTTAAAAATATTATTAGCATCTGTTTAATGTCTTTGCTGTTTCAGGCTTGTAACGTAAAGAAATTTATTCCCGAGGGAGAATTGCTATATACTGGTGCTGAAATTACACTAGAAAGTGATACCATAATTAAAAATAAGTCTTCGTTGAAAGCCGAATTGGAGTCTGTTTTAAGTCCGGAGCCTAACAGCTCTTTTTTAGGAATGCAACCGGGCTTATATTTTTATTATAAAGCGCAACGGGAGAAACCGGGCTTTATCAATAAGTTTCTAAATAAGAAAATTGGCGAGGAGCCGGTGTATGCCAGTGATGTAGAGCCTGTTCGAACCGAAGATTTAATTAAGAACAGGCTTCAAAACCGGGGTTTCTTTTATAGTTCAATAGTTTCTACAACCAATAAAAATGAAGAGAAAAAGGAGATGCAAGTGGCTTATGCTGTTGAAGTTCCCACACCGTATTTGCTAGAAAAATATAAGTTAGATTCAGATAGTCTTCAAATTTATAAGGAGATAAGTACTAGTTTAAAAAACTCACCTATTGAAAAAGGAATGCGATTTGATCTTTCTGCAATGAAACTGGAAAGGGAAAGAATTGATAGGGAATTAAAGGCCAGGGGATATTATAATTTTAATTCAGGGTTTTTAATATTTGAAGCCGATACCAATCAATATGCGCAAAAAAAATTTGATTTATTTCTGAGGTTAAAAAAAGATGTGCCAACTCAAAGTATTATTCCTTATAAAATTAAGAGCGTTAACGTATACCCTAAATACGAGGTTGGAACCGATAGTTCTACAGCTAAAACACGCTATGCTGAAAAGAACTTTTTTCAAAAAGAGCTTTTCTTTAAACCTAAGCACTTAGACCCTTATTTGCTAATTGAGGAAGGTCAACTTTACGATCCAGAAACCTCTAGAAATACTGCGAGAAGGTTGGGGAACATAGGTGCTTACAAATTTGTGAATATCAATTACCGGGAAATAGATAGCCTTTCTACAGATAGCCTTGGCGTTTTGGAAACCAATATTTATTTGTCTCCTTTAAACAAACGATCTCTACGGGCAGAAGTTAGGGCAGTAACAAAATCTAACGGTTTTACCGGGCCAAGCCTGGCTTTAGGTTATACCAATAGAAATCTTTTTAAAGGAGGTGAAGTTTTAAATATTACCGGAGATTTCGGGTATGAATTTCAGGTAGGTGGAGGCACCCAGGCAGGTTTAAACAGTATTCAAATAGGATTAGAAGGCGATTTGATTTTTCCACGAATGCTATTTCCAATAAAATTTGATAAAAACTATTTTTCTTATTCCATCCCTAAAACCAAAGCCAGTTTAGGCTTTGATTATCTTAATAGAAGTCAACTTTTCAGGCTTGGTTCGGTATCGGCCAGGTTTGGTTATATCTGGAATGCTAATAGATATGTTACCCACGAGTTTAATCCTGTATCTGTAAACTATGTAAACCTGGGAAAAACCAGTGAAGAGTTTGAAAAAATTCTTGAGGATAATCCTTTTTTACAAAACAGTTTTAATCAAGAATTTATTGCCGGGTTAACCTATTCTTTTACTTACAATGGGCATATAGATGAAAATAAAAGACATCAGTTTTTTCTTAATTCAACCCTTGATATTGCCGGAAATTTAGTAGATGCAATTAGCGGCCATAGCGAAGAAGATCCCCAAACATTTTTAGGTTTAAAATATGCACAATATGCAAAGGCCGATATTGATTTTAGATATCATTTAAAAACAGGCCGGGATTCAAAAATAGCATCAAGGTTGTTTGCCGGTTATGGTTTGCCTTACGGAAATTCTGATGTTTTACCATTTACCAAACAATATTTTGCCGGGGGACCATATAGCGTAAGGGCCTTCAATACTCGCTCTTTGGGCCCCGGAACCTACACACCGCCCGGGGAAGATGGTGCTTTTTTCGACCAGGCCGGAAATATAAGACTTGAGGCAAATTTAGAATATCGTTTTCCGCTTTTCCCATATTTATATGGGGCTGTTTTTGCCGATGCCGGCAATGTTTGGTATACAGGTGAAAATAGTACTCTAGAAGGCGGGAAATTTAGTAAAGATTTTATGAATGAATTGGGGATTGGTACCGGTTTTGGACTAAGGGTAGATATTCAAAGTTTCGTGATTCGGGTAGATCTCGCGGCACCACTGCACGATCCTAGTCTAAAAGAAGGCGAGCGTTGGGAATTTGATTACGCAAATCCTGTGTTAAACTTTGCTATTGGCTATCCTTTTTAATGCCCCCATCATTCTAAATTCGTTTTTAGATCTAGTGTATTGGCGTTCAAAGCAGCCTGAATCCTGAAGTTTTCTTCTTAAAATGAAATTACATTCTTACCAATCGATTTCCCTGACTCCTGTAGGCTATGAACTTCTTTAAATGTTTCCGGGCTTAGCTTGCTAAAAGTTTTATGAAGAGTTGTAGTGATGGTTCCTTCTTCCAAAAGCTTCGAAATCTTTTGTAAAATTTGGTGCTGACGAGCCATATCTGATGTTTTGAACTTTGTTCGGGTAAACATAAATTCCCAGTGAAAAGCCGCGCTTTTATTTTTCAGTTTGTTTATGTCTACCGGATTTTTGGTTTCCACAATAGCACAAATATTTCCTTGCGGTTTTATAAGTTCTGCCATTGCATTCCAATGCATATCGGTATCGGCAAAGTTTAGAATATAATCTACCTCTTCATGCCCTTTAGCCTTCATTTGTTCCACCAAATTTTTATGGTTTACAATTACATCAGCTCCCATGTTTTTACACCAGTTTGCGGTTTCGTTGCGGGAAGCAGTGGCAATAACATTAAATTTTGTTAGTTTTTTTAAAAGTTGAATGGTTATAGAACCAACGCCACCGGCGCCGCCAATAATAAGAATATCCTGATTTTCTCCCGAGTTTTCTTCAATTTTTAAACGTTCAAAAATACATTCCCAGGCTGTAAGTGAAGTTAGGGGTAGGGCAGCAGCCTCTTCAAAAGAAACATTCTTAGGTTTATGCGCAGTAATGTTTTCATTTACCAACTGAAATTCTGCATTACAACCTGGCCGGTCTATTTCACCGGCATAAAAAACTTCATCGCCCTGTTGAAATTTTGTAACCTTATTTCCAACTCGTTCAACAATCCCGGAAGCATCCCAGCCAAGTATCTTTGGCTGATTCAATTCCTTTTCTATAGCAGCGTTTTGTCTAATTTTATAGTCTACCGGATTAACGGAAACTGATTTAATTCTTACCAAAAGATCTAAATCTTCGGGTTTCGGTTCATCGGTTTGAAATTCTATAAAACTGTTCTTATGGTCTATTGGGTATGATTTTTTTATACCGACGGCTTTCATAAACTTTATTTTAAAATTTTCTATCTAATTTCCAAGGTGAACATAAGGGCATCTGCCACTTAAGAAGACTACAAAAGATTAGTGTTGCATTTTTCCGCCATAACAAAGGTCTCCTGCATCGCCCAAACCGGGTAAAATATATCCGTGATCATTAAGCTCTTTGTCAATAGTAGCTATCCAAAGTCTTGAATCTTTTGGGAATTCTTTTTCTAACAGAGCTATACCTTCTTCAGCACCAATAACAGCTACCAAATGAATTTCCTTTGGAGTGCCCATTTGCTTTAAAGCTTTCATTACATTCACAAAAGATTTACCTGTGGCCAGCATAGGATCGGCAAGGATAAGGGTTTTGCCCTCCAGAGAAGGTGAGGCCAGGTATTCTACTACAATTTCAAAATGCTCATCGTTATTGGGGTGATGCCGATAAGCAGAAATAAAAGAGTTTTCAGCATCGTCGAAATAATTTAATAATCCGTTATGAAGAGGAAGACCGGCCCTTAAAATAGAGCAAATCACCACATCGCTTTCCGGTAATTGAATTTTTGAATTTCCTAATGGGGTTGTAATATTTTTTTCCGAAAAACTAAGCTGCTTACTTAGTTCGTAGCCCAGCACTTCTCCCAACCGCTCTATATTTCTACGAAACCGCATTCGGTCTTTTTGAACGTTTACATCTCTAAGCTCTGCTACAAATTTACCGGCTATTGAGTTTTCTTCAAGAAGATGATTTACCTGCATAATATTTTTTAGTTTTTACTCTATAATTGAGATTCATTGCGTACACGAAAGATTTTTTATCTATTTTTCTAAAATAATCACTTTGTGTAAGGAAGCCAATTTGAATTTATAATTCCGATTTTTACCTTGCAACAACCAGTAAAGGTAAGTAAATGTTTAACGAATGCATAAACTGTTATAGCTGCATTTTCTTAATATTGAGAAAAGATTTTTCTTTAATCTAATTTGGCTGTATTTTTGATAATTAAAGTTTAAAGAATTCATTCTATGAAGCTTATATATACTTTTTTATTTCTTTTTGTATCATCACTAAGTTTTGGACAAATAGACCTTCCGGCTACTAATAATACCGGAGGTATATTAAAAGCCGAACCAGAAAAAACATCTTCTGGTTTTCCTATTCTTAGGGCAGAAGAACCTACTAAAGAAAGTAAATATCTTAGAGAGAAACCAAAAGCAATAGATTTTAGGGAGAAACCAAATAATTTAAAAACAGCAGGAGATGCTGTTAAAGAAAGATGGACAAAGGATAAAGAGGCGCTTGAAAAATATAGAGAAGATCAATACTTAGGAGATTTTAAAACTACCGGGAAGTTCGTAGAATTATATTGTAGAGACCATCAATTTGTAGATGGAGACCAGGTAAATATTTATGTAAACGGAAAATTTATTGAGCGCGTAGTACTAGGCGGTGGTTATCGTCCTGTCCTGGTTAGCCTTGAAAGCGGATTTAATAATATAGAATTTGAAGCTATAAACCAGGGATCTTCGGGGCCAAATACTGCACAGTTAAAAGTTTTGGAAGAAAATGGTAATCTTGTAGCTTCAAAAGAATGGAACCTCTTATCCGGCGCAAAGGCTAGTTTAATAGTAGTTAAAGAATAAGCCTTTACAAAAAAGACCCTTAGATTTTTTCAGTATTAATTTTAGGTTTTAGAATTCATTTAATAACTTTATAAGAAATTGAATCTTATGAAGCGTATATTAATTGCTATAGATTACCATCCGGTTTCTGAAAAAGTTGCTGAAGCCGGCTATAAACTCGCCAGGCAGCTAGATGCCAAAGTTTGTTTACTACACGTGATGGCAAATATAAGTTACTATGGAATAGATTATCCTACTTTTATGGGTTATTCCGGTTACGATGAAATGGCGGTAAATATGGATATTGCTCAGGAAATGCGTGGAGTAGTGGAAGATTTTTTAGAAACCGCAGCAAAACACCTGGAAGATAAAAGTGTAGAAACACATTTGGCTGAAGGGGATGCCGCTACTGCAATTTTAGAATATTCAAAAACATGGAATGCCGATTTGTTGGTTATGGGTACTCATAGTCATTCGGTTTTTGAAAAACTTTTAATGGGAACCGTAGCATCAAATGTATTGGAAAAAACCAAGGTTCCTGTTTTTATGGTGCCCATTAAAAAGAAATAGGCTAAATAATAAACACCACAGAATAGCCCCAAGAGTATTTAATAACGATATATCAAATAAAAAAGCTGTCTAGAAATTTATTTACCTGAATATTAATTTATTATAGTTAATACTTTTAAATTTCTTAGACAGCCTTTTCGTTCTTATGCGCGAAATTATTCTAAAAAACTTCTGAAGGCTTTTGGCTGCAAATAAGTTCCTGCAGTTCACAAACTATAGCTTCTCCTTTATTCTTATTATACCATAATTGAAGATTTGTTTTAAGCTGATCGTCAATTATATCATATTCTTGCACATAATCATCTACCAGTTTTGTAGCGGCTTTAGAACGCGGCCCCCAATGTGCAATTACTTCCAAGTTTTGATCTATAATAATCAACTTTGGAATTGAGCGGGATCCATAGGTTAAAAAAGAGTCCATAAGTTCTAAGTGCTCATCACGTAACACAATTTTCAAATCAATGTTATCTGAAATGCTTGCTATTTTATTAAAATAGGGCAAACTTTGAGCCGCATCTCCACACCAGGGTTCTGTGATTACCAACCAGGTTTGTTTAGAGCTTAAATCTTTAAAAGATGCTATCTGTTCTTCCGATAGCTTAATGGTCTTATCAAGACGTTTACTTCGTGAATAATTAAGTTTAGTGTAATTTATTTTATCTGGTGTAATTTCACCGGTCGTTTTTCCCTGGTTTACTAGCCTTTCAAAAAGCTCATTATATTTTTCATAGGAAATTGCCTTATCCAGGGAATCTTGAATTAGTTTTTTCATTCTTACTGATTTTAATATTATTCGGAATTTTACACGATCAACATTTAAATCTTATTCCGGTTTTCTAAAAAATAACTGATATTTATCTCTTTATTTAGTTATTCAAATAAATAAGACTTTGTTTTTAAAATAGTGTTTTCAGCATTATCAAGTGCCTTATTAAATTCGGGGGTATTTTCCACTACTTTATTTTTTAAAAGCTTTCGGTAATAAGCTATTCCTTCTAAAATATTGCTACAAAATGCTTTCCAATTTTTTAGGGTACGTTTATCTGGGTTTGGGGTTCTTTGAACCTGTTCTGCAAGATAATCTATGTATAAATCTAATTCTTTCACAAACATATGAGGTCTGTTGCTTTTCTTAATAAGCCCGGTACGCCCATAAATATGATCGGTCATTTCTTTTAAAGTAGAAAGCTTAGAAAAATTGGCAATATTAGGGCTTGGGCAAATAGTTACTGCTTGTTGTTTTTTTAGGAATGGAACTTTGTAATTTAATGGAGCCGCATTACTCAATCCAACACAAAGGCATTCTTTGCTAAGTACATCTTCACGCTGTTGTTGATATTCGTTCTCGGGCAGGTTGCTTTCCTCTAATTGTTTCAGTTTTAGTTTCTGATATTTTTTAGAAGCGGTACAAATAGGTTCTTTTGTGAATTCAGTATTCGAAATCAGGAACTTTTCGGTACAGGGGCTTCCCGGAGCACCTTTTTGAATTCTATTTAACCTTTCGGTTTCTGCGCTGGTTCCTTTTAGGTAGTTAAATCCTACTCCTAATGGCGAAGATTGGCTTCTAATAACATCTTTCTCTTTAGAATTAAGCAATAAGCTAAGGGTTTCATCATCTACTGTTGTGGCTTCAGGACAAAGTAAAAATGGCGTTCCCCAGCCTGTACTGTCTACCTTGTAATGCGTAAACAATAAATTGTTCTCTTCTGAAGTACCAATTCCGCCCTGAACCGTAATCTTAATAGGGTGCGGTTCAGAAAAACCTTCCTGTCCTTTAGCTATAATTGCGGGGTTATATAAACTGAAGAGGCTTTCTTTTAACTCCTCCTTTTTCTCTTTAAATTCATTCAAGATGGGCCCCATTAATAATCCCTGAGTGGCAAAAACATGACCTCCACAGTTTAAACCAGACTCTATTCTGAATTCACTTACCCAAATTCCTTTTTTAGCTAAGTATTTCCCCTGAATAAGTGCCGAGCGATAATCACTAACTTTTATAACAACTTTTTTATCAAATTTACCCCAGCCGGTGGCATCAAACTCTTTAAATTCTTCCATATAACTAAACAACCTGGGGTTTAAGCCTGCAGAAAAAATAATGGCAGAG
Source organism: Salegentibacter sp. BLCTC (assembly GCF_015143665.1). NCBI lineage: Bacteria > Pseudomonadati > Bacteroidota > Flavobacteriia > Flavobacteriales > Flavobacteriaceae > Salegentibacter > Salegentibacter sp. BLCTC. The sequence goes on along the minus strand of NZ_WYEW01000001.1, from coordinate 176,034 downwards.
TTCTTTAATTCGCTAGTCGCATAAGCTCTTAAAGCAGTTAGTGCATCAGAACTGTTTGGAGCTATGGCTTTGTCTTTACCCGGATTGTCTTTATCTACTTTGGTCATTATATTAACCTCTACAGCGCCGGGTACCATTTTCTCTTTTAACTGCTGTTCTAATTTATCTCTTTCTGAAAGATTTTCTGTTTGTAAAAACCTATGAAACATTTTTTTTAACTCACCTGTATCAGGAAGCATTTCAAAATATTTAGTAAGGTCTGAACTAAAATCAAAAGTTGAATTCTTTATCCTTTCAAACTCTGTATTTACCGTGCGTTGTACCAAATTTAGATAATTGGTGATACGTTTAACACGGTAGTCGGTTTCTTTGGTACTAATTGGGGTATAATTTTCACCATATTTTTGCGAGTAATGCTTTCGCATAGTTTCCAATAAATTATCTTCAATTATAGAAATAGCCGAATTAATGCCGTAGCAAGCTACTTTAATTGGAGAATCTATGGAATACGCCAAACCCATAACGGGAATGTGAAAATTATGTGGTAATGATATCTGCATTAGAATTAAATTTTAAGCCCATAAAGGTGTTTAACTTTTTATTCCTAATATATGAGCATAATCATAGATTGATTTATTTCTAAAAATTCCCTTTCTGAATAGAAATTTAATTTATTGACTATCATGCATATATTCTTAAGCACACGTAGAATAAATTTAGCTCAGAATAAATAGGTGGGAATTTTTAAAAAAAATAAATTTTGTGGAGTCTAATTTAATCTAAAATAATAGCCAATAGAATTTAGTATAGTAGGTTAGGCAAGAAGCTATATTTTTCTATAGGCTGGCTGCAATTTTAGATAGTTTTAGAAACTGAGATTAATTTAAAATCTGGTTTTTACTATTAAAACAAAAAACCCCGCAATTTGCGAGGTTTTTTGTTGTGATCGCGCCAGGATTCGAACCTGGGACCGCCTGCTTAGAAGGCAGGTGCTCTATCCAGCTGAGCTACGCGACCGTTTTTGCGGTTGCAAAGATAAGCCTCTTTTTAAATAAAACAAGCTTATTTCAATTAAAAATTATTTTTTTTCTTGAAACTTATTTTCAGGTCGGTTTTAATCTTTCTTTAACTTAATTTCTATTTTGAAAGTATTTCTAAATTATATCATTAATTTAGCTCCGATAAAATTTTAAAGAGTCCAACTAGAAACTATAACCTGCTTTATGCCTCAGTATACAGAATTAATAAATCGGGTTTTAAAATTGCGCTTTTTATCAGCAAACCTTAATTACAGTCTCTAATTGTGTATGGAGTTTCAGTTTACGATTATTGTCCCGGTTTACAATGAAAAAGAAAGTCTACCCAGGCTTTTTGAATATTTAAAAAAGTATTTAAAATCTGCTTCCCTTAAGTCATGTGTATTATTAGTAGACGATGGCTCTAGCGACGGTAGCGCTTCGTTTATAGAAAAATTTTGTCTGGAGAATAAAGATTTTAGTTGTCTTTTGTTTGATAAAAATTACGGAAAAGGTGCTGCCTTAAAAGCCGCATTCGATAACACTAAAACCCGTTTACTTGGATACCTGGATGCTGACTTACAAACCCATCCTGAAGATTTTGAATTGCTCTTGCCTTATATTGAGGATTATGGTTTGGTGACCGGGTGGCGAAAAAACAGAAAGGATACTTTAATAAAGCGTTTTTCTTCTAAAACCGGTAATGCCGTAAGAATATTTTTCACTAAAGACAATATTCACGACACGGGTTGTCCATTAAAAATTATGCATACAGCTTACGCTAAAAAGATCCCTATGTTTAGGGGTTTACAACGCTTCTTACCGGCCATGATATTGTTACAGCAAAAAGAAATTAAAGAAGTGGTAATAAACCACTATCCCAGGATGGAAGGCTATTCAAAATATAATTTTAAAAATAGGTTCCTGGGTCCTTTAATAGATTGCTTTGCCTATGTTTGGATAAAAAAATCTTATATAGACTATAGTATAAAAGCGAAACATGGATAGTTCGCTACCGGTTTATGTGATAGGATTTATTGCCCAGCTCCTGTTTTCCTCAAGGATGATTATGCAATGGATACTTTCTGAAAAACAAAAAAAGGTTCTTACACCAATTCTTTTTTGGGAATTAAGCCTATTAGGAGCCTTCCTTTTATTTGTTTATGGATATGCCAGAAGTGATTTTGCAATTATGCTTGGCCAAAGTATTACGTACTTCGTTTATATTAGAAACTTACAGTTTCAGGGGCAATGGGTTAAACTTCACAGGTTTATAAGGTTTTTAATTTTTGCTTTCCCCATAATATTAGTGGCTTATAGTTTTTTTAATAATGAATACGATCTTCAAAAACTATTTCAAAATGAGGCTATTTCGCCGTGGTTGCTGATTCTAGGTATTATCGCGCAAATAATTTTTACCCTGCGATTTTTGTACCAATGGTTTTATTCAGAAAAACAAAAAAAATCTACCTTGCCACTGGGTTTTTGGTGGCTAAGCCTTGCAGGCTCTTCTTTAATTTTAATTTATGCGATTTTTAGAAAAGATCCTGTTTTACTTATTGGGCATCTATTTGGGATCTTAATGTATATTAGAAATATTATAATTCATCATAATGAAGTTAGAGAATAAGTATCTAGTGCTCCTAATTCTGGTTTGTATTGCCGTATTTTTTGTAAACCTGGATGCGATCTATATCAATATAATGGAAGCGCGAAATTTTATAACCGCCCGGGAAATGCTGCAGGATAATAACTGGATCTTTACCACCATGAATGCCGAGCCACGTTATGAAAAACCACCGTTGCCAACCTGGCTTACTGCTATTTCTATGTCTATATTTGGAATGGAAGGGCTCTTTGGTTTAAGGCTTCCTTCTGCCATTATGGGTTTAGTATTAGTAGTGTTTATTTACAAATTCCTATTAAAAATTTCTAAGAATATTCAATTATCCTTTTTGGCAGGATTAATTGCTGCTACTTCATTTTATATTGTCTATTCCAGTAGGGATGGACAATGGGATATTCACACGCATAGCTTTATGATGCTAGCTATATTCTTTCTGTATAAATTATATAATACTACAAAAAACTGGTATCTCCTCGCCACCATTAGCGGCCTTTTTATAGCTTGCTCTATTTTGAGTAAGGGCCCGGTTTCTATTTATGCCTTATTTCTTCCTTTTTTAATCGCTTATGGGGTTATTTATAAATTTAAGGGAACTAAAGAACGTTGGAAGGCTTTAGTGCTTTTAACCGCTACCGCTTTAATATTTGGTGGTTGGTGGAATCTTTATGTTTATATGTTTGATACCCATGCAGTTTCTGAAATTACCAGCCAGGAAACTGGAAGATGGCTAAACTATAACGTTAGGCCATTTTATTATTATTGGAGTTTTGTTATACAAAGCGGATTATGGACTATTCCTGCTTTTGTAGCCTTGCTTTATCCTTATTTAAAAGATAAAGTTAGCAATAAGAAGGCTTATAAATTTACTTTATTATGGACGCTGGCTTCGGTTTTTCTTCTGTCTGTAATTCCAGAAAAAAAATCCCGGTACCTTCTTCCTGTACTTATTCCAATGGCGATGAATACCGCTTTTTATATAGAATATCTATTTTATAATTGGAGAAGTATAAAAAATAAAGAAGCTACTGTAATCTATGTTCACTTTGGAATTTTTGCTTTGGTAGGTTGCATTTTTCCTATTGCCGCATATTTTTATTTCGAATCTTTTATGCAGAATATTCTTTACTGGTACATACTAAGTTCAATTTTCCTTTTTAGTATTGGGTTTCTAATGTTTAGATATTTACTATTGAAAAAGATAAAACCCGTATTCTACTTAAGCATTTTTTTCTTGATAAGCGTTGTGTGGTTTGGTTTACCAATGGCAGATAAGATAAATATAAACCCGGCGTACAATAGTGCCTCAACTATAGATAGTCATCTAAAAAAATATAATGCAAAAGTATATGAATTCAATACATTTGCTCCTGAAATAATCTGGGACTATGGAAAACCTATTACCGTGTTAACCCAGGAAGGGGAGGTGAAGATTCCGGAAGGCAATAAATTTTTAGTATTAACCGAAGCTCGCTTAAGTGATAGTTTACAGCAGGTTTTTAAGCTTTATAAAACTACAAAAATAGACAGTGTAGATATGAACCCTGTGGGCACCAAACATAAACGAAGGTTATACCGCGAATTGTATTTAATAGAAAAGCAAAATATAGATTTGCTACCTTCACAATAAGCCTATTATTTTTGGGTTATACTAATCTAAAGAAGTCACTATATTTTTTAACACGCCAATATTTCAGTATATTGAGGCGATTTTAAACTAACCAAATAATGCTCGATTATCCAATTAAATTTACCCCAATTCTAAAAGAAAAAATATGGGGTGGTAACAAATTAAAAAACAATCTTAATAAAGAAACAACACAGAGCAACCTGGGCGAAAGTTGGGAAATTTCTGGCGTACCGGGAGATATATCTGTAGTAGCCAATGGAAAGCTTAAAGGTTCTTCTTTAAAAGACCTTTTAAATGATTACAAAGCTAAAATTGTAGGTGAAAAAATTTACAAAGAATTTGATAACGATTTTCCTTTGTTAATTAAGTTTATAGATGCAAAAACAGAGCTTTCAGTACAATTGCATCCTAATGATGAGCTTGCCCAACAACGCCATAATTCTTTTGGAAAAACCGAAATGTGGTATATTATGCAGGCCGATAAGGGAGCAAAAATTAATGTAGGCTTTAAGGAAAGCATTTCTAAAGAAGATTATATTTCCAGGTTAGAAGAAGGTAAGATCGTAGAATTGCTAAACTTTGAAGAAGTAAAAAAAGGAGATAGTTTCTTTATTAATACGGGTAAAGTTCACGCAATAGGAGCAGGGGTGCTTTTGGCCGAAATCCAGCAAACTTCTGATGTAACTTATAGAATTTACGATTGGGATCGTACAGATGATGAGGGTAATTCTAGAGAACTCCATACAGCATTAGCTATAGATGCTATAGATTTTGAAAAGAAAGACGATTTTAAACTTAACTATACAAGAGCTGCCAATACTTCTTCTGAAGTTGCGAGCTGTAAATATTTTACAACTAATTATTTACCTGTAAAAGGTAATATTCAGAAAGATTACAGTAACCTGGATTCTTTTGTTATTTATATGTGTGTTGGTGGGAGTGGAGAAATTTCAGTAAACGGTAATTCAGAAAATATTAAGCAGGGAGAAACCATGCTTATTCCTGCCGAAAATAAACAGGTAGAAATTTCAGCTAAAAATTGTGAACTTTTAGAAGTGTATATTAAATAAAAAAGGCTCTCTGAGTAAGGTTTCTTATATATACATAATATTTAAGAGTTTCTCAGAAAGCCTCTAGGAAACTACCTCGGGGTTTTACCCTTTGGCGATATCAATAAAATCCTGTTAGTTAATTCTGCAGGATTTTTTCTATTTCATCCAATTCATTTTTATTGAATTCCAGATTTTCCAAAGTATTAATATTCTCTTGTAACTGCTCAACTTTACTGGCTCCAACCAATACAGAAGTTACCCTTTTATCTTTTAGTAACCAGGCAACCGCCATTTGCGCTAAAGTTTGCTTTCTGGCTTGGGCTACTTCGTTCAACTTTTGTACTTTATCTATTATTTCGGGAGTGATATGCGATTCATCTAAATAACTTCCCTGGGTTGCTGCCCGGCTATCTTTTGGAATTCCATTTAAATATTTATTGGTTAGTATGCCTTGTTCTAGTGGAGAAAATACTATACTGCCAATTCCTTCCCGTTGTAGTGTATTTAATAATCCATCTTCTACCCAACGATCCATCATATTATACCTTGGTTGATGAATAAGAAAAGGCGTTCCTTGATCTTTAAGAATTTTGGAAGCCCTGGCTGTATCCTTTGCAGAATATTGAGAAATCCCTACATAAAGTGCCTTACCCTGCCTTACAATTTGATCTAAAGCCCCCATAGTTTCTTCCAAAGGTGTATCGGGATCTGGGCGGTGATGATAGAATATATCTACATAGTCTAAGCCCATTCTTTGTAGCGATTGGTCTAGGCTGGCAATAAGATATTTTCTGGAGCCAAAATCGCCATATGGCCCGGGCCACATATCCCAACCTGCTTTGGTGGAAATAATTAACTCATCGCGGTATTGTTTAAAATCTTCAGCGAATATTTTACCGAAGTTTTTTTCGGCAGAACCGTAGGGTGGGCCATAATTATTAGCTAAATCAAAATGTGTAATTCCATTATCAAAACCGGTTCTTAAAAGCTTTCTGGAGTTTTGAAAATTGTCTTTATCTCCGAAATTATGCCATAAACCCAAAGAGAGTAGGGGAAGTTTGATGCCGCTTTTTCCGCAACGGCGGTATTGCATTTTTTCATAACGGTCTTCAGCAGCTTTATACTGATTCATAAGCTTTAATTATTAATGATTTAAGGCTTTGCAATTTAGTTCTGGCTGTTTATCTATATATGCCACTCGAGGTAGGTAACTCAACCTAAAATTGCAAACCTATTTTTAAATGACATTAAAATTAAGAATTTTCAGTTTAAATATACTTTTAACTTTATTTTGAACAAAAGTTGTTTGTGCAAAGTAAAACCCCATTTATAAGATAAGCTTTATAAAATCCGTTGATTTAGTTACTTGAAAATTTAACCAGCTTAAAAACTACCAAGGGCTATGTCTACCATTCTGCTAAAGCTTTGTTCCCTTTCTTTTGCCGGTAAATGTTCTCCGGTAACCAAAGAATCAGAAATAGTGAGCACCGAAAGTGCCTGTACCTTATGTTTTGCCGCAACAGTGTAAAGTCCGGCGCTTTCCATTTCTACACACAAAACACCATAATCTGCCCATTTTTTATAGGTTAGCTTATTTTCTTCATAAAATACATCAGACGACAACACATTACCTGATCTAACCGGTATATTATTATCTTTAGCGTATTTAACTGCATTTAAAAACAATTGAGCGTCTGCCGTAGGCGCGAAATCGGCGTATTCAAATCTTGCTTTATTAAAGCTGGAATTAGAAGATGCAGACATTACCAGAACAACATCATTCACTTTTAGATTTTTTTGGTAGGAGCCGGCAGAACCCACCCGAATTAGTTTTTTTGCTCCGTATTCTGTAATTAATTCTGTTGCATAAATCAATGCAGAGGGAATACCCATTCCCGTTGCCTGTACAGAGATTCTTTCGCCTTTAAAGGTGCCGGTATATCCAAACATACCCCGAACTTTATTGTAACAAACAGCATTTTCAAGGAAATTTTCCGCAATCCATTTAGCTCTTAATGGATCTCCCGGAAGTAATATTTTTTCTGAAATCTCACCTTTTTTAGCCTCTATATGTACGCTCATTCTAGTTTTTTTCTGAAATTACTAAATTAACACCTGAAGATGTTCCCAGCCTGGACACCCCTAATTCTATATATTTTATAGCAGTTTCTCGATCTTTAATTCCACCTGAGGCTTTTACTTTCATTTTGTCGCCTGCAATTTGCTTCATAAGCTGTACATCTTCAAAAGTAGCCCCAGCGGTACCGAAACCAGTAGAAGTCTTCACAAAATCTGCCCTGCCTTTTAAAGCAGCTAAACAGGCAGCTTTTTTTTCAGCATCGTTTAAATAACAAGTTTCAATAATTACTTTTAGAATTTTAGAACCTATAGCTTTTTTAATTTCAGCAATTTCGTTCCAAATATATTCCGTATTTCCGGTTTTTAAAATGCCAATATTAATCACCATATCAATTTCATCGGCTCCTTTGGCAATCGCATCTTGGGCTTCAAACACTTTAGCATCTGTAGTCATAGCACCTAGTGGAAAACCTACTACCGTAGCTATCTTTACATTAGAGGTTTTCAAAATAGATTTAGCCAGTTTTAGGTAGGAGGGAGGAATACAAATAGCGATAAATTGATTTGCCACAGCCTCCATACATAGCTTTTCAATATCTTCAGGCTTTGCTGTAGGCTTTAAGAGGGTATGATCTATATATTGATTTAGTTGCATTATACTATTTTAGGATTTACAAATTTATAACTTTCTGGTAGATGTAATTTATGATTGTTCTCAGGTTTTGGGGTATGTATATTTAATGAATTTTGTTATTTTTTGATAATAAAAATTTCATTTTGCATCTTTTTTTGTTTTATTATTGTATTTTACAAAAAAAATTAAACATCTATTTATCTTTAGAAACTAAATTATTTTTAAACTTGATTTAAATTCAGCTATAATCTAAATATTTCGCGTATCGGGATGAGATATTTTTTTATAAATTCTAATAATGCATAAAAATTACCTTTTTTTCTTCTTCTATTTTGTTTTCCTTTATTCTACTTTTTCTCAAGCATATTCGAAAGAAAAAATTTATGCCTGGCATGATCAAAATTTGGAAGTACAGAATACCAGGCTATTCCAGGGAATAGAGTATGTAGAAACCGATAGGGTAATTAATGATTTACATAAGTTTTTTGAAACAAATGAGTTTCAAAAGGGAAGCATTACTTATGGCGGTCAAACCTATTACGACATTCCCTTAAAATATAATATCTACAACGACGTATTATTGGTTAATCTCCAACAGAACTTAAAAAATTATATTTTTCAACTTATTGATAATAAAGTAGAACAGTTTAAGATCAATGAGACCCGTTTTCGATATTTAAAATCAAGTGAAAATTCAGATATAGAAGGTTTTTATGAAGTTATAAACGAAGAAGGAGCATTCAAAGTCTTCAAAAAACATCTCAAGAGCAGGATGGAAAAAAGAGACAAGCAGATTGCCTATAGCGAATTTAAATCGGTAGGCTCCAATTATATCTTTCAGTTCAAAAACAAATACTTCGAGTTGAATAATAGTAAGGATCTTTTAACTGAGCTCCAATTACATAAAAATAAGATAAAATCTTTTTACAGGAAATACAGAAGGCAAAGGCGGAATTCTCCTGATGTTTTTATGAAGAATCTGGCCAACGAAATAAACACTCTTATTTCTTCTACCACAAACCAAATTAAAGAATGAGAAAATATCTACTCCTTTTTATTTTAATGTCTTTCTTTCTTTCTAATGCACAAACAATAGATCCTGGAATATCACTTAATTTTGACAATAAGCAAATACCCGAAATTTTAATCGAGATTGAGAAGAAAACCAATTATCAATTCTTTTATGATGAAGATTGGTTTGGATTGTCTAAATTTTCTGGCGACTATGCCAACACCAAACTAACGGAGATATTAGAAGACTTATTTAAAACTACTAATATCAATTACTTTATTAAAGGAGATCGTATTATTTTAACTCAAGGTAGCATTATTTATGATAGATTACCACAGGGCTTTTTAAATATAAAAACGAAGAAAGGCAATAATGGAGTAGAAAATAAAAATGTAGATCCTGTATTTTATAGCCAAAATCAAGAGCAAACTGATGTGGTTGAAACTATTTTAATCGGAAAAGAAAATAGACAATCTAATAAAAGCACCTACAAACTAAAAGGCAGGATTATTTCAAAAAAAGGAGAACCAATTTCTGGATTAAATATTTTGATACCTAACCAAAACAAGGGAACAATTACAGATTTTGATGGTAATTACGAAATATGGCTTTCTAAGGGAATAAATATTTTTGAAACACAAGCTCTTGGAGTAGAGAAAGTAAAAAAGCGTCTTGTAGTTTATAATGATGGAATTTTAAATCTAGAACTGGAAGAAAGTTTTGAGGAACTCGGGGAGGTGCTGGTTGAAGCCAATGCGAGAGATAATATTAGAACAGCACTTACCGGAGTAGAAAAAATTGATGTAGCGCAAATTAAGAATATTCCACTGGTTTTGGGTGAAAGAGATATTTTAAAAGTCGCTACTACCTTACCAGGTATTACTACAGCAGGAGAGGGAGCCAGTGGCTATAATGTAAGGGGTGGCAAAACAGACCAGAATCTAATACTATTAGATGAAGGAGTAATATACAACCCAACCCATTTCTTCGGGATATTTTCGGGATTAAATCCCTTTACAACAGGAGATGTAAGTATTTACAAAGGAAGTATCCCAGCAGAGTACGGAGGCCGCTTATCGTCAGTTTTTGATATAAACACTAAAGATGCAAATAAAAAGGATTTTGCCGGAGAGGTGTCTATAGGACCGGTAACAGGTAATTTAAGCCTGGAAATACCCATCGTTGAAGATAAATCCAGTTTACTAATAGGGGCAAGAGGCACTTATTCAGATTGGATTTTAAAGCTACTGGAAGAAGAGTCCCTAAAAGATAGTCAAGCTTCATTTTATGATGTAGTAGCCAAATACAATCATAAATTTGGTAATACAGATGAGCTAAATATTAGTGGGTACTACAGTAACGATGTTTTTAGTATTACTTCAGATTCCTTATTTAATTATACAAATAAAATGTTAACCCTTTCCTATCGCAAATATTTTAATGAAAAGCATCAGGGAGAAATAGTGCTAACAAATAGTAATTATGATTTTAATTTAGATTATGAAAGTGATTTTAACAACGATTTTAAATCTGGTTACAGCATCAATGAGTCTGAAGTCAAATTGAAGATGAAATATTTTCATAATAATTCTCATACCATAAATTACGGTATAAGTGGGAAATATTATAAGGTATCTCCTGGAGAAATTAAGGCTACAAGTACAGAGTCTTTAATAGAAAGTCTTAGTATTCCAGACGAGAGAGCTTTAGAAGCTGCTATTTATATAGAAGATAGCTTTGAAGTAACTGAAAAACTTTTGTTAAATGCAGGCCTTAGATATTCCTTTTATAGTGTGTTTGGTCCAGCTCAAATTACTATGTACGAAGAGAATTTACCCTTAAATAGCAATACTGCTACCGGAGTAGAAAATTATGATAAGGGAGAAATAATAGAAACCTACAATGGACCCGAGTTTAGAGTCTCTGGCCGTTATTTTATAACCCCAACATTTTCTACAAAATTAAGTTATAATAATACCTATCAATATATTCACACCCTATCTAACAATACTACAGCTGCTCCAACAGATACTTACAAGCTTTCAGATTTATATATAAAACCACAAAAAGCCAACCAATTTGGTTTGGGTTTTTTTAAAAATTTAGAGAATAATACTTATGAACTTAGCCTGGAAACTTATTATAAACAATCAGATAATATTTTAGACTATAAAATTGGTGCTAACTTGTTTTTAAATGAAAATATTGAAACTGAAGTTTTACAAGGTGAAGGTGAAGCCTATGGAGTAGAATTTTTAGTTCGAAAAAACAAAGGAAGATTAAATGGACACTTGGGGTATACCTACTCCCGGTCTTTCATAAAATTAGCAGGAAATTATCAGGAAGAAACCGTGAATAACGGGAATTTTTTCCCTAGTAATTTTGATAAGCCACACGATTTTAGTGCAATATTGAACTATAAACTCACAAAGCGCTTTAGTTTTTCAGCCAATTTCATTTACCAAACGGGAAGGCCAGTTACTTATCCAATAGGAAAATATAACTTTAATAATTCAGAGTATGTATTGTATAGTGACAGAAACCAATTTAGAATACCGGATTATTACAGGTTAGATTTAAGTTTTAATGTAGAAGGAAACCATAAGATTCAAAAGTTTGCCCATAGCTTCTGGAATATTTCTGTATATAATGTTTTGGGAAGAAATAATCCTTATGCTGTATTTTTTGTCACTGACAATGGTGAAGTAAAAGCTTATCAAAGCTCAATTTTTTCTATTCCGATACCTACAATAACCTATAATTTTAGATTTTAATAGTAATGAAGTTGATGAGATATATTCTAAAGTATAAAAAGCGTTTTTTTATTGTTATCCCTTTAATGGTAATATTATCCTGTATTGAGGAAATTCCACTAGAATCTGATGGTTTTGAGGAGGCCCTAGTAATAGAAGGTACTGTAACTAATGAGGTTAAACACCATGAAATCAGGCTATCGAAGGTATTTGCTATAGATAGTACAGGTCCCAAACCATTAACGGGTGCCAATGTGAGCCTAAGCGGTAATAAAGAATATGTTTTTGAGGAAGCCGAACCTGGAGTATATATATCATTAGATAGTTTTGCAGCGCAACCGGCAATAGAGTACGAATTGAATATTCTTGTAAACAATAAAGAATATAAGTCGCAATCTATGCAACTTCCTGGAAATAGTAAGATTGGTAAATTACAAGCCAATAGAATTGATTATGGTGGTGAAAATGGAGTAGCAATCACATTAAATAACCAAAATATTGACCAAACTGCCAATTATTACAGGTATGAATATGTAGAGACTTTTAAATTCAATTCAAATTATAAGAAAGTAAAAGATTTAATTATTGTTAATGAGGAGCCCATAGAAGTACCTAAACAAAAAGAAGAATATACTTGCTATCAAACAAATAAATCTCAGGAAATCATACTTGCAAATACCAACTCTCTTTCAGAAGACGTTGTAAATAATTTACTTATAAAATTTATAAGTTCAGATAGCCCAATCTTATCTAATAGGTACAGTATTCTTGTAAAACAATACGTAATAAGTAGAGAGGCTTATACTTATTATGAGATTTTAGAGGAATTATCGGGTTTAGAAAATGTTTTTACTCAAAGTCAGCCTGGTTTTTTTGCCGGGAATATTTCGAATATTAATAAACCAGAAGAAAAAGTAATTGGATACTTTGACATTTCATCGGTATCCACAAAAAGAGTTTACTTCAATTACGAAGATTTTTATGATGCTAATAGTATAAAGCCAAGGTTTGTATCGTTTGCGCAGTGTGAAGTCACTACTCCTAGCACTTCAACCTTAATAGCTCAATTAGAGCAAGGTATTGTAAGATGGTCTGGAGTAACACCAACGGGAGCATTTATGGTGGTACCAACCCGATGTGTGGACTGTACAGTTTTTGGATCTAATAAGAAACCAGAATTTTGGGAAGATTAATTACAAAGTAAAAGAATGTTTAAAAAGATTTTTATAGTATTTATAGCTTGCATTTGGCTTAAATCGTCTTATGCGCAAAGCGTCCTAAATGAAGAATTCTTTCAAAAAGAAATTCCTGCAGAACAGGTTTACCTTCATCTTAATAGCAGTTTATTATTTAGTGGGGAAAAATTACTTTACAAGTTTTATGCAGTTAATGCAGAAACCCAAATGCTTAGTAGCCTAAGTAAGGTTGGATGGGTATTATTAGTAAATTCAGATAAAGAGGTAGTATTTAAGCATCAATTAAATTTGAAGCAAGGTCAATCTTATTCAGATTTTTTCATTCCTTCTGACTTGAAATCTGGAGGATATAAAATTCTGGCTTATACATCCTGGATGCTAAACGCTGAAAATAATTACTTTCAGCAGGACATTCATATTTTAAACCCTTACCAAAAGGATAATGAAGGTATTATTGTCAAAGATATTCCCGTTTCTAGTTCAGGAGAGCTTAAAAAAGAAGGAATTACTGATTTGGGACTGAACTCGAATAAAAATTTATATTCCACCCGGGAAAAAGTTATTTTGAACTTTGAAAATAAAACAGATGTATTTGCAAATCTTTCTGTTTCGGTAAGAAGAATAGATAGTTTTAATAAACCGAAGTTACTAGGCAGCACAAATTTTAATAATTTGTATAAAGCTATAAAATGGGAAACACCTAAAGATTTAATCTTTCCCGAAATAAGAGGAGTACTTATTAAAGGAAAGGTTAGTAGCCAGGATAACTTAGAGTTTAAATCTAAAGAAATAATAATTTCCTTTCCTGGGGAGGAAAGCCAGGTAAATATCGTTTCTATAGACAGCAAGAACGAGTTTAGTTTTATAATTAATAACAATCTTAGAACTAATGAGTTATTGCTGCAATTAAAAGATTATTTTCAAAATGATTATAAAATAGAGTTATTACCGACTCCTCAACCAGATCTCTCTTTTTTAGATTTTAGTAAACCGGTGATTCAAACAGGTCTCAAAGATTATATTATAGAAAAAAGTACAAATAATCAGATTGAAAATGCCTATGCCGCTATAAAATCAGATAGAACGTTTTTCCCTGAGCCTGAAGGTTATTTTTTTAATCAGGAGCTGCTTAAGTATAATTTAGATGATTACACAAGGTTTTCAAGTATTATTGAAACTTTTGTTGAAGTTATAGAGTTTGGTAGGGTTAAGAAAAAGGCCGACGGTTCGTATAATATTATGGTAAGAAATAAAAATGCCAATGGAGAATTTACATTACCTGCCTTATTGATTGTTGATGGGGTAGTGGTTCAGGATCATGATAAATTAATTTCTTTTGAAGCTGAACGCATTAAAACTATTGGACTATTAAGGAGTAAGTATTTTTTTGGTCCAGCGGTCTATGAAGGTGTGGTAGTGGTGGAAACTAAAGAAGGTGATTTCCCTCAAGTGTTTAAAGAAGATTTTATGGAAGCAACAAATATTATTACAGCTCAAAATACTAAAAAGTATTATAATCCGAATTATGGTAATGAAGATTTAATTCGAATCCCGGATTACAGATATCAATTATTGTGGGAACCATCCTTTAATTTGGCTAAAAAAGATAAAGAAGTAAGTTTCTATACTTCAGACATGATGGGAGATTTTGAAATTATTGTAGAAGGATTTACAGGTAAAGGTAAGCCCGTATCATTAAAAAAAGTTTTTAAAGTAGCTGAATAAAAGTTACCTTAAAGATTATTCCTCTTTGTGAGTGTAATCTTCGTAACAATCTTCAAAGGTTTTATCAGTTTTAAAACTATCAGTTAGCACCTTATAAACAGTGAAAATTAATAATGCCTGACCTGCAATAGTCAAGTAAAAAATTAAAGGAAAATCGATATTAAAATATACCAATACAGTAACAACCACTAATAAAATACTGGTGATAATTAAATATGTGATACCATTGAATCTCATAATCAATAATTTACGAAAAACAACTAAAGTTTTATCTTAAATATTAGATAAAAAAATGTTTTTGGTAAAGCCAAATGGGTATAAGATGCTGGTGCTATTTTAAAATAGAATAGCCAGATCTCAATTTTAAAATGTCACTAACAAATTTTATTTATTTACATAATACAAATATATATTTGCACTATAATTTATATTATGTAAAATAGAGTTTTTAAACAGGACTCAATGCACTTATTGCATCTATATGTTTTTCATTTTCTATCTTTCTCTTTAAGTTCCCCTATTTCGCCCTGATATGAGATAAAAGATCGATAGCTACTATTCACTTTGGTATCAACTTTTCCTTCGGGATAAATATTGATTGTAAAATTAAGGTTCTCGGTATTTTGTCTGGCCGAAAACTCAATGATTTGTGTATTCTTAGAATCTGTTCTAATTTCTAAATCATTTAGTGGTCCATTATATTTTATTCCACCTTCATCATTATAGCCGCCACCGGCAAAACGTTCACCAAAAAACGGTAGAAATAAGTTTACCGAATCTTTTTTAAACCTTATAAAATTCGGATTTCCTATAAGGTTAATTCTACCTCCGCCCATAGGATTAACCCAATCGTGTTCAATTTCAAAATCGCGACTTTCTACCAATTGCTTTGTTTTTTCCACTTTTGTAGCATCTATACTAGTACCGCAACTTTCAAAAAATATCAGTAAAATAATTAATAAATAATGTGAATATCGTTTCATTATGTTTAATATCAATGTGTTAGCCTAAGTTACAAGCTTTTGCTTCAATTTTATCTTAAAAGAGTTTTAAATTATTCATTAGACTACAGAATGCTATAGAGCAGCTATTTATCAATTACTTAAGTTTAAATCTATGATAAATAATGCTGGCAAAATTAGAGTTATTGTATAAATAATTTGGTTTTAAAAGGATTCTTAAAGCTTTGCTAAGAATCACTTAATTGTTTGTATAATCGATGGATAATGGGTTTCTTGGTAGTCTAAAATATTATAATTTATGGAAGCAATATATCAGTTTGTAAAACTAGAAAAAAGTGAAAGTTTACAGGAATTCGCACAAAAGAAATTAGATAAACTAGAAGTAAAATACGATTTTATTGTGAAAGCCGAGGTTTACTTCAAAAAGCAGGAAGGTCAAGATCCTAACGGCTATATATGTAATGTGAAATTAAGTGTGCCCGGCCCACAAATTTTTGCAGAATCTAACGAAAATTCTTTTGAAGCTGCTACCGCTGAGACAGTAAGAGACCTTGATAGGCAATTGGCCAAGAAAAAAAGCCAAATGAAAACACACGCTAATTAATTAGGTTTTGCAGTTCAATGTAGGACAGGCTATTTGAAAACTATTCAAATAGCCTTTTTTTTACCCTCTGATTTTTCAATAGTTAAATAGAAATCTTCATTTGTTCGTATCAGCCTCTTCTGCGTCCAGGGCCTGCCCTTCACCAAGTTCGTTGGCTTCAATACGTTCTTTAAATTCATTAATAATCCCGCCTTTTAATAGTACTTTAATTTGCCTATCGCTCATACTATGCTTTGTTTCAAAATTTAATTTCTCACCATTGGCTTTTTTTACAATCACCTTAATATTATTTCGGTTTTTAATGTCTTCCCTAAGATTTTTAAAAACTACCTGATCGCCTTGTTCAATTTTCTCATAATCTGAAATATCAATAAACTCTAAAGGCAAAATTCCAAAGTTTACTAAGTTCTGCCAGGCAATTCTGGCGTAACTATTAGCTATTACTGCCACTTGCCCTAAATATTTTGGGGCAATAGCCGCATGCTCTCTACTGGAGCCTTGTGCATAATTATCTTTTGCCACTACAATATGCCCACCATGTTCTCCTTTGGCTTTCATTGCACGATCATAGAAAGTTTCGTCAATAACTGTATACGAAAATTTGCTTATTTCAGGAAGATTACTTCTAAAAGGCAGCACCTCTGCCCCTGCTTTTAAAATTTCATCGGTAGAAATATTATCACCCATTTTAAGCATCACAGGAACACTATAATGATCTTGCATTGGTTCAATGTATGGTAGCGATTTAATATTTGGTCCTTTTTGAAGTTCTACCTTAGAACCATCTTCCGGTGGTGCGACCAGCATATCTTCCTTAATAATATGAAATTCGGGATATTCAAATTTAGGGTATTTCATATTGTAAAGCTTTTCCATATCCCTGGGATCGGTAATTTTTCCTGTTAGTGCTGAAGCTGCAGCTGTTTCAGGACTACACAAATGAACCTGATCGTCTTTAGTTCCCGATCTATCAGGAAAATTTCTGGGCATGGTACGTAAACTAATGGTACCCGATGCAGGAGCCTGGCCCATTCCTATACAACCCATACAACCCGATTGGTGAAAACGGGCACCGGCCTTAATCAAATTAGCAAAGGCCTTATTCTCTATCATATTCTGAATTATTTGTCGGGAAGTTGGATTAATATCAAAAGATACATCGCTACTCACCGCTTTATCTTCTACCATAGCTCCCGCAATCCAGAAATCGCGTAATCCCGGATTGGCTGATGAACCAATAACAACCTGGCTAATGGGTTTTCCTGCCACTTCACTTACAGGAACTACATTTCCCGGACTTGTAGGCAATGCTATTAATGGTACAAGTTCATCTAAAATAATTTCTTCGTGTAAATCGTATTCACAGCCCTCATCGGCAATTAGTTCTCTCCAATCGTGTTCTCTTTTTTGAGATTTCAGAAACCTTTTCGTTTCCTCATCGCTTGGAAAAACTGTAGTAGTAGCGCCCAGTTCGGCGCCCATATTGGCGATTACGTGCCTATCCATTGCACTTAAGTTCTTAAGGCCATCTCCATAATATTCTATCACTTTTCCTACTCCGCCTTTTACATCATGACGTCGTAACATTTCTAAAATCACATCTTTTGCACTCACCCAATCTGGTAAATTCCCGGTAAGTTTAACTCCCCAAACTTTGGGCATTTTCACAAAATAAGGCTGCCCTGCAATGGCTGCCGCAACATCCAGTCCGCCGGTACCAATGGCCAGCATCCCTAAAGATCCTGCTGCGGGAGTGTGACTATCTGAGCCTACCATTGTTTTTCCAGGTTTCCCAAAGCGTTCCATATGTACAGGGTGGCTTACTCCATTTCCCGGTCTGCTATACCAAAGTCCGAATTTTTGCGCGGCTGAAAGCAGGAATAAGTGGTCATCGGCGTTTTTAAAATCAGTTTGCAGTAGGTTGTGGTCTACATATTGCACCGCAACTTCTGTTTGTGCTTTATCCAATCCCATGGCTTCCAGTTCTAATTGTACCAATGTTCCGGTTGCATCCTGCAGTAAAGCCTGGTCTATTTTTATTCCAATTTCCTTTCCGGGAGTCATTTCACCTTTCAGTAAATGCTCCTTAATTAGTTTTTGTGTTACGTTTAATTGAGACATAGTTGGTTAATTTTTATGCTTTAAAATATTACATTTTAAAGGAATAGTTAGCCCGTTTAACAATATCTTATATCTTAAATCTAAAGTTTAATAGGTGCGAACTAACTTATTTAATTATAAATGAATAGTAAATAAAAACAGCCATAACTACAGAAGGCACTCCTTCCCTATTTATGGCTGTTTTCAAAAAAAGTCGTGTGAAAAATAAGCTTTCAAATATTCTGAACTCGTGTTGCGAAATATTTTACGGATTATTTTTGAGACGACATTATTATTAATTTTTACTTAAGGCATTTAAAATATCTGTTTGTTGACCTTCTTCAATATTAAACCCGGGCTTTCCTTTTCTTGGAAATAAGTAAGCGAACTCTTCATCAAAAGCACTCCAGCTTCCAGCTAAGCCGAAATCGTCGTTGGATTTATCCATTTTTGGCCTTTTAAAAGTATTTAAATCTGAATTATAAGGAGAGCCTTCAGCATCTTCCCCCGGAAATAACATTCCGTCGTTAATTTCAGAATAAATAACCACAGATGCACCTCCATTGCCGGGAAGATCAAATACTTTTAAACCAAAATCCTTTAGAACTCCTTTTCTTTCAGTGATGTCTTTTGTTTTGAAACTGTCCTTAAAGTTGTTACGCGCATGTGCAAAAATTGGGGCACCACCGGCATCTTCAGAAATCGTTTTTAAGTCTGCATATGCATCTTTTAAAATAGCATCGCAGGTAATTAAGATTCCTTTTATTTTATAGCCATCGTTTATCAGTTTTTTTACAGCTTCTTTCGTAGACTCTTCAACCACATCAATAAGCAAAATATCCTGTCTATTAATATGTCTAATAGCATACCCCTGATTAAAAGCACCATCTTTTTCCTCTCCCTTGATAATAAAAGTATCGGGGATTAATTTTAAAAATTTACCTTTTTCACCTTTTTCAATAAATTCGGCGCTTTGGCTGTGCAACACTTCCATCTTATCAACAGTCTTCATAATCAAATCGTTTTAAATTAGTTGCTTCAAGATACAAATAAGGCAAGGCTTTTACAATGAAGAAATCTGGTTTTAGGACATATTTAACGAGACGGCAAAAGCAGAAAAATTCCCAATATGAAAAAGGTTAAATGGAATTGGCAGATTTTCACCTAAATAAGTTACAAATGGGATTCTCTTTTCATTTTTACAAATGTTAATTGATGCCAAAAACGTTTTTAGCATGTTGTGATAATTCGCCCAGGAGTTTATTTTAAATGTTCCCCTCCATTTACAGGTAAAATAGTTCCGGTAATCCAACTAGCTTCGTCCTTACTCAATAAATAAACAACGTTAGCAACATCTTTTGGGATTGTAAGCCTTTTAAAGGGATTGTGCTTTAAGGCGTGAACTCGCAAGGTTTCGTTACCGGGAATCATTTGAAAAGATCGTGTAACGGTAACGCCTGCCTGAATACAATTTGCTTTAATCCCGTGAGGCGCAAATTCCAGGGCAATGCTTCGGGTGATGGCCTCCAGGGCAACTTTAGCCGCTGAAACAGCTGCATAATTAGCCCAGGCCTTTTTATTCCCCTCACTGGTAAAGGAAATAATCCTGGCATCTTTTGCAAAAAGTCCTGAATTGAAAATAGCTTTAGTCCAATCGTAAAGGCTTATAGCCATTGCATCTATGGTAATTTGGAAGTCTATATTTCCAAGGGTAGGCTCTTCACCTGTCATTGGTTTAAGATTTCCCTTAGAAATACTATGCACTAAAGTTCGTACTTTACCTTCTTCACCAAGTATTTCGGAAATCTCTTTAATAAGCTTCCCTCTTTTTTCAGCATTAGTAGCATCAACATTAAAACTTTCAAATTTTACATCCTGTTCTCTAATATCTTCAAAGGCTTCTTCAATTTCAACAATATCAGCACTCCTATCTCTATGAATAATGATAATATTCATCCCGTGATGGGCTAATTTTCGGGCAGTGGCAAAACCAAGGCCAGTACTACCTCCTAAAATAATAGCCCAATAATTAAGATCTTTAAAATCTGTTACCATTCCAATAAAATTCTTTGTGCCGAAAATCCAGGTGCAAAACTCAACATAAAGCCCTGTTCACCTGCTTTTGGCTGTTTCTTATAAGTCACTCTAGCATATACAATATTTTTGCAATGCTTATATTCCCATATTGCCGAGAAGCACTTTACGGGTTTCATCTATATTCTCCCCTAAGTTACCAAAAAGATTTTCAACTGTTTACATAATTTTCTTTCCACATCAATAATGTATAAGATGATATACTCTATCATCAAGATTTAAATCAATGAGAAGAATATTCCCTGTATTGCGGGAACATTATTGGGGCAATACTTTTTAAGGCTTACATTTTTTATATTTTCTTTCTAAATAATTGAACGGTGTCGAAATGCCCATTTCATTTTCCAGAGTATTTGATGATTGTTTGTGGCAGCTGTTGTAAAAGCTTTTAGTTATTTCTTTTTTTAACCTAATTAAATTAAAAATTTCATTATTGATAAGTATGGTTCTTAGCTGAAAGAAAAGCATAAAAAAATCCCGGACTTTTCCGGGATTTAATAGTTGTTTGGGAACTTAAAAAGCTTAATTCTGTTCAGCAGCTTTTCTTCGCGCTTCTTCTTTAAGTTCTTCGTTAGCCACAATTGCTAGCTCTACCCTGCGGTTTTTAGCACGACCTTCGGTAGTTGAATTATCGTATTTTGGCTGTGATTCTCCATACCATTTTGTTTCAAACCTACCACTGCTTAGACCGTTATTCACCAGATAGTTGGTTACCGCCTGAGCTCTATTTTTTGAAAGGGTAAGGTTGTAAGATTCACTCCCTGTATTATCGGTATGTCCTTCTACGAGTATATTAGAGTCAGGATATTCTTTAAAGATATCGGCAAGTTTATTTAATGTTGCCTGCGACTTTGCATTAATATTATACTTTTCGGTATCAAAATAAACTCCACTTTTCTCATCAAAAGTAACATTTATACCTTCTCCTACACGTTCTACTTCAGCCCCTGGGATTTCCTCTTCTATTTCTTTGGCTTGTTTATCCATTCTATCACCAATAATGGCTCCGGCAGCTCCACCTACAACACCACCAATAATGGCACCTAATGCCGTATTGCCATCGCCGGTATTGTTTCCTATAACACCACCAATCACGGCACCACCGGTTGAGCCAATTACAGCTCCTTTTTGCTTATTATTTGCATTCTTAGTAGCCTCACAGCTAAAGAGCAGGGTTGAAGCAAAGAGAATGGCGAATATTCTATTTATTGTCGTTTTCATAGTATAATAATTTATTTAAAGTTTAGAAAAATTCATTCTAATCACAAAGGGAGAACCTTCTAACATTACAGATTGCTCCCACGTCATTTGGTTTTCTGAAAGTGATTTTAAATTCATACGGAACCCCTGGTTTCCAGTGGTAGATTTATAATCTTCATCCGTTGGCTTTAATAAAAAATCATAAACTCCTTCAGGTGTATTTTCTTCGTCTATAGACCAAACAAAATAACGTTGTCCCTGGCTGCAATTACTACCCTGAACGGAGTATGCCCCTCTATTATTGTTGGAAACAAAGTTCCATGTACTATTTTCAAAGCAAGAGGCATTCGCATCATTTAGTAAGGTTACATCAAACTCACCCGAACTGTTTGGGTAAGTTACGCTGGTAAGTGTCCAATTTCCATCAAAAGTTTTTCTAGCTTCTTTCGCGGTTTTGCTAGGGCCACAAGCCACAAAAAGTGCGGCTACAAAACCAAGTATAAATAGCTTCTTCATTATTAGTTGTTTAAGTAGTTTATTAGGTATTTATGTAAAAACCCAATGTTTGCCGATGAACATCTGACACAATACATTGGATTTTTAGTTATTTTTTAAAATGTTTTTATCTTCTAAATAATCGGCTTACCAGAGAGATTACAAGCAATACAAGGAAAATATAGAATATAATTTTAGCAATATCAGCAAAACCTTCTGCAATTCCCCCAAAGCCAAAGATAGCAGCTACCAGAGCAATAATTAAGAAAATAACGATTAAACGTATCATAATATTAGATTTTTGATTAGTTATAAACTAAATTACAGCAGGTGTAGAACCGAGACAAAAGATTATTAATACTTTAACAGCGCGCTTGTTAAGGATTCTTAAAATCATTCAATTATCAGCTTAATATTATTAATAGTCTATTAATTGCTGTATCTTTTCTTTTAATTTTTTCTTCGGAAGATAGCCTTCTTCCAATGCTGTAGCAAAAGGTATAGGCATTTCAGCACTACCCAGGCGCATAACCGGAGCATCTAAATATTCAAAACAGGTTTCTGAAATAATTGCAGAAATTTCTGAAGCTAAGCTTCCAAACATTGAATCTTCAGTAAGTACTAAAACTTTTCCGGTCTTTTTTGCACCTCTTATAATAGTTTCCTTATCTAAAGGCTGAAGACTCCTTAAGTCAATTAAATTAACCTCATTTAATTGCATATCCTCTATAGCCTCTAAAGCCCAATGAACACAGGCTCCATAGGTTATAATAGTGATACTTTTCCCTTCTCTTATTACAGAAGCTTTTTCAAATGCTAATGTGTAATAATCTAACGGAACTTCCTGCCTAATGCTTCTATATAATAATTTATGTTCAAAAAATAAGACGGGATTCGGGTCATTAAACGCGGTGTTTAAAAGTCCCTTAGCGTCGTATGGAAAAGCCGGATAAATAACTTTTAACCCCGGAACCTTGGTAAACCAGGCTTCATTGGTTTGGCTATGAAAAGGGCCTGCCCCTACTCCTGCTCCACAGGGCATTCTTATCACTACATCGGCATTTTGGTTCCATCTATAGTTACTTTTGGCCAGGTAATTTACAATAGGATTAAAGCCGGAACTAACAAAATCCCCAAATTGCATTTCTACCATGGCTTTCATGCCACTAATAGACAGGCCCATGGCAGTGCCAACTACAGCCGATTCGCATATAGGGGTATTTCTTACGCGATCTTTGCCAAATTCTTTTAAAAGTCCTTCGGTAATTTTAAAAACACCGCCATATTCTGCGATATCCTGGCCCATTAACACAAGTGAGTTATGTCGCTGCATAGATTGTCTTACAGCCTGCGCTATGGCATCTATAAATCTAATATTTTCTGTTTTCTTATTATGTTTAACTGATTGATAAACAAACTTTTGAAAAACATCATTTAATTCGTTGGTTTCGTCGAATTCCACCGGGGTTTCTTCGTTAGCTTTCTTTAGGTTGCTATCTATCTCAGCTTTAATTGTATTGATCAACTGAGACTCTTGGTCTTCAGTTAGAATCTTTTCCTCTTTTAAAAACTGTTGGAAGTTGTTTACAGGATCTTTTTGTGCCCAGAACTGCATTAAATCTTCAGGTACGTATTTGGTTCCACTGGCTTCTTCGTGGCCACGCATTCTAAAAGTTTTAAACTCCAATAAAACAGGACGTGGATTTTCCCTAATGCTTTTAGCTATTTCAGAAACTTTACTGTAAACATCAATAATATTGTTACCATCAATGATATAAGATTGCATTCCATAACCTTTGGCACGATCTGCAAGGTGATTACATCTATATTGTTCTGTGGTAGGTGTTGAAAGTCCGTAGCCGTTATTTTCTATGCAAAACATAACCGGTAAATCCCAAACCGAAGCAATATTAAGCGCTTCATGAAAATCACCTTCACTAGTCCCCCCTTCTCCGGTAAAAACTGCTGTAAGTTTGTGTTCGTTTTTTAGTTTATGCGCCAGGGCAATACCATCGGCAACTCCTAATTGAGGCCCTAAATGCGAGATCATTCCAACAATCTTATATTCCTGGGTACCAAAATGAAAGCTTCGGTCACGGCCTTTTGTAAACCCGTTTTGTTTTCCCTGCCATTGGGAAAAAAGCCTGTCTAAAGGAACATTTCTACTAGTAAATACGCCAAGGTTACGGTGCATTGGTAAAATATACTCATCGGGGTTTAGAGCTTTTGTCACTCCCACCGAAATAGCCTCCTGGCCTATACCACTAAACCATTTCGATATTTTTCCCTGTCTAAGTAAAATAAGCATTTTCTCCTCAATTAATCGGGGCTTTAGAAGTGCGGCATATAAATCTAAGAGTTGAACTGAAGAAAGATTTTTTCTATCAAATTTTATGATTGAATTCATTGTAGAATTTCGATGCATACAATTGTTTGTTTCTCAAATGTAACCAAAATTATAAATGCTAAGAAATATAAAAAGCCTCGGGGACTCCCGTAATTTTATTTAACTTTGTTTGTAATACTACCTAAAACAAAGCATATTATGGCAATGAATAATATTCCTAGCGTAGATTTGGCCGATTTTATTTCGGGCGATGCGAAACGAAAGCAAAAATTTGTAGATGAAATTGGTAAAGCTTACGAGGAAATTGGTTTTGTAGCTTTAAAAAACCATTTCCTTGACAGTGCGCTTGAGGAAAATTTATATAAAGAAGTAAAAAGTTTTTTCGCACTTCCCCTGGAAGTAAAGAAAAAATATGAAATAGAAGGCCTGGCAGGTCAACGAGGATATATCTCGTTTGGCAAAGAACACGCTAAAGGTAAAAAAGAAGGTGATCTGAAAGAATTCTGGCATTTTGGTCAGGAGCCAGATAAAGATGCCAACCTCACTGAAGAATATCCTGAAAATATTCAGGTCACAGAACTTCAGGATTTTAACAAGGTAGGAATGGAAGCTTACCGAATGCTGGAAAAAACCGGAATTTACGTTTTACGCGCTTTAGCCTTATATATTGGGCTGGATGAACATTATTTTGACTATTGGGCCAGCAATGGCAATAGTATTTTAAGGCCAATTCACTATCCTCCAATTACCGAAGAACCTAAAGGAGCTGTAAGAGCAGGTGCACATGGAGATATAAACCTTATCACTCTACTTATGGGAGCTTCTACAGGAGGACTGCAGGTGTTAAGAAAAGACGGTGAGTGGATTGATGCCTTGCCCCAAGAAGATGAACTGGTTATTAATGTTGGTGATATGTTAGAAAGGCATACCAATAATAAGCTGCGTTCTACAATTCATAGGGTGGTAAATCCGCCTAAAGAAGAATGGAGCAATCCAAGGTACTCTATTCCGTTTTTTATGCATCCAAGAAGCGAAATGCCGCTGGATTGCCTCGAGCAATGTATAGATGAAGAGAACCCGAAACAATATGAAGACATTACTGCCGGAGACTTTCTACATCAACGGCTGGTAGAAATAGGACTTCTAAAAAAATAAATTATGCCCAAGAAAAAACTAGGACTCGAAGATCTGGGTGGTTTTGTTTATTCTACAAATGATGATTTTGATGGCAACGAACAAAATGAAACTCAAGAAACTTTAGCGCCCCAGGACCAATATTTAGAGGCACATTTTAGCAATAAAGGTCGTGGAGGTAAAACAGTAACTATTATTAAAGGTTTTGAAGGCTCTAATGAAGATTTAGTGGTACTTGGAAAGAAATTAAAGAAAAAATGCGGAGTGGGTGGTTCGGCTAAAGATGGTGAGATTATTATACAAGGGGATGATCGTGAGAAGGTGATGGAGATTTTAAAGAAGGATGGTTACAATGTAAAAAGGGTTGGAGGTTGATTTCTGCCCAACTTATATTTTTCCTATGTTAGATAAAGCCCTACATATAATTAATGGAGATAGTTTAGCTGAACAAGTTAAAGAACTTGGCCTTTCGGGTGAAACTATTGTGTGGCGCGAATTATTGTGCGAAGGCCCGTGCACTAAAGAAGTAGGTTCTAATAAATTTATTAATTTACGTCAGAAATTTTTAAAAAAGGCCTATGATATTTCTTCTGAAAATTACCAAAATCGATTTGTCTCTCAGCTAAACAAAATGAAAGCTGCTCAGGATTATGATCACGTTGTACTCTGGTTTGAATTTGATCTTTTTTGTCATATCAACATGTTGGCCGCTATAAGCTTCTATCTTGAAAATAAACCAAATGTTCCATTCTATCTGGTTTGCAGCAAAAGACAAAAAGGAGAGGAAGAGCTTTTACCACTATCTCAATTACCTCTAAAACATTTATTAAACCATTTTACCCATAAAATAGAGCTTGATAAAGAGGATTTGGAAATAGCTAGTTTAATATGGGAATTGTACTGTAGCAATAACCCTATTAAGCTCAAGCAGCAGATTAAGAAAAGTTCTAACTTTGAATATCTATCCAGTTGTATTAGAGCACATATTGAACGCTTTCCCAATAGCAGGACCGGTATTAATTCGCTAGAAAGAAATGTGCTTAAATTAGTAGAGCAACAACATATAACCTCTATAAACCAATTATTGGGGTACGCCTTACAATATCAGGGTTATTATGGGTATAGTGATTCCCAAATGGAAAGAGTATTAAATAAATTAAGTATGTTCTATACGCTGGAAAACGAGAAACTTAAATTAACCCAGGATGGCCTTGATGCGTTGGCGAAGAAAAAGAATTTTTATCGAGACCTTATAAACGATGAATATTACGGCGGAGCAAAGATTTATGATTTTTTATATGACTCAGATTCACACAAAGTTTTAAAACTATAATATGCCAATTAAAGCTTCAGAATTAATCCAAAACCCCGATGGTAGTATCTACCATTTAAACTTATTGCCCAAACATCTTGCAAATACCGTGATTACGGTAGGAGATCCAGACCGGGTAGAAAGAGTTACCCGACATTTTGATAAGGTTGAATTCAAGGTTAAAAAACGGGAATTTTATACCCAAACCGGATATTATAAAGGGAAACGTATAAGCGTAATTTCTACAGGTATTGGCCCAGATAATATAGATATTGTCTTGAATGAATTAGATGCCCTGGTAAATATAGATTTTGAAACCAGAGAGCTGAAAAAAGAGGTTAAGAGTTTAGATATTATAAGAATTGGTACTACCGGTTCCATACAGGAAGGAATTCCTGTAGATGAATTTATAATAAGTGAAAGTGCCATAGGTTTTGATGGTCTTTTGCATTTCTACGGTAGCGAACATATTCAGGATCTGGAGTTTGCTGAAGCGTTTATTAAACATTTAAATTGGCTTCCTAAAAAAGCTGCACCTTATGTGGTAGGCGGAAGTAAAGATTTAATTGATAAAATGAAAGGTAAGGGTTTACACAAAGGTATTACGGGTACTAATATTGGCTTTTATGGTCCTCAAGGTAGAGTTTTACGTTTGGCATTGCAGGATGATAAAATGAACCGGAAATTAACTTCATTTTCTTTTAACAATCAAAAGATCACAAATTTAGAGATGGAAACTTCAGCCATTTATGGTTTATCCAAATTATTAGGTCATGAAGCAATTTCCATGAACGCAGTTATAGCTAATCGAGCGGCAGGGACTTTCTCAAGAGAGCCTAAAAAATCAGTAGACGATTTAATTAAATACACTCTAGATCAATTAGTAAAGTAAATTTAAATACCAGGTAAATCTAAGTATTGGGTTTCTTTATTTCTACTTAAAACTCCGGGTGTAAGCTTTATTAGTGATAAAATAAAAACCGCTCCATATCTATGATGAAGCGGTTTTCCCTAACCATAATTAAATAGTAACTAATTTAACCTATAAATCATAGCCTAAATCTTGCAAAGTTTGCACTAGGAGATCGGTATAATATTGAGCCGTATCTCCTCCGTTTATTTCATACACATACGCCAATTCATTCCTGTCTGATAAACCATTGGCTCCACTATAATTTCCGGTACCATCTTCTACAGCATGAACCAGCTCTTCAAAGTTATCAAATGCCGGGTGGCCGGTTGTATTTACCTGGAAGATTATGCCACGGTAGTAGTTCATTGGAAATGAAGCTAATCTTCCACGAAAGGTTGACATATCGCTATCGAATGTAGGAGTTCGTGTTGAGTTTTCATCCCATATAGCCTGACCACTATGGTAAACGGTTTCTGCCTCATCCTGGAATACTATGGCAATAACATTACCATCGGGAGTATCGCCTTCAATATTAAGCATATTGAAGGTACGTTCTGTACCATTCTCAATCACACGTACTTTGGCATCGTATTCGTCTTCATCATTTCCATAAAGTGGTAATAACGCATCTTTTAGCAGTGTATTTCTCATTGTTTGTAAAGGTGCTAAGGTACTATTCATGGATCCTGAAGAATCAAAGTAAATATAAATCTCGGTATCTTCATCTATAACAGGTGGTGGACCTCCATTACCATTATCCTGAAAAATATCTGGAGTATCAGCTGAACTACAACCAGCAAAGAAATGGTAATAATCTACGGCATCTTCTCCATCAAATAATTCTTTTACATCACTATCAGTAAACGTACCCTGGCGAACAATTTCACCGTCTATTGAAATTTCAATATAGTAATCATCCTGTTCTGCACTATCTGGTAAAAAGATACATAAAGGATCGGAATATTCTTCACCGGCATCATTGGTTAGTACATCGTTTTCTCCGGTATACAAAACACTGCCAGTATTGTCGGTTCCTGCCCAAATATTTACAGAATAATCGGCTACATAATGTCTTCCGCTTTCATCACACCAGTTACCAAAAATACACAGCTCTATGGCCTCAACCCCCTCTAAATCAAAGAATAGGTATCCATATAGGTTTACCATACGGTCGTCAAAGCACAGTACAGTTACGTCTACATATTTTTTAACCCCGGCACCTAGCTCGATGTCCATGGGCAACGCCATATCTACCCAATCTTCCATTTCACTGCCTGCTGCCGGTGCTATCCAAATTAAGTTATCATTCTCGTCATATACTGCAAAATACTCCAGGCTATAAGACCCCGGAACAAGCTCCAGATCTGAAGAATATTCTGTAAAGTATTCATCTTCTCCATCCCCATCATAGTCACCGGGTGTAGGATTTATTTCTACCATTAGCGGATTTTCCATACTACCAACATCTTCTGGTCCGGTAAGTACTACATGCACATAAGCTGGGGCTTCATCAGAGCACTCCGGTATTTCTTCCATAGCCTGTTTGGTAGCCGGCTTTTTAAGCATGTCGTTAACTATAGCGCCAAAAGAAAGAGTTGCAACTTCATCTGAACCATCTGCAACTGCCGGGTTCTCGTCTTTACTACATGATACCATGATAAGCGATAATACCGCCAGGCACATAAAATAATGTTTTAGTTTTCTCATAATTTAAAATTTTGGTTAATAAATTGGTTAAATAGTTCCAGAATAACCTGGATTAGTGTTTAATCATAAAATTTAGTGTGGGGCAATTGGTAGGGAATCGAATAAAAAAGTTTAGAATAAGTTTTAATTCGATGTATTAAAAGTAGTTAGTAGGCTTTGCTTTTAAAATGGAGGAAAACCCATAATTTTAGAAAGATTATTCATGTTAAACCATCTATTTTTCTAAATTTCTAAGATTTATTAGTATTTGAAGTTGATACAATAGAAACCGGGGTAGGCAACTGTTTTTAACACAATATTAAAAACAATGCTCTAGCCTTATTTGTATTTTTGATTAAACCAGAAATCAATAATGCAGGAACCACAGGAAATTCCATTAAGGCATAGAGACCTTAATTGGCTTAGTTTTAATGCAAGAGTTTTACAAGAGGCTGAAGATAAGATCAATCCGCTTTACGAGCGGATTCGTTTTTTAGCTATTTTCTCTTCTAACCTGGATGAATATTTTAGGGTACGGGTGGCCCAACTTAGGCAAATGAAGCGAGTAGAAAAAAGTATTCGAAAAAAACTCGCTTTGAAACCTTCTAAAATAACCAGGGAAATTCTTGAAGAAGTTAAACTACAACAACAGAAATTTGGGGAGATTTACCAAAAACAAATTTTACCCGAACTCGCCAGGAATAATATATATCTTTTGGATGCCGGTCATTTTAATGATTTGCAAAGAGAATTTGTTGCAAATTATTTTCAGCAAGAGATAGTAACTCATATTAAACCACAAATAATAGATATTTCAAGAAAAAATGAGCTCTTTTTAGAAAATGCCGAGCTGTATTTTGTGGTAAACTTTATCAATAAAGAAAAACTAGGAATTGTTAATATACCTGTAGGTAAATGCGGTAGGTTTGTTAAGTTACAAGGCGACGGCCAAAAGAACTCTATTACTTTCCTTGATGAAATTATTAGAAGTCAAATAAACAGCTTGTTTCAGGATCAAGAAATAGAAGGTGTTTATGAAATTAAACTTTCACGTGATGCCGAGTTATATATTGATGATATTTATGAGGGTGCATTAGCCGAAAAGATTTATGATTCGCTGGGACAAAGAAGCGATGGGCAACCAACCAGGTTGCTTTATGATGCCGAAATGCCCGATTTTTTGCATAAAAGGCTTAGAAAACTTCTAAATCTTGGAAAAATAGATATGATGCCGGGTGGGAAATATCATAATTTTAATGATTTTTTCTCGTTCCCCGATCCTACTAAAAATCCTGATTTACACTTTAGAGAACTACCGGAAATTGAGCATAAAGTTTTAGCTAATTCCAGGAATTATTTTGAGACAATTTCTAAAAAAGACCAGGCAGTTCATTTCCCATATATGTCTTTTTCATATGTAGAAAATTTCCTGGAACAAGCTGTAAACGACAAAAAGGTTATAGCCATTAAAATTTCCTTATATCGTGTTGCCGATGAATCCAGGTTAACCAGTTTGCTATTAAAAGCTTTAGAGAATAAGAAAAAAGTGACCGTATTTGTAGAAGCAAAAGCCAGGTTCGATGAGGAAAACAATATAGTATGGGGACGTAAATTTGAAAAAAAGGGAGCTAAAGTAATATACTCCTACCCTAAGATTAAAGTACATTCCAAAATTATGCTGGTTCAACGTATGGAAGATGATAAGCTTATTAATTATTCATATATAGGCACCGGTAATTTTAACAGTGAAACCTCTAAAATATACTGCGATCATGCTATTTTCACTTCTAATAAACAAATTGCTAAGGAATTATCGCGCTTGTTCAAAGTATTGGAGGGAGAGCTTATTATTCCTAGGGAAAAAAACTTGTTGATCTCCCCTTTTTCTACACGACAGGAATTTATAAAACTTATCTATAACGAAATTGATAATGCCCGGGAAGGAAAAAAAGCAAAGATTACCGCCAAGATGAACAGTCTAGAAGATCCTGAAATGATCGATTTACTTTACAAAGCCAGTAATGCAGGTGTAGAAATAAGATTGCTTGTAAGGGGTTTTAGCTGTTTAATTCCGGGAATAAAAGGTTTAAGTGAAAATATTTATATTACTAGTATTGTAGACAGGTTTTTGGAGCACGGTAGAATTTATATTTTTGAAAATGGAGGGGACGGAAAAATGTATTATGGCAGTGCCGATTGGATGTCCAGAAACCTTTCACGTAGAATTGAGGTGCTCTCCCCTATTTTAGACAAAGAAATAGCACAGGAATTTAAAGAGATTTTAGATATTCAATTAAAAGATAACGTAAAAGCAAGAATTCAGGATGTAGATGAAAAGAATGAATATGTGCAAAAAGGAGAAAATGAAAAATCGGTGCGTTCACAATATGAGATTTACAATTATTTAAAGGAAAAACACAGTTTATGAAAACGATAAAAGTAGGTGGGGTACCAGAACATTTTAACCTTCCATGGCATTTATGTATAGAAGAAAAGCTCTTTGAAGCTAAGGGTTTAAATGTAATTTGGAAAGATTTCCCCGGAGGCACTGGTGCAATGAACCAGGCTTTACGCTCGGGTGAAATTGATGTCGCTGTAATATTAACTGAAGGAATTATAAAAGATATCCATGCCGGAAATAATAGTAAAATTATACAAACTTATATTGGTACTCCTTTAATTTGGGGAATTCACGTAGCTGCAGCCTCTAAATATAAATCGGTTGAAGAACTTAAGAACACTAAAGCTGCAATTAGTAGAAATGGCAGCGGATCACATCTTATGGCTTATGTAAACGCACAAAACCACGAGTGGGACACTAAGAACCTTCAATTTGAGATAGTAAAAGACCTGGACGGTGCGGTAAAAGCTTTAAGCGAAGATAAAGCACAATATTTTATGTGGGAACATTTTACCACAAAACCATTGGTAGATAAACGAATTTTTAGAAGATTGGCAGATTGTCCAACTCCCTGGTCCTGTTTTGTTATTGCCGCCAGAAACGAATCTTTAAAAAATGAACCGGAACGATTAAGAACCATGTTGGAAGTATTAAATGACGAAACCAACCGCTTTAAAGATCTTCCCAAGATTGCCGAAAAATTGGCTGAAAAATATGATCAAAAACTAGAGGATATTAAAAAATGGTTGGAAATTACATCCTGGAGCCAGGAGCAATTATCTGAAAACGAGATAGAAAAAGTTCAGGATAAATTGCTTGAGCTTAATTTAATCTCAAAAAAAATGCCCGTTTCTGAATTTATTCATAATTTGTAGCCATTATTTATATCTCATCCCCCATTAAATGAAAAAATTATTTTTATCACTTTTCTTGCTTGTCTCAGGCTTCACTTTCGCGCAAGAAGATTCATCCATTACCAATAACACTCCCGATAAAAGGGATATATATAGCCCAAAATGAAATAAGCATTGGTGCCTTAAACCTGATTGCTTTTGGAGCTCTGGATCTTAACTATGAACGAATTTTGGATAAGAATTCCAGTTGGGGTGTAGAAGTATTCATTCAGGCTTTAGATAAAGATAGCGAAGATGTGGCCGATGCTTTTACCAAAGATTTATCCTTAACCGGAAAATACAAATATTTCTTTGGCGATAATTATGCCCGCGGATTTTATGTTCACGGTTTCGGAATGCTTTCCAACGGAGAATATGATGAAACCTATATTAGTGAACCAAACGGAAACGGTTATTATGAATATGAAAATTATACCGATTTCGCCCTTGGTTTTGGTGTGGGGGGTAAATTTGTTGCCAGCGGCGGATTTTTCCTGGATCTCGGTGCAGGTATTGGTAGAAACCTATTCAATGATAATGCACCTACCATTGTAGGTCAATTTAATGTAAATGTTGGATTCCGCTTTTAAGCTTACCAATCTATTGGTTCTTTTCCCTTTTGCTTCAAATAAGTATTTGCTTTGCTAAAATGTTTATTACCAAACCAGTAACCTCGATTTGCACTTAAGGGTGAAGGATGACCGCTGGTTAAAATAAGATGTTTTGAGGAGTCAATTTTGGCTCCTTTCTTTTTGGCATATCCCCCCCAAAGCATAAAAACTACATTTTCTTTTTCTGCCGAAATAATTTCAATAACCTTATCGGTAAACAGCTCCCAGCCCTTTTTCTGATGAGAGCCTGCCTGTTGGGCCCTAACAGTAAGTGTTGCATTCAACAACAAAACGCCCTGATTAGCCCAGCGTTCAAGATTTCCCGAATTTGGAACAGGTTTGCCCAGATCGTTCTCTATTTCCTTAAATATATTTTGCAAAGAAGGTGGAAAAGGAATTCCTTCGTTAACCGAAAAAGAGAGCCCGTTCGCCTGCCCAGGCCCGTGATAAGGATCCTGGCCTAAGATAACCACTTTTGTACTGGTAAACGTAGCACGATCAAAAGCAGCGAAGATATCTTTTCCTTTTGGATAACAGGTATTACTAGTATACTCCTCCCTTACAAAATTTGTAAGATTCTTAAAATAGTCCTTTTCAAATTCCTGGGCCAGTTCTTTTTTCCAGCTGGGGTGTATCGCTACCTTCATTTTATTAAGTAAATTTGCAGAGCCTCAAAAGTAGGGAAATTTATTTATGATTAAAATTGCACCAAAAAGCCTTATAGACCTTGAGTTTCCTGTTGTTTGCCAACAAATTTCAGACTTGTGCATTACAGGACCGGGCAAGGAAAAAGCTTTAAAACTTAAACCGTATAAAACGGGAAACGCGACTATTTTTGGACTTCACCAAACCAACGAATATGTTAGCTCTAAAACCAGGGAAAGCAGAATACCAAATCACGGTTTCGAAACTATAAAAAATGAACTTCGTACTTTAGAAATTGAAGATTCTATTTTGGAGGTAGGAAGTTTCAGGAAAATATCTAACCTTTCTGAAACTGTAAATACGCATATTAAATTTTTTCGAAAATTTGAAGAATATTACCCTAGTTTATACAAGACTACTTCAGAAATAGAATATACAACAGAGATTGTAGAAAATATTGGACGTGTAATCGATAAATTTGGGGAATTAAAGGATGATGCCTCTCCTTTATTACAGTCGCTTAGACGATCTATTAACTCGGTTAAAGGGCAAATTAATTCAAGTTTTTCAAAAGCGCTTAGCACCTATCATTCTTATGGATATTTGGATGAAATTAGGGAGAGTGTGGTAGAAAATGTAAGGGTTTTGGCCGTAAGTGCTATGCACCGGCGTAAAGTTAAAGGTGGAATATTGGGAAATTCCAAAACCGGAAGTATTGTTTACATTCAGCCGGAAGCCACCTACCAGTATACCCGTGAACTCAATAATCTTGAGTATGAAGAAAAAGAGGAAATAAAGAGAATTCTAAAGGAATTAACTAATAAAATAAGGCCCTTTAAACCTCTTTTAATAGATTATCAGGAGTTACTTTGTGAAATAGATGTTATTGCCGCCAAAGCCAAATATGCTGAAAAGATTAATGGTTTACTTCCAAAAATCACAAAAGAGCGGGAAATTCAGCTTAAGGATGCCTATCATCCACTACTCTATTTAAGCAATAAGAAAAAAGGGGATAAAACTTTTCCGCAAAGTATTGAGCTTTCAAAAGATAATAGAATTATTGTTATTTCCGGTCCTAATGCAGGAGGAAAAAGTATTACTTTAAAAACTGTAGGCCTGTTACAGGTTATGTTGCAAAGCGGAATTTTAATACCGGTGCACGAATACAGTAGAATGTGTCTTTTTGAAAAAATACTTACCGATATTGGAGACAACCAATCTATTGAAAACCATCTGAGCACGTATAGCTACCGATTGAAAAATATGAATTATTTTCTTCGGAAATGCGATGATAGGACCCTTTTTTTAATCGATGAATTTGGAACAGGAAGTGACCCTGAACTTGGTGGTGCCCTGGCTGAAACTTTTCTTGAAGTTTTCTACGA
This sequence comes from Salegentibacter sp. BLCTC, assembly GCF_015143665.1. Lineage (NCBI taxonomy): Bacteria > Pseudomonadati > Bacteroidota > Flavobacteriia > Flavobacteriales > Flavobacteriaceae > Salegentibacter > Salegentibacter sp. BLCTC. The sequence continues at coordinate 140,531 of NZ_WYEW01000001.1, read as the reverse complement.
AAAGGAATCTTTTGGTATTTTAACTACGCATTACGCCAATTTAAAGAAGCTGGCCAATGAAATGCCAAATATGAGCAATGCCAATATGCTTTTTGATTCCAGTAGTTTAGAGCCAATTTTTAAACTTCAGGTTGGTGAGGCCGGCAGTTCGTTTACTTTTGAAGTAGCCCAAAAAAATGGAATTCCATATAGTCTTATTAACCGCTCCCGAAAAAAGGTAGAAAAAGGTAAAATAAGGTTTGACAGAAGTATTGCCAAGCTGCAAAAAGAACGTTCAAAACTTCAAAAAACAACAGATTCTTTAAAAACAAAAGAGCTAAAGGCTGCTCAGGAAAAAGATAAGCTTGAAGAAACCAACTCCAGGATTCAGCAAAAACTGGAAAGCTATCAGGAATTATATGATAGTAACCAGCGACTTATTTACATGGGGCAAAAAGTGAACGAATTAAGTGAGAAATATTTTCAGAATAAAAAGAAAAAAGAGCTTATTGGCGAATTTCTGAAATTTGTGGAAATAGAAAACTCTAAACGAAAAAAAGAATCGGCTAAACAGCGAAAAATACAGAAGGAGAAAGAGAAGAAAGTACAGCAGGAAGTAAAGAAAAAGGTTTCGGTTATAAGGAAGAAGAAAAAAGAGGAAAAGGCCAAGATTTCAGAGAAAGAGAGACAGGAAGCCAACAAGCCAAAGGTAGATCCTAAAATTGGTGATAGGGTTAGATTAAAAGATAGCCGTTCTGTAGGAACCCTGGATAAAATAGAAAAAGGAAAAGCCACGGTTAACTATGGGATGTTTACTACGCAAGTAGATGTAGATAAACTGGAGTTAGTACAGGCAATGAAAAAGAAATAATATGGAATTACCAAAAGATAAAAAAATCATCCTTTTTGATGGCGTCTGTAACTTATGTAACGGGGCAGTTACTTTTATAATCAAACACGATAAAAAAGATATATTTCGCTTTGCCTCTTTGCAAAGTGAACTGGGTAAAAAACTGGTTGCAGAACGAGGAATGGATCCTGAAGAACTGGATTCTATAATCTTAATTGATCCGGGAGTGGCTTATTACAGAAAATCTACCGCTGCCCTCGAAATTTCAAGGGAACTTTCCGGCGGCTATTCTTTTCTTAAAAATCTGCTCTTTATACCCGAAGGCCTACGAGACAGTATTTACAATTTTATAGCAAATAATCGCTACAAATGGTATGGCAAAAAAGAATCTTGCATGATACCAACCCCCGAATTAAAGGCTAAGTTTCTTGATTAAACTTTTTCCTCTTCCTCTACATTGGCCTTAGCTTCTTTACTCTTTGGGTGATAGTTATCATCCCATTCTTTTACATTAGGTGGTCCCATTTTATTTACAGATTTTGCTACCATAAGTGAAACCGCAGCATCTCCCGTAACATTTACGGTGGTTCGGCACATATCCAGAGGCCGGTCTACGGCAAAAATAAGTGCTAGTCCTGCTTCCGGGATTCCGGCTTGTGCCAGTACAATTACCAACATTACCATTCCTGCTCCGGGCACGGCTGCAGAACCAATAGAAGCTAATGTAGCTGTTGCAATAATTCCAAGTTGTGCAGCAAAGCTAAGATCCATTCCAAACGCCTGTGCAATAAAAACTGCAGCAACGGCCTGGTAAAGACTTGTACCATCCATATTTATAGTGGCACCAATAGGTAGCACAAAACTGGAAACCTCGGGGCTAACCCCCATATGCTCCTCTACCCTTTCCATAGTAACCGGTAGTGTAGCTGCACTGGAACTGGTAGAAAAAGCCAGCAATTGGGCAGGGGAAATACCATTAATAAAAAAAGAGGGTTTGTTTTTGGTAACTATCCATACAAGTAAAATATAAAAACCAATCATTAAGGCCAATCCAGAAAGTACAGTAACACCATACATGGCAAGGGCTGCAAATAAATCGGTGCTTGGTGACTCTACTACCAAAGCGGCTAATAATGCAAATACACCATAAGGGGCCGTTAGCATTATTAAATCAATCATTTTTAAAATTACTTCATTAAAACCATCAAAAAAATCCTTTACCGGTTTTGCTGTTTTTTCGGGGATAAGTATAAGTCCTATACCAAAGAAAATTGCGAAGAAAATAACCTGTAGCATATTAGCATTATCACCTGCAGCGGCAAAAATATTATTGGGCACAATATCTTCTAGAGCCTGTAAAGGGCCAGATTCTCTTTGTTTATCGGCGTTGGCTTTTATACCAGATGCGTCTCCTTCGTAACTTGTAATTAAATCCTGTTGGGTTTCGGCAGTAATGGCATTTCCCGGTTTAATAAGGTTCACCATAGTTAGACCTATAGAAACCGCTATTATCGTGGTAAAAATATAAATACCAATAGTACGTGCTCCCATTTTAGAAAGCTTTGAAATATCTTTGAGATCGGAAATTCCTTTTATTAAAGAGGCCAAAATAAGCGGCACTGCAATAAGTTTAAGGGCATTTATAAAAATATTACCAAAAGGTTTTATCCAGTCTTCAATAAACTGTGCTCCCCAATTAAAATTGGTAAGAATTAGAGCAAATACAACCCCTGCTGCCATTCCTAATAAAATCTGCCAGTGCAGTGCAAGTTTCTTCATGGGATATAAATTTCAGGATTTAAATCGATTAAATTTTTGAACTTTTATTCTGAAGGAAATAATCGGCTATTACCAGTGCTGCCATAGCTTCTACAATAGGCACAGCTCTTGGTACCACACAGGGATCGTGTCTTCCTCTTCCCTGCATCTCAACATTTTCTCCTTGTTTGTTTATAGTTTCTTGTTTTTGCATAATAGTAGCCACGGGTTTAAAAGCTACATTAAAATAAATATCCATCCCGTTAGAAATTCCGCCCTGTATTCCACCACTTAGGTTCGTTTGGGTACTTCCGTCTTCATTAAAGAGATCGTTATGTTCGCTACCTTTCATGGTGGTACCTTCGAACCCGCTACCATATTCGAAGCCCTTAACGGCATTTATAGAAAGCATTGCTTTACCCAGCTCTGCATGAAGCTTGTCAAAAACAGGTTCTCCCAATCCTTTTGGAACGTTTTTAATCACACATTGTACGGTTCCTCCAACAGTATCGCCGTCTTTTTTAATCTCTTTTATATAAGCCTCCATTTTCGCTGCTGAATCAGGATCAGGACATCGCACCGCATTGGTTTCAATAAGGGATAAATCAAGGTCTTTTATATCTTTTTCCAAGCCTATTTTTCCTACCGAAGCTGTATAAGCGGTAAATTCCAGGCCATGCAAAAATTGTTTTGCTATAGCACCGGCCACTACCCTACAAGCAGTTTCCCGCGCCGAAGACCTGCCGCCTCCCCTATAGTCACGTACGCCATATTTTTCATCATAGGTATAATCGGCGTGACTGGGACGATATGTATCTTTTATATGCGAATAGTCTTTAGATTTTTGATTGGCATTTTTAATAACAAAGCCAATAGGAGTACCCGTAGTTTTTCCTTCAAAAATCCCGGAATAGAACTCTACGGTATCTGGTTCCTTTCTTTGTGTTACAATAGCCGATTGTCCAGGCTTTCTTCTGTTAAGTTCAGTTTGTATTTTTTCTGTATCTAACTGAATTCCCGCAGGACATCCGTCTATAATTCCGCCAATTGCCTCTCCGTGAGACTCTCCAAATGTGGTAAGTTTAAATAGTTTTCCGAAGGAATTTCCTGCCATTTTTTTGATTTTGAACAAATGTAATTTTTTCAGCCAATATTTAAAAATGTATCTTCATTAATATTAACATAACAAATAACTCACATATTAATGATTTGGTAAATATTCTATAAAATTAATTGAAGCTAATAAACTACTGTTTTTTGGTTATTTGTATGCAAAGATATACATCACATTGCTTAAAAAGAGAAAACCAGAAATAGTAGTAATATCAGATGTTCATTTGGGTACTTTTGGTGCTCATGCGGCAGAGCTTTGCGAATACCTGGAAAGCATTCAACCTAAAAAACTTATTCTTAACGGAGATTTTATTGACATTTGGCAATTTAGAAAAAGTTACTTCCCAAAATCACATTTAGAAGTAATTAAAAAGATTATTGATCTTAATAGTCAGGGAACAGAGGTTGTCTATATCACGGGGAATCACGACGAGTTTTTAAGAAAATTTAGTGATACACAAATTGGAAAACTACAAATTACCGATAAATTAGTTTTAAACTTAGATGGGAAGGAAGCCTGGTTTTTTCACGGTGATGTTTTTGATGCCGGAATTCAAAATGCAAAATGGATCGCTAAACTTGGTGGCTGGGGTTACGATTTATTGATTTTAGTGAACCGATTATTGAACCATATTCTACTAAAGATGGGTAAAAAGAAATATTCTCTCTCTAAAAAGATTAAAAACAGTGTTAAAAATGCCGGGAAATTTATAGCTAGTTTTGAAAAAACAGTCTCAGATCTGGCTATTGAGCAAGGATACAAATATGTGATATGCGGCCATATTCACCAACCTAAAATTATAAGAAAAACTACCAAAAAAGGAACCTGCCTATATTTAAACTCGGGCGATTGGGTAGAAAATCTTAGTGCACTTGAGTACGAAAATGAAAAATGGAACCTTACCTATTTCAAAAATTTAAAACCGCTACCAAAACATCTGGTAGCGGCTGTAACTATTTTGAAGAGAGATTAAACCAAAGCCTCCTTTAAAATACTCACCGGGTGCTTTGCCTGGCGTTTTGTTCCATCAAATATCTGATGCCTACAACTTGTTCCGTTAGCTGAAATTAGCGTTTGTTGATCGGCTTTTCTCACTGCGGGGAATAAGCTTTGCTCCCCTATACTCATACTTACCTCATAATGTTCTTTCTCATAACCGAAAGAACCTGCCATCCCACAACATCCTGATGGGATTATACTCACTTTAAAGTTTTTTGGAAGATTAAGTATATCAAAACTCACCGCAGTATTAGACAATGCTTTTTGGTGGCAATGTCCATGTATTTTTATCGTTTTTTCTTCTGAAGTAAACTGCTCTGAACGTATATTACCCAGAGAAATTTCCTTTTTTAGAAATTCTTCGATGATAAAAGTATTGCCTGCCAATTTTTCCGCTTCCTCTTTATCATTGGCCAGTCTCAAATATTCATCCCGAAAAGTTAAAATAGCCGATGGCTCAACACCAATTAATGGCGTATTTTCAGATATTAGATCTTTAAAAATAGCTATGTTTTTGTTGGCAAAAACCTTTGCTTCTTCTAAAAATCCTTTTGAAATATGACTCCTGCCACTTTCTTCGTGCTTTATAATTTCTATCCTGTAATTAAGCTTGTAAAGTAGCTCCAACGCATCAATTCCTATTTCTGAATCCAGAAAATTTGTAAACTCATCATTAAAGACATAAACAGTTTTAATTGGGTTTTTAATTTGAAAGCGTTCTTTATTTTTTAAATAATAATTTGAGAGGCTTGTTTTAGCCAAAACAGGTAGACTTCTTTCCGGGGCGACCCCCATTATTTTTTTAGCTAAACCTGATGTTATCCCATTTTTGAAGAAAAAGTTGGCAAGTCCCGGTGTTTTAGACGCCAAAGCATTCATTTTAGCATTATTGGCAAATGCTTTATTCCTAAAGCTCTTACCATTCTCTTTTTGATATTGATACTGAAATTCGGCTTTTAAAGCAGCTACATCTACACTGGAAGGACATTCGCTTTTACAGCCCTTACAACTAATGCAAAGATCGAAAGCGTTTTTTATTTCCTCGTGGTTAAACCTATTGTTTTTATCTGAATTAGTTAAAAATTCCCGTAATGTATTTGCCCGGGCACGCGTGGTATCTTTTTCATCTTTGGTAGCACGATAACTTGGGCACATTGTACCTCCCGCTTCAACCGATTTTCTACAATCGCCACTACCATTACATTTTTCAGAAAGTTTTAAAATACCCTCCGCTTCCGAAAAATCCATAAGCGTAGAAATCTCGGGTTCCTTCCTATCTACTTCATATCTCAGGGAAGTATCCATAGGAGCGGTATCTGTTATTTTTCCCGGGTTAAAAATATTATGCGGGTCAAAAGTGAATTTAATATCGCGAAGTAATTCGTAGTTATGCGAACCAATCATCATTTCAATAAATTCAGCCCTTACCCTACCATCTCCGTGTTCGCCACTTAAAGAACCATTGTATTTTTTTACCAGTTTAGCCACATCGGTAGTAATACTTCTAAAGAGTTTTACATCTTCCGATTTCTTTAAATTTAAAATTGGACGTAGATGAATTTCTCCGGCACCGGCGTGTGCGTAATACACGGCATCCTGGCCATAGCTATTCATAATTTGGGCGAATTCTGAGATATAATCGGCCAAATAGGGAATTGCGACTGCGGTATCTTCTATACAGGCTACGGCTTTTTTATCTCCTACGATATTACCCAGAAGTCCGAGGCCGGCTTTTCTTAATTCCATCGCCAATTCTATCTGCTCGCCCATTAAAATGGGGTAAGCATAACTTAATTTGGCATTTTTTAGCGTATCTAAAACCTGCTGGCTTTGCTGTAATACTTCTTCAGCGGTATTTGCCCTAATTTCCAGCATTAATATCGCCTTTGGATCACCTTCAATAAAAAACCGGTTTTCCTTATATTTTAAGTTTTGTTTTGTGCAATCTAAGATGGTTTTATCCATCATTTCACATGTAAACAGCGAGTGCTTCATAACCGGAACAACGGCTTGCATACAATTCTCTATGCTATCAAAGTGTGCTGCAATCATCGCCGATTGAGGCGGTTGAAGCTCATCTAGCTTCAGGGTGATTTCGGTTGTAAAGGCTAAAGTACCTTCACTTCCGCAAAGCAATTTGCAAAGGTTTAATGGCTCGTTAGAATCTTCAGAAAAAACATTGGCATAGAGCAATTCGTCTATGGCGTAACCGGTATTTCTTCTATGTAAGCTCTTAGGAGGGAATTTAGCTATAAGTTCTTTTTTATTTTCCTCAGAAGATAGTTGTTCATTTATCTTTCGGTAAATATCACCTTCCAGGTTCTTTAACTTTAACTTTTCCTGAAACTCTTCCTTTGAAATATCCCTAAACTCAGCTTCGGTACCATCGCTTAAAATTGTCTTTAAGGAAACCAGTTTTTCCCTAGTTGTGCCATACTTAATAGAGGTGGTGCCACTAGAATTGTTTCCTACCATACCCCCAATCATACAACGGTTGGAAGTTGATGTATTGGGGCCAAAAAACAAATTAAATTGATTTAAATACCTATTTAAATCGTCGCGAATTACCCCGGGTTGCAAACTTACCGTTTTAGCTTGCTCATCTACCTGAAAAATTCGTGTAAAATGTTTAGAGACATCTACTACAATTCCGTCACCTACACATTGTCCTGCCAGAGAGGTTCCCGCAGTTCTTGGAATTAGTGAAGTACTATTGTTTCTTGCAAATTTTATAAGTGTTTTTAAATCCTCTTCGTTCTTTGGGTAACATACAGCTAAAGGTATTTCGCGATATACAGAGGCATCGGTTGCATACATTGAGCGCCACATTTTATCGTCATATAACTGACCCTCAATTTCCTGCGCTAATTGGTGAAGTTTTGCTTTCATAATTGTGGATAAAAATAGAGAAATTCTCCCAAAGTCACTTAACAGATTTTTAAGCAATATTAACAATAGATTGGCGTATGATTCGTTTTATATCTTGTTTTAACATTTAAATTTGCCCACGATATTAAAAAAAGCTAATCATGAAAAAATTAATTTTACTTGCCGTTTTTGTAATCGGTGCCACGTTTTATAATCAAGCTGAAGCGCAAAGTATTTCTGATAACGCAATAGGTCTTAGATTTGGTGGTGGTGACGGTGTAGGTGCTGAAATTTCTTATCAACGAGCACTGGGAACTAACAACAATCGTTTAGAATTGGATTTAGGTTGGAGAGATAACAGCGCTTATGATGCTTTTAAACTTACCGGACTTTACCAGTGGGTTTGGAATATAGAAGGAGGATTTAACTGGTATGTAGGTGCCGGTGCCGGACTTTTAGGAGTTGATGATACCCGTTTTAATGACAGAGATGGTGACGATGGAACTTACCTTTTTCTTGCAGGGGACATTGGTTTAGAATATAACTTTGATATTCCTTTACTACTTTCTCTAGATTTTAGACCAGAATTTGGTTTATACAGTGATAATGATGTTTTAAATCCTTTCTCTCCCGATATAGCACTTGGGGTAAGGTACCAATTCTAGTATTTACTGGATAGAATATATTTAACACCTCTCTGGTTTACCAGGAGGCACTTTACACAAAAGGATAGAAATCAAAAAGAGGCCGATTTAAATCGGCCTCTTTTTTTATACCACAGTTTGTTGTAAGGCCTTCTTATAAATATCTTCATAAAGTGGCACTATATTTTGTATATCAAATTTTTCGGCAACTTTGCGGGCTCCTTGTTTAAAGCTTTCCAGGGTTTCATCATTCTCCAGGATTTTTAAAGACCTGGAAGCCATTTCTTCCACATCGCCCACATTACTTAAATAACCTGAAACGCCATCTATATTAACCTCTGGCAAACCTCCGGTATTTGTAGAGACAACAGCAACACCATTAACCATAGCTTCTAAAGCCGAAAGCCCAAAGCTCTCTTTTTCTGAAGGCAATAAAAATAAATCTGAAAAGCATAGAATTTTATCTATTTCATGGCTTTGCCCTAAAAACATCACTTTGTCTGAAATATTTAGTTCGTCTACCAAATCTTCAGCCGCTTCTTTTTCGGGGCCTTCCCCTACCATCATTAGCTTAGCGTCAATCCTCTTCTGGATCTTGTAAAAGATTTTAATTACATCATCTATTCGCTTAACTTTTCTAAAGTTACTAATATGGGTAATTATTTTTTCCTTTTTCTCGGCCATCATTTCCCGCTGGCAATCTGTGAATTCTTTTTTATCATATTTACTACAGTCTATAAAGTTTGGTACAACCTTTATTTCATTTTTAATTTTAAAGAATTTTAAGGTGTCTTCTTTTAAACTATTAGATACTGAAGTTACCACATCACTATTGTTAATGCTAAAGGTTACCGCCGGCTTATAGAACGGATGATTCCCTACCAACGTAATATCTGTACCATGAAGCGTGGTAACCATAGGTAGGTTAATGCCTTCTTCTGCAAGCATTTTTTTAGCCATATATCCGGCATAGGCATGCGGAATAGCATAATGCACATGCAACAGCTCTATATTGAATTGTTTTACCACATTTACCAGTTTACTGCTTAAAGCGAGTTCGTAAGGTTGGTAATGGAAAAGCGGGTATTCTGGAACGTGTACTTCATGGAATCGTACATTGCCCGACAACTGGTCTAAACGAACAGGTTGACTGTAGGTAACAAAATGTATTTCGTGACCGCGTTTAGCAAGGGCCAACCCTAGCTCTGTAGCTACCACTCCACTACCACCAAAGGTAGGATAACAAACAATGGCTATTTTCATTAAGTATAATTTGCTCGATTATCGAGATTTAAATGCCCCGAAGCCTGCTTCGAAACAAAAATAATTCTTCTATGAAATCAACCCAAAATTAAATTTTGAGATGGTTTATTCGGCAAATGAGATATTTTACAAAGCCGATTGGTTTTGACATTAAGTTAAACAAAGCTTGAAGACTTTTCGAGGATCTTTAGACTTTAAAAATTTATCTCTTAGAAATCTATAGCCTCATAAATCACTTTCTGTATTCTTGATCTTACATCTTCCCTTATTAATGTTCTATTAGTCGCATCGGGAAAGGTTCTATTAGACAAAAATACATAAACAATTTCTTCTTCAGGGTCTGCCCAGGCAAATGTACCGGTAAAACCACTATGCCCAAAACTTTCCATAGAAAGACAATTACAGGTTGGGCCTGAGGTTCCCAGTTGTGGTTTGTCGAAACCAACGCCACGCCTTACATCCTGATCACAATAATAACAGGTATTAAATTTAGAAATGGTTTCAGCCTTAAAATATTCTGTGCCGCCATAAATCCCTTTATTCAAAAAAACATGCATTATTTTGGCAACATCGTTGGCATTGCTAAATAGGCCTGCGTGTCCACCAACACCTCCCTGTAGAGCTGCCCCCTGGTCATGTACTACCCCTTGAATGAGCTGTCTTCGCCAAAGTTTATCTATCTCGGTAGGAACTATTTGTTCCAAAGGAAATTTGGTTGTTGGCAAATACCCGGTATGTGTAGCTCCCAATGGTTTATAGATTTTCTCCTGGGTAAGTTCATGTAAAGATTTATTATAATAGCCTTCTAAATAATATTTAAGAATATGGAAAGGTAGATCACTGTATTTGTAATCCAATCTTCTTTCTAGCTCACTATCCCTTATAATAGTAATGATACTATCTTTCATATCATTTCTAAGGTACATCTCATTAGCCACTTTTGTGCTAAAATTAGCAGAAGGCGTTTTTTGAAAATATTCTTTAGAGGGTAACCTGGTTTTTCTATCTATGGTATTTATATGAAAGGGAATCCATGATTTTAACCTGGCATAATGCATTAACATATCCTGCAATCTAATATTGGCTTTATTAGAATTTTTAAAGACAGGCATCATCTCCTCTAATTTTGTATCAAAACTCACAATTCCATTTTCTTCCTGTTCCATAATTAAGGGCAGGGTTGCCAGTATCTTTGTTAAAGAAGCCAGATCGTAAATTGAAGTGTCTGAAACCGGAGTTTTTTTATTGTAAGTGTGATATCCAAAGTTTTTATTATAAACAACCTTTCCTTTTCTTGCTATTAAAATTTGGGCTCCGGGCGTCATTTTTTTATCAATGGCTTCCGTTATAATATCGTCTATTCTGCTTAATTCGTTAGAGTTTAAACCAACACTTTCCGGTAAACCATAAGAAAGTCTTTGGATACTTTTTGTATGGTAACCGGTTCCTTCGGGAAAATTATCGCCAATACTTACGGGAAGTTTTCCTTTTGCCCCAATGGCTCCAAATATTAACTGCGCAGCTTTTTGCTGTGCTACCGGGTGATTTTGATAGTTTACCAAAATACCTTCCAATTCCTGTAAACCTCTAAAATCGCTTAAAGCATACGGACTCGAAAACAGGCTAAGGATTGTTTTATTTTTTTTGGCTATTTGGTGAATCCAATGTAGCTCTGCTGCCGAAAATTTATAAGAAGCCCAGGGATTATTATTAGATTTATGATAACCTAAAATAACCAAATCATAGCTAGTAAGTTTATTTTGCAAGTCATTGAGGTGAACTGCTGAAACCCAATCTACATTTGCATATTTCCTAAGCTCTTTTAAAAAAGGACTTCCGTTGGCATCCCCAAAATTAACATAGGCAATCCTGGTATTGGCAAGTTCTTTAACAGGTAAAATACCTTTGTTGTTTTTTATTAGGCTTAAAGCGTTCTCAAAAAGTCTTTCAAGTAAAGCTTCATCCCTTACGGTATTGAGTTCTTCTGAAAGAAAGTTTTCCTGAACCATTTTTTTCTCAGATAAGCCGACTTTATACTTTGCCTGAAGTATCTTTTTAACCGAATGTGCCAATCTTTCAGAGGTGATAATATTATTCTTAAAAGCATTAATTAATACTTCTGATGCCACTTCAAGTCTTTCTGGCATTAAAAGCATATCATTACCGGCTAAAAAGGCCCTTAATTCGGCATCTCCCGGTTCGGTATTGCTTGTAAGACCTTTCATATTTAAAGCATCGGTAAAAACAAGTCCGTTAAAATTCATTTGATCTTTTAAAAGATCTGTTATTATTGCTTTTGAAAGTGAAGATGGCGTATTCCTATTTTCCTGAAGCGCCGGCACGTTTAAATGCCCTACCATTACACTGGATAGGCCGTGTGCAATTAAAGGGTAATAAGGGTACAACTCTATATTCTCCAATCGTTCTTTGGAATAAGGAATTGTAGGTAATATTTTATGGGAATCTGCATCTGTATCTCCGTGACCCGGGAAATGTTTGGCACTTGATAAAATCCCTTCCTGATGCATTCCTCGCATAAAAGCAAGGGATTTTTCAGCTACATTTATTTTATTTTCTCCAAAACTTCGGTTTCCAATAATCGGATTTTTGGAATTGGTATTAATATCTACCACCGGGGCAAAATTAATGTGTACACCTAAACGCCTGGTATTACGGGAAATCGAAGCTCCGGCATCTTCAATTAATTTATTATTCTGAATAGCACCCAGGGTCATATTCCAGGGAAGCGCAAAAGTAGAATCAAGGCGCATGGCCAGGCCCCATTCGGCATCCATCCCAATAAGCAGTGGGGTTTTGGCAATTTCCTGAAACTCATTTGTTAATTTAGCCTGTCTTAAAGGCCCACCTTTAGAAAAAATAACCCCGCCAATATTTCCTTCTTCGACATATTTCCTGGCTTGTTCAATATAAGTTTCACCACTTCCGGAAGAAACACTTATCATAAATAATTGACCAATTTTCTCCTGAAGGCTCAATGAGTTATATACGCTATCTACCCATTTTTTTTGAGCCTCCACATCTGTGGTGAACAAAGGATTATTTTGCGCCGATAGCACAGAGAAGACAAAAATAAAACAGGTGGTAAGTAAGATTTTCGGGCTAGATGTAGGTTTCATCAATTAAGAAAACGCTTATGCCAACTTTCTGCAGCAGGAACTTCCCAATCTGAAAGAAATTCAGCTTTATTGTTTACCAAATTATTAAAGACTATTGTTTTAGGAGAAACTGCCTTTTGTTTGGCCATTTTCCTAAAATCTGATAAGCTTTTATAGGCCACAAATTCACCTTGTTTATAGGAGACATTCATTTTATCTAAAAGATCTACGTTATAATCTTTCTCCAATTGTTGAATGAAATGCACAGAAGCATCTATAGAACAACCGGAAGCAGCATTTATTTGCTGATCTAGCGCCAGAACAATAAAACGTTTGTATTTAATTAGGTAGCCCGCTTTTAATTCGGCTCCATGGGCCGTCCATTGTGTAACAAATTGGTCTAAACGGGATTGTATTTCTTCTAATTCTTCATTGGTGAAAGATCGGTTTGCCTGGTAGATCCAAACCCTTGAAGAATCGGTTAGATTTTCGAATGGTACTAACATAAATTGCTAAAATTATATTTTCACAAAACTAATTGATTTAGCTTATGTCTCAAATATAGTTATGCCTTTTAACGTTTGATTTTTTTACTCGATAATTGAGATTAAACAATGCCGGCCTTTTATGGATATTAAAGTAAATATTCATCTAATAGCGTCCCTGTTTTTCGTCAGGTACTTTATAAAATTATGACGTCTAAACTATAAGGTAAGCAAGACTAAATAGAGGTATAATATTGCTCAGCAGCTATTAAAACGCTTAACTTAATTGAACAAAGCTATTTGTTGGAAATATTAACTATAAATCCTGAGCGTTAGCAATAAGTTCTGCGACATCCATTACTGCTACACTATCTTCTTTATTTTTCCCTTTTACCCCATCTGTCATCATGGTATTACAAAAGGGACAACCAGCAGCAATAACTTCAGGTTTTACTTCCATAGCCTGCTCGGTTCTTTCTATATTTACATCTTTGTTACCAGGTTCCGGCTCTTTAAACATTTGGCCACCACCGGCACCGCAACAGAGTCCGTTAGATTTACACTTACGCATTTCTACGAGTTCTACTTCCAGCTTTCGAAGTAGATCACGTGGAGCTTCATATTCGCCGTTGGCACGCCCTAAATAACAAGGGTCATGAAATGTGATACGTTTGCCTTTAAATTTTCCACCCTCAACTTTTAACTTCCCTTCATTTAAAAGAGCTTTTAAAAATTGCGTATGGTGCATTACTTCGTAATTACCACCCAGGGCCGGATACTCATTTTTTATTGTATTAAAGCAGTGAGGACAAGCGGTTACTACTTTTTCTATTTCGTAACCATTAAGAACCTCTATATTTGTTGCAGCCTGCATTTGAAAAAGAAATTCGTTACCCGCCCGCTTTGCAGGGTCTCCGGTACAACTCTCTTCTGTTCCCAAGACGGCAAAATCTACCCCTGCTGCATGTAAAAGTTTTACAAAAGCTTTAGTTATTTTCTTTGCCCTATCATCAAAACTACCGGCACAGCCCACCCAAAATAATACTTCAGGTTTTTTACCCGCTGCCATATACTCGGCCATTGTAGGTACTTTTAATGCTTCTGCCATATCTAAATGTTTTTAATTTTTCTTAGAACTTTTTCTTATCCTAAATATTCAAAAAATTGTTTTTAAAATTTCCGGTTCTTTCAGCTATTAATTCTCTTTGGCCCAATTCAATCTGTCCTGTTGATTATAAGGCCAGGGAGCACCGTTGTTTTCAATATTGGTCATGGCAATAGCTAGCTCGTTAGGAGCAGCACTTTCTTCCATAACTAAATACCTACGCATGTCTAAAATAATAGATAAAGGATCTATACCTATTGGGCAGGCTTCTACACAGGCATTGCAACTGGTACAGGCCCATAACTCTTCACGCAATATAAAATCGTCCAGTAATTGCTTACCGTTATCTTCGTATTTCCCTTTTTTATTAATAATATCGCCTACTTCTTCCAGCCTATCCCGGGTATCCATCATAATTTTTCGCGGAGAAAGTTTTTTACCGGTTTGGTTTGCAGGGCATTCGGCAGTACATCTTCCACATTCTGTACAGGTGTAGGAATTTAGTAGCTGTACCTGATTAAGATCAAAGACATCTGAAGCACCGAATTTCTCCGGTTCAGCGCTAGTTTCTTCTTCAGCTGGAGCTGCAAAAGGATCGGCGTCGGGATCCATCATGAGCTTAACTTCGTCGGTAACAGATTGCAAATTATCCATCTCTCCCTGGGGACGAAGTTTTGATAAATAAACATTTGGAAAAGCAAGTAGAATATGTAAATGCTTTGAATAGTATAGGTAATTAAGGAAGAAAAGAATCCCCAAAATATGTAACCACCAGGCTGTTCTCTCAATAATAATGAGTGTAGCATTACTCATTCCTTCAAAAATAGGCAGCAAAAATTGACTAATTGGAAAAGCTCCTGTAATTCCGGCTTCGCTGGCGTAATGTGGCGCAGCATTTAATTGAAGCTGATAATCTGTAGCATTCATTACCAGAAAAAGTACCATAAGTACCATTTCAAAATATAGAATATAATTAGCATCATTCTTGGGCCAACCTTTTAATTCTCTGCTCAGAAAACGATAAATATTAAGAAGGTTTCGTCTTATCCAAAAAACAATTACACCAATAAGGACTAATAAGGCCAGTATTTCAAAAGAGCCAATTAAAATGTTATAAAAACCTCCCATAAATGAAAGTACACGGTGTGTACCGAATAATCCATCTATTATAATTTCAACAACTTCAATGTTTATAATTATAAAACCTACATAAACAATTACATGAAGAAAACCTGATATTGGTTTTTTCACCATTTTGCTCTGACCAAAAGCTACCCTGGCCATTTTAGCAAAGCGCTCCCCTTTATTGTCGCTTCTATCTACTTCCCTGCCTAACTTAATATTCCTAATTAACTTACGAATATTTCTAATAAAAAATCCGATTCCGGCTACAAGGGCAAGTAAAAATAAGATCTGGGCAATAATTTGCATGATGGTTTATTTTATAGAATCCTTTTCTTTAGGCTCCTGATAAGGCTCAGGATTTTTTCCAAAAACAGAAAAATGGACATATCGTTTAGGATTCAGTTTTACGTCTTGCAGTAATTGTTCTAGCTGTTTTGTGGCATTATCCAGGTTGTTATAAACGGCATCATCATTAATCAATTTACCTGCAGTACCTTCTTTATTATTTAATTTATCTGAGATACTCTCAAAATCAGCTACTACTTTTTCCAAATCTTTGGTAATCTTACCAATATCCATTTGGGTTAAACTATCTGAAAAAGTATTGAAATTGGTAGTTATTTCATCAAGATTGGTAAAAGTCCTATTAATATTATCTGAGTTTCCACCAATAATACCCTCTAAGGTATTGGCAGTAACTTTAAATGAAGCTACGGTAGCATTAAGGTCTTTAAAAGTATTTCTAATATTGTACCGTGTACTGTCGTTTAAAATTTTATTCACTGCAGTTACCAGGGAGTCTGCACTAACTATCGTATTTTCAACCTTTTCCTGAAGCGGTGTTAACCTGTCATTAACCAGCTCCATTATACCTTCTTCAATTTCGCTATTTAAGGTATCTCCAGATTTAGCCATCTCCCCCTTTTTGTAGTCTGGAATTATGGCTAAAGATTTCCCCCCAATAATATTACCTCCATAAATTTGAGCGGTACTATTCCTGGAAAACTGAAAGTCGTTTTCTACCGTAAAGCTTACAACAAGGGTTCCTTTAGAATCCAGGAAGTTAATTTTTGTGACTTGCCCAACCTTTAAACCGTTTATAGTTACAGCCGAAGAAGGTGATAGACCTTCCACATCGTTATAAACCGCATGAAAAGTTCTACTGGATTCCAGTAGATTCTTACCTTTTAAGAAACTATAACCAAAAATAAGTAGGAGGATAGCAATTATTGCTAATAATGCAGTTTTTACTTCACGTGTAAATTTCAAAAGCTATTTTTTTAAGATAAAAACAAATTTAGAAATAAAAATAGAAAAGAAGCCTTATTTTACTTTGTTTTTAACGCCTCATTAACTGTAATCTTATCCCCACCTTTAAAAGCTACAATATAACTTGAAGGATATCCATTTTGCTTTGCTTTATCATGAAGTTCGTTAATTCTGGTATAGTTAGAGGTGGCCCCATAATAATATTTGTATAAGCCATTTTCCCTGGAGCGTTCTACGTTTTGTAAGCCTTTAAAGTTATATGCTTTGGTTTCTAATTTTTTGGAACCTGCAGCCAATTGAATTTTAAATGTTATACCCTCATAAACTTCGTCCTGTAATTCGTCCTGATTATTAGAGTTGGATATAGAGGAGTTACCTATATTTTGCAAGCTGGATAAATTTATACTATTGGCATACTTATCTATAGCTTCTACAATAGCAGCCGCCATTTTATTTTGACCTGAAGTACTATTTAAATATGGACCTTCGTGATTATTGGTAAGGAAACCGGTTTCTATAAGTACACTCGGCATCACAGCGTTTTTTAAAACCAAAAAACCCGCTTGCTTCACTCCCCTGTCTTTTCTTTTTAAATTATGGGTAAAATTTTTCTGGATAAAATCAGCCAAAAGTATACTTTGATTTAGGTATTCCTCCTGCATTAAAGCCATTCCTATATAAGATTCGGGAGAATTAGGATTAAACCCTCCATAGGTCACCTCATAATCTTCCTCTAAAAAGATTACTGAGTTCTCTTTTTTAGCAACCTCGAAGTTTTCTTTGGTTTTATGCAAACCCAATACAAAAGTTTCGGTACCATAGGCCTGGGAGTTGTGGGCATTACAATGTACAGAAACAAAAAGATCGGCATCGGCCTCGTTGGCTATTCTGGCTCTTTTAGCTAAAGGGATAAAAACATCAGTATCCCGGGTATAAATTACTTCAATCCCTCCCTTTTTTTCCAAAGCTTCCCCAATTTTTAAAATAATATTAAGTGCAATATCCTTTTCCTTAAAGCCATTTCCCGTATTACCCGGATCTTTGCCGCCATGACCGGCATCAAGAACAACTACAAAACGATCTCTAGGAGTATCGTTTATAGCAAGTAAATGCTGCGAGTTGCCAAGAAAAAATATAAAAAATACGAAAAGTTTAAGTAGGTTCGTTCTCATAAAAAAGGTAACGCTAAATTTGTGCTGATTATTTTAATTACTTTTTTTCAGTGATTCTCAAATCTAAGCTGAAAAAATATATGTAATTTTGAATTTGCAAAAAGCAAGCCATTCTTTACAAAAATAGCACTTAGAGCATTGCAAACAAACATACCTAACATACTTTTTTGCTGTATATTTATACTGCTTCCTTTCGTTTGTTTAAACGCCCAGGAAATAGGAAACAATACCGAAATAAACTTAGATGCCAAGGAAAGGGACACTATTGTTACCGTTGGCGATTCATTACCGCTGGCACAAACCATCAAGGCCACCGATAGTATTTTGGGCGATTCCTTACAACCTCCACAAAAAGGAAATCAGCTTATTACCGATGCCGTTAAATATGAGGCTAAAGATTATATGCGCATTAGCCAAAAGGAAAATAGGATGTTTCTCTATAATGAAGCCCAAATTATCTATGGCGATATGCAAATTAACGCAGGCCTAATTATTATAGATAACGATAAAAATGAAGTCTACGCATACGGAATTCCCGATTCTACCGGGGCATATTCTCAAAAACCGGTTTTTGTTCAGGGCAATCAAACCGTAGAACCAGATTCTATTCGCTTTAATTTTGATACCGAAAGAGCGCTGGTATATAACTCAAGAACACAACAGGCTAGTTTTAATGTGAAAGGAGAAGTCACCAAACGTGAGAACGATTCGGTGTATTTTATGCAAAATGTGCGTTTTACCACCGATGAAGACTTAGAAAACCCCGACTATTTTTTCTATGCAAGACGTATAAAATTTGTCCCGGACAAAAAAATTGTAGCCGGCCTTGTAAATATGTACCTAGCCGATGTTCCTACCCCTTTGGGATTACCTTTTGGCTACTTTCCCTTAACCGAAGAAGAGACCTCTGGTTTTATTATTCCCAGTTTTGGGGATAGCCAGCGTGGTTATTTTCTGCAAAACGGGGGATATTATTTTGCCATAAGTGATTATGTAGACCTGCTTACCCTGGGAGACTATTATACAAATGGAAGTTATGCAGTAAGACTGGAAAGTAATTATGCCAAGCGTTATCGCTACCGCGGAAATGTTAGGATACGCTACGAAAATCAATATCAAAGTGAACGTGGTTTTCCCGATTATTCAGAAAGAACAGAATATAATATACAATGGTCGCACAATCAGGATGCCAAAGCAAATCCAAATTCCAGGTTTAATGCATCTGTGAATTTAGGAAGTAGCACTTACTACCAAAATTCTGTAAACCAAATGAATACAGGGAATTTCTTAACCAATTCTTTAAGTTCATCGGTATCCTACAGTAAAACTTTCCCAGGTGATCCGCAGGTGAATTTAAGTATCGCTGCCAGACATAGCCAAAATACAAGAACACAAACTATAAATATGAGTTTACCTACCTTACAGGCAAGTATGACACGTATTTACCCATTTGCTCCAAAAACCGGATCTAAAAAGGGATTGATAGAAAATATTAACTTTCAATATAATTTACGGGGGGAGAACCAAATTAGAACTACCGACTCTCTATTCTTCAAACCCGAAATGTTTAAAGATGCCAATTATGGTGCCCAACACTCTATTCCTGTTTCCACTAACTTTAAATTATTTAATTACCTAAGTGTTAGTGCTAATGCTAATTACGAAGAGAATTGGGTTTTTAAAACTTTTGAACAGTCGTACGACGAATTTAATGATGAAGTGGTTATAGATACTATAAATGGGTTTGATTCTTACCGAACTTATAATTTTGGAGCCAGCATTGGTACCACGTTATATGGTTTAAAAAACTTCGGAAAAGACAAAAAAATACAGGCAATTAGGCACGTTATGCGCCCTTCGGTGAGTTATAATGTAAACCCTGCATTCGATCAATATTATGATACTTATGAACGGATTAACCCTGCAAACCCACTAGAAACCAATATGGTAGATTATTCCAGGTTTAGTGGAACATTGTATGGAGCTCCCGGCAACCGGTTCTCCAGTTCACTGGGATTAAGTATTAGTAATACCCTGGAAGCCAAAGTGCGTTCTAAAGACAGTACTGCTACAGAACCCGAAAAAATATCTTTGCTGAATAATTTCAGCATGAGTACAGCATATAACCTTTCTGCAGAAAAAGGGCAACCAAGACTCTCACCTATTGCTCTACGTGGAAGCATTCCCATTGTAAGAGATAAACTGGATATCAACGTTGCGGGAAATATGGATATTTATGCACTGGACAATAATAATCAAAGAACAAATAAATTAAATATTAATAATGGTGGAAGTTTATTTAGGTTTACCAACGCCAATGTAAGTTTTGGGTATTCTTTTTCCAGCAAGGATTTTGAAGATGAAGGCGAAGATGAAAATCAGGACGATATAGATAATGACACCTATAGAGGTGGTGGTAGGCGTGATGACCTTTTTGGAAAAGGAACCGACCTTGACGGAAAATTTTATGACGAAGAGGAAGACCCATTTGCCGATGAAGATCGTCCCGAACGAAATGACAACTGGTATAATTATAAAATTCCATGGGATTTAAGAATGTCTTATACCATGACCTATAATAATTCTGCACGCCAAAACGAGATTACCTCACATTCTATTATGTTTTCGGGAGATGTTGAGCTCTCTCCAAAATGGATGGTAGGCGCCTCCTCTGGTTACGATTTAAAAGATTTAGGTTTTACTTATACACAGCTAAGGTTTCAACGAGATTTAAATACCTGGAGGTTAAGTTTTAACTGGGTTCCTTTTAGTGAGCGTAGATCCTGGTATTTCTTTATTGGAATTAAATCGGCTATTTTAAGTGATATTAAATACGATAAACGTAATGAACCAGATCGAAGATTATAAATTTTAAATAGTACAAACAATGAAAAAAATAATTAAGACCAACCAGGCCCCTGCTCCTATTGGCCCTTATAATCAAGCCGTATTAACCGGAAATATGCTTTTTATTTCAGGACAAATAGCACTTAATCCTGAAACAGGTGAATTGGAAACCGAAGAACTTCAAAAGGAAACAATTAGGGTGATGGAAAATCTTAAAGCAATTCTCGCTGAAGCCGGAATGGATTTTGAAAACGTAATTAAAACTTCCATTTTTATAAGCGATATGAATAATTTCGCTAAAATCAATGAGATTTACGCCAACTATTTTAATGCTGAAACTGCCCCTGCCAGGGAAACTGTAGAGGTTGCTAACTTGCCTAAGTTTGTAAACGTAGAAATTAGTGCTATAGCAGTAAAAGAGTAAAATTAAAATAAACAGCTTTACCCGGTAACCGATAATTATCGTGACTGTGAGGCTTCACTCATAATAATAAAATACCTCGTTGTCTTGCCACGAGGTATTTTATTTTAGAGCTTTTTAAAAAAACGCTGGTTTTTCATTTTAAGATAAATAGACCTCAATTATCTCTTGATAGTATATTGAGTTCTGTCTATAGAAAAAAACAGCACTAAGCTTATTTCTATTAAATGCCTAAGGCTTTAGGTCAGATATTTTCAAAGCTTAAAAATCGCAAAACTGTCTAAGAAAAAATAATATCTAAAACGCCTGCATTAATAACCTGGCACTTGCCGGATTGGTTGCTAGTGGAATATCGTGAACATCGCATAAGCGCATTAGCATAAAAATATCGGGCTCGTGCGGATGCTTGTCTAACGGGTCTCTAAAGAAAATTACCATATCTACTTTTCCTTCTGCAATTCGGGAAGCTATTTGCGCATCTCCCCCCAGAGGTCCTGAAAGTAATTTTTCTACCTCAAAACCTGCGCTTTCGGTTTTTGCACCGGTAGTTCCGGTGGCAATAAGTTTTATATTCTTGGCCTGAAGCGATTCTCTATGGTTATTTAAAAACTGAACCATTTCTGCCTTCTTACCGTTATGGGCAATAATTGCTACTGTTTTCATTTTTTATACAGATAAAATATCAGAAATGCGAAGCAAATCTTTATTAATAGTTGGTTTAGATTGTAAAGTTTTGTTTAATTCAATAGCCTGTACCTCATTATTTAGCATACCTACCATAATATCTTGTTGCCCGTCTAACGCCAGCTCAACCGCCTTTACGCATAACCTGCTCGCTAAAACACGATCAAAACAAGTGGGGCTACCTCCCCGCTGTATATGACCCAACACGGTTACTTTTGCATCATAATAGGGTAAATTCTCTTTTACATAGTCTGCCAGTTCAAAAACGTTTTTACCAATTTTATCTCCTTCTGAAACTACAACTATACTGGAAGTTTTTCCCGAACGCCTACTACGCTCCAGGGAATTTAGTAAACGATCTAAACCAAGATCTTCCTCCGGAATAAGAATTTCTTCAGCACCGGCTCCAATTCCACTATTTAAGGCTATAAAACCGGCATCACGCCCCATTACTTCCACAAAAAACAACCTGTTATGTGAGCTCGCGGTATCTCTAATTTTATCTACAGCGTCAATTACCGTATTTAAAGCAGTATCATAGCCTATGGTATAATGGGTTCCAAAAATATCGTTATCTATAGTTCCGGGGACACCAATAATTGGAATGTTATGCTCTGCGCTAAATATTTGGCCGCCTTTAAAAGTACCATCACCACCAATAAGAATCATAACGTCAACTTCAGCCTTTTTTAAATGCTTAGCAGCCTTTTCCCGACCTTCTTTAGTTCTAAACTCTTCAGATCTGGCCGATTTAAGTATTGTACCTCCAAGGTTAATAATATTGCGAACACTACGGGCATTAAGCTCTACATAATCGCCATCTATCATTCCCTGAAAGCCCTTCATAAATCCTACACAATCTATGTGATAATAAGCACAGGCTCTAACCACTGCCCTAATTGCAGCATTCATCCCAGGAGCATCGCCACCCGAAGTCATTACTCCAATTCGTTTTATCTTTTTTGTCATATCTTTCTATTTCTTGTCTAAAATTACAAACTAAGGAGAAATCTTAAAAGAAAAAGAAGAAGTTTTAAAGCTTCTTTTTAATTTGAATTTTCGTCGGGAAATCTTATGTAATCAGGGGTTACAGGACGTGTTTCTGAATCTGGTTTCATTTCTTCATTTAGAGCCTCAATTTCTGTACTGGCAATTTTTCGAAGCAACTCCTTAAATGTGTCAAAATCTACCGAATACGACAATCCAATACCTTGTGTAAACCCGATTTCTTCCCCAATAAACTGAATATTATTCTCCCGGTTAAAAACCTTGGCCCTTAAGGTTCCGTCTTCATTTAAAAGGAAATCTATTTCCAGGTCGCCAACTATAATAGATTCGGTTACTCTACCAATAGGAACCCCTACCTGCCCATTTATAATAACTCTATCACTAATTTGAGTAGAAAGGGTGAGACCAAACCTATCTACAGTTTGTTGATCGGGTGTACGATCTCCCTGTACATAATTTACGCCTACCTGAAATTTACCATCATCCCCCGCAAAAATATCATTAACAATACTGGAAGCCCTTTCGGCAAGTGTTCCAGTAATAGCATTTTGCCTTAAGCCAAATTCACTATAAAATGCACCCTGGGTAACCAGGAATAAGGCCTGGAGTTCCTTGCTTGAACGGTCATCCATTCTATACTCTAATTCTGATCGAACTACAGAACTGGCATTAGGAAAATCGATATCGAAAGTAATATCGGGCTGCATTATTTCACCTTGTAGGTTAATAATAACCTCTACAGGAATTTTCCTGTTAATAGAAGGATTTTCTAACAATACTGCAGGGTTTGCGTTAAGGGCATAAATAGCACTTACATCTAATTGCGCCTCGGTTGGATCACCATTCCAATTAATACTCCCCTCAGATTCTACATTGAAAACTTTTTGAACAAGTCCGGCGTATTTAAAGTTATACACTCCTTCGTAAACCACAAAGTCCCCCCACATATTAAACTTGCCATTGGTATTAATTTCCAATAATAAATTTCCGGAGCCGCGACCTTTTAAGGTACTTCCACTGGTTTGATCTACCACTACTTCAACTTCAGCATCATTGGTAATATCCAGGTCAAAAATAAGCTCAAGCCCGGTTACCTCTGGCAATTCTATAGTCTGCCCTGCTTCTCTGGCAGCCTTTTCCTCTGGACTTAAAAAGTGAATATATGAGTTATCGCCAACAGACTCTGTATCGCTTAGAGGTATTTTAAAAACCGTACCACGCTCTGTGCTTGCCGTAACATCTATCACCAACTGGTCTGTAGGACCGGCAATACTGGCGTCTCCGCTAATAAAAGCAGTTCCATAGTAAAGTGCATCCTCATCACCTTCGGTATCCAGAACCAAAAGCCTATTGGTATCTATATTTAAATCCAGGTTCCATTCCTTAA
Organism: Salegentibacter sp. BLCTC; assembly: GCF_015143665.1. Classification (NCBI taxonomy): domain Bacteria; kingdom Pseudomonadati; phylum Bacteroidota; class Flavobacteriia; order Flavobacteriales; family Flavobacteriaceae; genus Salegentibacter; species Salegentibacter sp. BLCTC. The sequence continues at coordinate 116,437 of NZ_WYEW01000001.1, read as the reverse complement.
AATTTTCATGTCCTATACTACCATTAAGAGTACCCGTTGTTTGGTATTTAGTGTCTTCAATCTCTACATCGTCAAAAATAAACTGCTGTTCATTTAAATTAACCTTCGCCGCATCATTAAAAGCAAGATCAACATTTAGGTAAGGAATTCGTAAACCGGCGTTGTCCAAACTAAGACTTCCTGAAAAATCTGGATTTTTATAATTTCCGGTAACTTTTGCATCTCCCGTGGCTACTCCCCTTATATCACTAATCACGTCACGCCCTAAAGGACTAAAAGCAGCCAGGTTTAAATCCTCTAATGTGACCCCCAGGTCGATTGTGGGTTCACTTTCACTAACATCTATATTTCCAATGGCATTTAAGGATACGTGGCCATCTTTTTTTAAATTGGCATTTACATCGTAATTAGTAAGCGTTTCATTTCCTTCTACATTTAGAACAAAATTTCCCAAAAGGTTATCATTAATATCTAAGGAATCTATATTTAAAGCTGTATTTGGATAATAGGCTCCATCTTCCTGTAATAAATCGAGTTTACCATTTAAAGTTCCGGCAAGACGAAGGCTATCTATATGTGGCGTAAGCTTACCTATATCTACATTTTCAAATTCCATTTTGAAATCTTTATAGGTAGTATCCCGCATTTCCCCACTTAACCTAATCTCTTCGTTCTTATGACTCATCACCAAAGAATCTATTGTAATGTCCTTAAAATCAAGATCGAAAACAATCTTATTACTTTTATTGCCCTCTTCATTCAAGTACCAGGTATTATTTTTAAAAGTAAGGTCTGATCGCTGAATTCCTATTACCGATTTGTTATTCTCATTAATAGTATGAAAGAGGTTTACATTAAAAACATCTTCATTATTTCTGCCTCCCTGGAATTCAGATCTAATAAAAAGAGTATCCCTTTGGGTTACATTAATAAAACTGAATTCTGAAAAATTATATAATCCGGTTGAAACACTATCAGCTTCAAAATAAGTATTGTAAATAGGGTTGGTATTATCTACATTTAAGTTTACCGTCTCCATCATATTTCCAAAGAGATCTATTTTAGGAGAACGAAAGTTTACTTTAAATTCAGATTCATCTGAAGCCAGGTGGCCGCGAATAAAGGTATTTGGTGCCAGGTTTATTTCCGGGTAAAATACTTCAACAATTTTATTATAAATATCAAAATCAAATTCCAGGTATTGATTATTAGTGATGGTGCGGGGCTTATAATTAGTATAAATACTCCCCAAAGAGTTTTCAATTAAAGGCCTTATTTCAGAAAGAATAAAATCTCCTTTAATTTCACCACTAATCACATCATGCGAATTTATACTTAAGGTTCTTTCGGGCCCTTCAAAACTGGAAGTAATACTGAAATTATCAAAATAATAAAGATCGTTTTGATTCTGGTAGGAAGTATTAAGCAACAATATTTCACCAAAGGCATCATCTATACTTGTACCCTTCATATTCATAATAACATCTCCTTTAAAAATAGAGAGGCTATCGCGGGTAACAAAGTTTAGGGCGTTTAAATTCGCATATCCAACAGAAGCTTCAAAATCGTAATTATTGATATCTTCAGAAAGGTCTGCCAAACCGTTAAACTCCATTTTTAAATTAGGGTCGTTGGCCATTAATAAACCATTAAAAACAGGGTTTCTAAGATTACCTATCACCCTAATTCCCTGGTAGGTATAATTATTAAATTGTAGTTTGGATATTTGTCCTTTTAGCTCAGCATCCAGGGTCTCGGCGTTAAAGCCGGTTCCATCTATATCCAGGTTAAAACTTGTTTTTCCAAGGTTTGCGTTATTGGCAAGTTTTCCAATATTAACCTCCTTAAAAATAAGTTTTCCTGTATAGATTACGTCTTGTGAATTATTAAATCCGCGTAAAACAACATCTGCTTCAGCCGAGCCCAGTTGTGTATTTATACGCACATCGGCATCCAAATTAGCATTAGTAACAATAGCATTACCTTGCATCCTCAAGTTGCCAAATTCACGCAAGGTTTCAGGAAGCTTCCCCCTTAAGTCCCCTGGCAGTAAATTAACCAGATCGTAATAATTCGTGGTGAAATTTGAAAAATCCCCGGTGAGCTCAAAATCTTCCCCATTCTTGGAAAAGGCACCTTGAATGTTAACATTTCCACGAAGTGTACTACGGTCCATACCGGTTAACCGAACATTGGGAAGCTGGAAGTTATTTAGTGTACCTATAAAATCGGTATCTAATTGGATCAACTGATTCTTTCCAAATTCGTTATAAAAAGCCCTTAAATCTGTACTGGAAACTACACTTTCAGTAAAAGTACCGGTTATTTGCACCTTGTTTTCAAAATCAGAAAAATCTTCAATTTTATAATTAAACTCAAGATCAGCGTTAACTAAAGACTGGGGTGTTTGAATCATAAGGTCATCAAAAACCATTTGTTTAGGGCTATATAAGAAACGCGTGCTTAGATTATCTATATTTAATCCGCGTTTTTCCTTTGCTTTTAATCTTTCAATGATTACACTAATCTCCGGACCTTTTATCTTTAAGTCTTTTGCGTAAATATTTAAACTATCAAGACTTACAAATTCAGGATTGTCACTATCTTCATTGATAAAACTATAATGAGCATCAGAAATTTCAACCCTATCCATAAACAACTGAAATGGAATAGAATCTCCAGAAGGTTTCTTACTCAGTTTTTGGATAAATTTCCCAAGATTATCCCTGTCCTCTCCTTTATATCGACGCATTTTAAGCTTTAAACCCTCCAAATAAGTATTTCCTAAATTTGGATTATTGCTAAGCAGGTTAGAAACACCGGGGAGCGAAGTGCGCAATTCTTCAGAAAAAATTAAGGTATCTTTATGATGGTCTTCAATATAAATTCCGTTAATTTTCACTTTGCCAAAATAGGTTAAGCTTACCCGGTCTATAGAAATATCAACATTGTTTTTTTCGTTGATAGATGCAGTAATACGGTTGGCTACTCCTGTTTGTACGGCAGGAATAGAGAAGATTATCAAAATAATGACAAAAAGCAAAAGCAGCGCAACCACTGTTCTAGTTAATATTTTCCAGAATTTTTTGATACGCTTTTATATTTTAACTTTGTACACAATATTAACAATTTCTATGCCCCTTATTTCTTAATGGCTTCACAAAATATTTACATATTAGGGATCGAGTCTTCCTGCGACGATACAGCAGCAGCTGTAATACATAACGGAAAAATACTATCTAACATTGTTGCTACTCAAGAAGTACACCAACAATACGGAGGCGTGGTACCGGAACTTGCTTCCAGGGCACACCAGCAAAACATAGTTCCCGTGATTCACCAGGCCATAGCCAGGGCAAATATCGGCAAAAAAGATATATCTGCAATTGCATTTACACGTGGGCCGGGACTAATGGGTTCATTACTTGTTGGAACCTCTTTCGCTAAATCTTTATCCCTGGGCTTAGGAGTTCCGCTTATTGAGGTAAACCATATGCAGGCGCATATTTTGGCACACTTTATAGAGGAAGAAAACTATAAAAAGCCAGATTTCCCTTTTCTGGCTTTAACCATAAGTGGCGGGCATACTCAAATTGTGAAAGTTTCTAATTATTTCGAGATGGAAGTAATTGGGGAAACTACAGATGATGCTGTTGGCGAAGCTTTTGATAAAAGCGCCAAAATTTTAGGGCTTCCCTATCCCGGTGGCCCCTTAATAGATAAATATGCAAAGGAAGGGAATCCAAAAGCCTTTCCTTTTCCTAATCCAAAAGTACCTGATTTAAATTTTAGTTTTAGCGGGTTTAAAACCTCGGTACTCTATTTTGTGCAGAAACAAACCAAAGAAAATCCAGATTTTATTGATGAAAATTTAAAAGATATTTGCGCTTCTATTCAGTTTTCTATTGTAAGAATTTTAATGGATAAACTTAAAAAAGCGGTAAAACAAACCGGAATCAATCAAATTGCGATTGCCGGTGGTGTTTCGGCAAATAGTGGTATTAGAAATGCCCTGGTTGAAGCCGAAAAAAAATATGGCTGGAATTGTTTTATCCCTAAGTTTGAATATACAACAGATAATGCGGCAATGATTGCCATAGCTGGCCATTATAAATATTTGAACCGGGATTTTTCCGATTTTTCCACCACGGCCCAGGCACGCTATAAATTTTAGGCTATGCAACTTTTCTACACCCCAAATATTAAAAAAAACGATAAGCAAATTGTTTTTCCAAAAGATGAAAGTCGGCATATAGCAAAAGTTTTGCGTAAAAGCGAAGGCGATATTTTAAAGGTAACTAATGGAAAAGGTTTTTTATTTACCTGTGAAATAATTGAAGCCAATCCAAAACAGTGTTTGGCAAAAATCAATAAGCTCGAAGAAGCACCTGTTAAAACTCATCACCTGCACCTGGTTGTAGCACCTACAAAAATGAATGACAGGTATGAATGGTTCCTGGAGAAAGCTACAGAAATTGGTATAGACGAAATAACGCCTATAATTTGTGATCATAGTGAAAGGAAAACTATAAAACCAGATCGTTACGAACGTGTATTACAAAGTGCGATGAAACAATCTTTGCATTATAGATTACCTGTACTTAACGAAGTGATTAGTTTTTCAGAGTATATTAATCTTGAATCTGAAGGGCAAAAATTTATTGCGCATTGTGAAGAGGATATTCCCCGTGTTTCTTTAAAAAACAAGGCTAAACCCAAAGAAAAAATCACCATACTTATTGGTCCTGAAGGCGATTTTTCCGCTAAAGAAATAAAACAGGCTCTAGAAAAACAATGGCTTCCTGTAAGTTTAGGCGAAAGCCGATTAAGAACCGAGACTGCGGCTATTGTAGCCTGCCATACTATTGCACTTATTAATCAGGATTAATTTTTACAACTCATTTTTATTGATACTTTTACAAATATGTTGAGTTTTAAAAAATATACTCCAATTTTCATATTCCTTGTTTTTTTCCAATCTACAAAAGCACAGGAAATTGCAGTTTTAAAGTATAATGGAGGGGGCGACTGGTATGCTAACCCAACATCTCTCCCCAATTTAATTACATTTTCCAATAATAATGTTGGCACCGGTATAAACCCCAAACCCGTTACTGTTACTCCGGCAAGTTCAGACATCTTTCAATATCCTTTTGTGCATATGACCGGGCATGGGAATGTGATTTTTAATGAGGAAGAAGCCATGAACCTTAGAAATTACCTTTTAAGCGGTGGTTTTCTGCATATAGACGATAATTATGGGATGCAGCAATATTTGGAAAAAGAATTGGCGAAAATTTTTCCTGAAAAAAAACTGGAAGAGTTACCAGCAAGTCACCCAATATTTTCTAGTGCCTATAACTTTCCCGGTGGTTTACCTAAAATTCATGAGCACGATAATAAACCGCCACAGGCTTTTGGAATTTTCAATGAAGATAGGTTAATCTTGTTATTTACAGTAGAAAGTGATCTTGGTGATGGCTGGGAAAGCCAACAAGTTCATAATGATCCTGAAGAGGTGCGGTTAAAAGCATTACAAATGGGAGCAAACATTTTAAAATACGTTTTTGAAAATTAATGGAACAACTCTCTCATTTCGACGAAAAGTTTACTAAGGAAAATTTTCCTATAAGCCTGGTACTTGACAGTATTTCGGGAGAAGCAAATATTGGTAGCATCTTTAGGCTTGCCGATGCATTTAATATTGAAAAAATCATTTTTTCGGGTATTGAACCAAAGCTTAACAGTAGAAGGCTTCAAAAAACCTCCAGAAATACACACAAAACAGTACAACATGAGTTTACAGAAGATGTTCTTGGTTTTATTAAACAATCTAAGGCAAATGCTGAAATAATTTCCCTGGAAATTACTTCAGTGAGTAAACCTATAAATAGTTTTAAGTATAAAAGAGCTAAGAAAAATATTATTCTGATACTGGGAAATGAAGCTTCAGGAATAAATAATGAGCTGCTGAAAATTTCAGATAAACACCTACACATCAATATGTTTGGTCAAAACAGCAGTATGAATGTTGCCCAGGCCGCAGGAATAGCCTTATATGAAATATCGAAAACAATATCTGCATTCAGTAAGAAATAATATATTTACCACGTGAATTCAAAATCAATTACATTAGGAATTTTAAGGGCTGCGGGAATAATGGTTGGCATTATTCTTTTACTCTATTTTTTATATGAAATCCAATCGGTGCTGGTGTACATTGCCATCGCAGCGGTAATTTCGCTGGTAGGTCGCCCGGTGGTTATTTTTTTAAAACAGCGCCTAAAAATTCCAAACCGACTTTCAGTGGTTCTGGTGCTTATTCTAGTGCTCGCTATTTTTGCCGGTATCATACTCGTTTTTGTACCCATTGTTATTGAGCAAAGTCAGTATTTAAGTCGTATAGACATGGAAGCTTTTAGAAGCGACCTTAACGAGCTTAACAACCAGGTAAACAATTATTTGGGCGTAGAAGAAATTAACTTAGTGGAAGGCCTTAAACAAAGTGAATTTATTAGGAACTTTGATATTAGTGCCGTTCCACGGCTTTTAAACAATGTTTTTAGCATTTTGGGGGCAACTTTAATCGCGTTGTTCTCTATACTTTTTATCTCCTTCTTTCTGCTTAAAGACAGTAAGTTAATGCTAAATAGTATACTGGTTTTTGCTAACCGCGGAGATGAGCAAAAATTTCAGCGTGTCTTCAATAAAATTAAAATCCTATTATCCAGATATTTTGTAGGACTAACATTGCAGATTACGGTTTTATTCGTACTCTACGCTATTCTGCTTAGTGTTTTTGAAATCAACAATCCCATAGCGATCGCTTTTATTTGTGCCTTTCTTAACCTGGTTCCCTATTTAGGGCCGCTGTTTGCCGGGATTTTAATGGCTCTTTTTGTAATTTCAAGTAACCTGGGCGCAGATTTTCAATTAATTATTTTACCAAAATTGGGGTATATTATGTTAGGCTATGCTATTTGCCAGCTTATAGATAATATGATCTCACAGCCAATGATTTTTGGTGCCAGCGTAAAATCGCATCCATTAGAAATTTTTCTTATTATTTTAATAGCCGGAATTATATTTGGAATTGCCGGAATGGTAGTGGCCGTTCCTTTTTATACAGCTTTAAAAGTAATTGCTAAAGAATCTTTAAGTGAGTACAAGATCGTAAAACGACTTACTCGCGACCTTTAAACCTTTTCTTTTGAATAGAGCTTTACTAGATCCCGAAGTACAGAAGTTTTTAAGGGAAAACCTAAAAAAAACACCGGCGGAATTAGCGCTACGTAAAAGCCCTTTTCCACAAATTTCTTCTTCGGAATTGGCGCAACAACTAACAGGATTACAAAAAGCAAAGAAAAAACTGCCCAACTGGTTTAAGGAAACCAATATATTTTATCCTCCAAAGGTAAATATAGAGCAAACTTCTTCTGAAATAACTGCAAACTATAAAGCTTCGCTTTTAAATGGTGAGTGTTTAATAGATTTAACCGGCGGACTGGGAATAGACGATTTTTATTTTGCCAAAAACTTTAAAGAAGTATTTCATTGTGAAATAAACCCACAATTATCAGAAATTGCCATACACAACCTGAAACATTTGGGCTGTAAAAATATTCACTTTATAAACCAAAATAGTATAGATTTTCTTCAGAGGAGTAATTTAAAATTCGATGGTATCTATGCAGATTCTTCCCGGCGGGATAACCACGGCGGCAAGGTGTTTAAACTAGCAGATTGTTTGCCCAACATTCCAGAGAACCTCGATTTACTCTTTAGTAAATCAGACGTAATTCTTATTAAAACCTCCCCACTACTCGATTTACAAGCAGGTATTTCAGAATTAAAATTTGTAAAAGAAATTCATATTATAGCCGTAGATAATGAAGTGAAAGAATTATTATGGCTTTTAACGAAAGAGACAACTTCTTCGCCGAAAATAAAAACATTGAATTTCACAAAAAACAAAACAGAAGAATTTACCGGAACTTTTAATAGTACTAAAATTGGAATTAGTTACTCACAACCACAAAGCTTTCTCTATGAACCTAATGCGGCCATAATGAAAAGCGGTTTATTTGAAGAGCTTGCTGTAAAAACCCATATTTCAAAACTTCATCCCAATTCACATTTATATACTTCAGATAGGCAAATTAATTTTCCTGGAAGAAAATTTAAAATACTTGATTTACAGATATATAAACCATCTTCGCTAAAGAAAAAATTTAAGGATTATCAGGCCAATATTAGTCTTAGAAATTTCCCAGAAAGCGTGGCTTTACTTAGAAAAAAATTTAAAATAAAAGATGGCGGTAAAAATTATGTATTTTTCACCACCAACATAAATAACGACAAAATCGTACTGTTTTGTGAGAAGATTTAAGCTCTATCCTGAAGCCTGTCTTTCACAAATTCTACCTTAGTTTTGCCGTGAGGTGTTGGTTTACCGTCTTCATCTAAAGTAACCATAATTACCTTGTCTATAGTAATTATTGTAGAACGGGTCATTTTGTTTCTAACCTCACATTTTAATGTTAAAGAAGAAGTTCCAAATTTTAGTACTTCTATTCCTATTTCTACAATGTCGCCCTGTCTAGCTGAATTCTGAAAATTAATTTCACTCATATACTTGGTAACACATTTAGAGTTTTCTAATTGAATAATACTATATAGAGCGCATTCTTCATCTATCCATGCTAATAGTTTACCTCCAAACAAAGTACCGTTTGGGTTTAAATCTTCTGGTTTAATCCATTTTCTAGTATGAAATCTCATTTTTTTCTTTTAAAAATAGCTATTAAAAATGAGCCGGTAAAAGCTTTTTAAAGTTTTACCGGCTTCCTAATATGTACCTTGTATTTTATTGTTTTTACAAAAAATAAGGCTATAAAATTAAAAAAACTATAAGTAGTTTTTGGCGGCTTCAATAATTTCAGCGTGATCAAATGCAAGCTGAGGCAAATGATCTATATTTACCCAGGAGGCTTCTGCAGCATCATCACCGGCCTTAAGTTTTGCTTCCTCAAAAATCCTGCTCACAAAAGCTATAGAAATAGTTCTACCCCTGGGATCGCGGCCCGGCTTTCCAAAAGCTCTCACCTGCTCCATAGTGTTCACAATCACTCCTGTTTCTTCCTTCAGTTCTCGTTTTGCTGCTGTAATCAAATCTTCATTTTCATCAATAAATCCTCCAGGTAATGCCCACCGGCCCTCAAAAGGATCGTTTCTTCTTTTTATGAGTAAAACCTTAAACTTATTATTGGCGTTACAAAAAACTACGCTATCTACGGTTACTGCTACTTCTTGCTGTTTCATTTTATTTTAAAGTGTTAGGTATTTGTATATCTGTTTTAAATCTTTTATTGAATTTCTCTATAAAATATGCTGAAAGTAATGGGGAAGCTTCTTCTACATTTTGATGCACAAAAAAGTAAACATTTTGCAAGCCCTCTTTTTGCCACTCTTCCAACTTAACCACCCAATCGTCTAATCTGGTATAATCTGAGCCATGATTAGCTCCGTTGTATCTAATAAAGGCTGTAGTATTGCTTAACCGCATGTGAATAAGATCCCGCCTTCCCGCGGTATCTGTAATAATATGTGCTATATCCCGTGATTTTAGCACATCATAAAATTCGTTAGCAACTGTCTCATCTGCATACCAATTTTCGTGTCTAACTTCAGCGGAAAGAGGAATTTCTTTTGGCCAATAAGCGAAAAAACTATCCAGTCTTTCTATAAACTTTGGTGAAAAATTTTCTGGCATTTGCAAGAAAACCATTCCTAATTTCTCCTTCAACTGAAGTAGGTTTTTTATAAAATCGTCTGTTAGTTCCCTGGTTTCATTTAATCGCTTTAAATGACTAATAAGCCTGGGTACTTTTGGAAAGAATTTAAAATCATCTTCAGCCTTTTCATACCATTTTTTAAATTGCTCCTCCGGGTACATTCTATAAAAAGAACCATTGAATTCTATACTATTAAACTGGGAAGAGTAATACATTAACTCATCTTTGGTACCCCTGGGATAGAAATTTTTGAGATCTTTTCTATTCCATTTAGCACAACCAATTCTTACATCTTTAAAACCTTCTTTGTCTCCTTCTTTGTTTAATGTTTGAATGGTATCTACATGGGTTTCGGGTAAATTAAAGTCTATATCCTCGGGGTTTTCTACTTTTCCAAATTTCATGCTAACACTAATATTTATTAAAATAAACGGTTTTTCTATTGATAAATTCTTTGATTCCGTGATGTGATAACTCTCTTCCATAGCCGGAAATTTTAGTACCTCCAAAGGGAAGTCTGGGATCACTTTTAACCAACTCGTTCACGAAAACGGCCCCATCTTCAAATTTGGGGACCATTTTAATGGCAAAGTTTTCATCTTCAGTAAAAATTGAAACTCCCAATCCAAAATTCGAAGAATTAACAAGCTCTATTGCTTCCTCATCATTCTTAAATTCGGTTATCGAAATTACCGGGCCAAAGGTTTCTTCATCAAAAACCGGCATACCTTTCTTTACTTCGGTTAAAATAGTAGGTTCGAAATAAGCTCCATCACGTTTTCCTCCTAAAATGATTTTTGCCCCCTTTTTTACAGAATCTTTTACCTGGTCTTCCAGGTCTTCTGCCAGGGTTTCTTTAGCCATTACCCCTATAAAAGTTTCTTTATCCATCGGATCGCCACTTTTCAACTCGCGCACCTGTTTGGTAAATTCATCAAGAAATTCTTCGGCGATATCTTTATGCAACAATAAACGTTTTCCGGCAATACAACTCTGACCTGTATTTTGAAAACGAGCTTGTACACAGGTTTTAACACTTTTAGTTATATTGGCATCTTTAAATATCACCAGCGCATTACTACCCCCGAGTTCCAAAACCGATTTTTTGATTTCTTCTCCGGCAATAGATGCTACACTACTTCCGGCAGGACCACTTCCGGTTAAGGTTACAGCCTTTACTCTTTTATTACGAATTATATTTTCAACTTTTTTACTGCCCACTATAAGATTTTGAAAGCAATCTTTCGGAAAACCTGCTTTTTCAAATACTTTTTGAATATTTCCAGCAGAGATCATTACATTACTGGCATGTTTTAAAATGGCCACATTTCCGGCCATTAGCGCCGGTGCCGCAAATCTAAATACCTGCCAAAATGGATAATTCCAGGGCATCACTGCCAGGACAACACCTAATGGTTCATGAGAAACATATGATTTTTTAGCATCGGTTTTTATTGTTTCGTCTTTTAATTGTGTGGCCGCATTTTCGGCATAATATTCACAAACCCATGCGCACTTCTCTATTTCGGCAATAGCCTGGGTAATAGGTTTCCCCATTTCTTTTGTAATAGCTTCGGCATATTCCTGGGAATTGTCCTTAAGTTCTTTTGCTGCTTTCATCATTAAATTACTGCGCTCTGCAAAAGAAGTCTGTTTCCAGAGATGAAATCTGGTATGTGCGTTTTGTATACAATTTTCAATTTCGGTATCACTTAATTCTTGATGTTTCGAAATTTCTTCACCTGTGTAGGGGTTTCTTGAAATTATCATTTTATAATTAAAGATTTTTAAAACTTGGTTGATTAAGGCTTTCTTTTAAATATAAAAATAAGAATAGGCTTAGACAGGCCGATTAAGACGATTTTAACGTGTACAATGTTTATAAGTAGTTTACAAGTAAATAAAGGGGCCTGACTTTTGAGATTTAAAGTTTATTAAATTTAAGAAAACTTAGTTCTTATGATACCACGTGACCTTCAATTAGTAGCACTTAGGCCAGAAATTCCTTCGGCCAGAGTTTCAGAAAACATGAGTCTAGACGAGCAATTTCAGAATAAAACTTTACGACCTGTTATTAAACTTCAAAATGACTTGTTGTTGGAAGTTTTTAGAAATTATATAAAAAAGCATAAGAATAAATTTTATGAACTAAAACTGGAGCAACGTTTTATTTATATTGAAAACGCCATACAAAAGGATATAAAATTTAGGAATAGCTTGAAAGGTATTATTATTGGGCAATTTACTTTAGAGGAATATGCTACTTATATAAAAAACTCTTCTGCCTTAAACAAACGAATGATGAATATTGTAAAAGAGCGCATACAAAGCAACATTCAGCTTTTAGAAGAAGTAGCGTACTAGCAGTCCTATAATTATGGTAATTGCAAAACTCATTAAAGTACCTATAAGCACATATTCGGTTTGTTTTCTCGCGCTCGCATCTGTTTTATCGCTAAAGCGTAAGATAGATTTTGCTGCAATAAGAAAACCTATCGCTGAAAAATTTTGAGTTAAAATAAAGGTAAGCACTAATATCCTTTCAAAAATACCTATGTACCTTCCTGCAGCCTCCAGACTATGATTTTTGCTATTAGGTTCAAGTTCAATATGCCAGCGGCGGGTAGCTTTGCCTATTAAAAAACCTGTAGGAAATACAACCAGTAAATATGAGATAATAATCACTAAAAACTGTTGTGAAGAAAATAACTTCGCGATAAAAGGAATTAATTCTGAATAACCTCCAACAAGGTAGAGCCAAACTAATATTATGATTAAAATATGCCATAATTGATCTAAAAGAAACAGTTTTAATGTATCTTTTTTGTGTTGAAGTTTCCACAAGTCGATAAAGAAATGAGTTAAGCTAATTACAATAGGTATATACCATAACTCCCATTTTTGAAGCAATACATAGGTTAGGAAACCGGCTAAAAACGAATGAAAATATAAAAACCAGGAACTTGCTTTTTTATCTCGCTTTTGCTTTACGAGGCTAGTGGGCTGCAAAACAAAATCGGTTAAAATATGCGCCAAAAGCAATTGCAGTAAGATTAATGTAGTTTCTTCCATAATTAAAAACTATGTGCGGTTACAGTCTCAAAACGTTTTAATAAGGCCGAAATTGCTTCCCAACCACAAGCCTTTTTACGCTGGTTTACGGCCGGCTGGCTAATCTTAAGCACAGTAGCTATCTCTGTTTCTTTTAGTCCTTTTAAAAGAAAATAAACCACTTCAGCCGAAGCCTGGCTCCATTTTTCCATTATCATATCCAACAAGAACAAACTTGCTTCAAACTCGGCATTTAAGTTTTCAAGAGGTGTTTTTAATCTAATTCTCCTGGAATCGTTTTTCATGGCATCTAAGGTTCTTCCCGATAGCTGAAAAGCCTGCCCATTAGAAGCTGCTATAGAATCACCTTTGTACTCAAAATTGCCAATACCAATGGCTATTTTTACATCGGCCAAAATATTTGTAGAATTTTGATTTTTAAACTTTACTTTATTTATAAGGCTTTTTATTCTTAAAGCTATCCTTAATGAGTCTTCGTACCTTAAAACCACACCCTGAAAGCTATCACCCCGATATATTTCAAAATCAATTTCATTTTGGCCATATTCCAGCTGTAGGTTTTCAAATTCTGACTTTAGACTTTTTAAGACTTCATCTAAAAAAGAATCTGAATAACTGGAAGAATCTACTAAATCGGCTGTAATTACGGCTACCATATTTCAAATATAATAAAAAATATTAGCCTACAAACTTATAATAACTTAATATAAGCCTTAAAACTTATAATACATGATTATAAGTCTAAATACTTATAAATTAATTTTGGTTGGATATTAAACTTTTGCTAAATGTTCTTTTAGCCTTTTTAGGTTATTTAATTTTAAAATAAATCAACAAAAAAAAAGATATGGTAAGTAATAAAAAAGAACTCTATTTTAACTGTTTGGATATTGTAAATAAGCAAATAGAAAGGTATCAAAAGGAAATGGATCTTATTAAAGAATCTATGGAAGCCAATGATGTTAAAACAGATTATGATGAAGATAATAAGGGGGAATTACTTAGCGACTTCGAAAAAAATGCCAGGCGTTTAAGTAATGCCAGGGAAATGAAAGAAAGTTTAAGCCGTATAGACCCCGAGCTTTACAGCGAGAAAATTAGTTTTGGTAGTGTTATTGAAACTAGCGGGAACTATTATTTTATTTCGGTTCCTATTGGTGAAATTTCTATGGAAGATGGGAGTAGTGTATATGCAATATCTACAGAAGCTCCAATCTACCAGGAAATGGAAGGTAAAAAACAAGGCGACACTTTTAAGTTTAACGGTAATGAAGTAAAAATTACCGCGGTAGGCTAATTGCCTATTCCGGATATTCTACCCTAAGGTGAAAAATATTCTTAAGCTTACGTTTAAGGATTTTTTTCACCACTTGTATTTCCTTAAAAGTTATATTGGCATTTAAGAATTGTTCTTCTTTCATTTGTTTACTGATAATCTTTTCCACAAAATTATCTATTACTCCGGCAGTTGGTTCCTTTAAACTTTTACTGGCGGCCTCTACACTATCACACATCATTAATATCGCGGTTTCCTTACTAAAAGGAATTGGCCCGGGATACCTAAAATCTTCTGCCACCGCATTTTCATTTTGTTCTTTCTCTTTCATATAAAAGAAGTAAACAGTAGTAGTGCCGTGGTGGGTTCTTATAAAATCTATTACCCGATCTGGAAGATTATGTTTTTTAGCTATCTCAATACCATTAATTACGTGGTCTGTAATAATTTGGGCACTCTCTTTAGGCGCCAATTCGTCATGCGAATTTACTGCCGAAGTTTGGTTCTCAGAAAAATAAGTGGGGTTTTTCATTTTGCCAATATCATGATAAAGCGCACCTACCCTTACTAACATAGCATTGGCGTTAATCTCATTGGCGGCGGCTTCAGCCAGGTTGGCCACATTCAAAGAGTGATGAAAAGTTCCGGGCGCTTTTTCTGAAAGCTCTTTTAATAATTTTGAATTGGTATCTGAAAGTTCTAATAAAGACATATCTGAGACCATTCCAAATATTTTTTCATAGATATAAATTAGCGGCTGTACAAATAGCGTGGCAAGACCTCCAAGTAAAAAAGTTAGTAAAACTTCTGCCTCTACATCGGCAATATTTCCTTCCTGTATAACCGTAAAAGCAAAATATGAAATAATATAAACCAGGGTAATTTGCCCAACCGATATAAAAAGATTTGCCCTTTTGTATAGTTCAGAAACAGTGAGAATAGTTACAATTCCCGCAATAATTTGCAAAAACATATATTCGTAACTATTAGGAACTATAAAACCAAGTAATAACACCGTAATCACATGAGTAAACATTCCTAAACGGGCGTCAAAAAAAGCTTTTAGAGTAAGCGGTAAAATACATAATGGCACTACATAAACATAATCTATATTAAAATTCACCACTATTGTGGTAAGCAATACCATAAAGAGAATATTGAAAAAGATAAATGTAACCTTCACATTATTCTCAAAAATATCCTGCCGATATTTTCTAATAAATAATAATAACATTAAGAGCGCCAGGGCCACTAAAACACTATAGCCAACTAGAATCCATTTGTAATTACTTTCACTCCAAACCTGCGATTCATATTCATTTTTAAGCGATCTTAAAATATTATATTTATTGCCTTCTACCACTTCTCCCCTTGCTATTACCCTGCTGCCCTGCTCGATATTACCACGGGTATAAGAAATATTATCTAGTTTACTTTGTAATTCTTTTTGAGTAAATTCACTATCAAAACTTACGTTAGGCTCTATTAAACTAAAAAACACCTCCAGTAATTCGTTCTCAAAATTTAAAAGGTTGGAGTCATTTATTTTGGTGTTTAAAAAACTGCGAACCTGATCTTGTTTAAGGATATTTTTATAGGGAATTTCAAATGCCTCATTCCCTTTTCTTAAATATACCAACTGGTTATCTTCTACCCGGTTATTAGTTTGCAACAAACCGTATTCATACACTTCTTCAAGCGTAGTTCTAACAAAATCTACAACTTGTATCTCCCTGTTATTTAGTAAGCTATCAGAGAACACCTCATAGACTACTTCAGGTGTTTTTACTGTAGCTTCTTTGGGAATTTTCTGATTAAATTGAAAATATGGTGTGTGGTTATTTCTTATTTGTTGTCTTTCCTGCTTAATCTCTTCTTCCGACTTTAAAATGGCAAAATCGAAAGGCGCGTAAAGATTTTCATACTGCCATGGCTTCCCTTTAGGGATTTCATATTTAAAATTTCCTCCTTTTGGAAGCAGGTAAACAATGAGCACTGCAGTAAGCGCAAATAAAAATACCTTGTAAAATAGTGCCTGGTTCTTATACAGGTTATTTACGAATTTCTTCATATAAATCGTGCTACTGCTCAAATGTACTAAAAAATAGCGGCCAAAGAAGCACTCTTGTTAAGTTCCTTATAAAATCACTAAATTCGCAAAAGAAGAAATAACTAAAACATAAATGATGAATAACGAAGTAGTAATTGTAAGCGCCGCAAGGACTCCCATAGGGAGTTTTTTGGGTAGCTTATCTACCGTAGAAGCTACCGATTTGGGGGCTGTTGCCATCAAAGGAGCTCTAAATAAAATTGATTTAAAACCAGAACTTGTACAGGAGGTTTTAATGGGAAATGTGGTGCAGGCCGGTGTTGGCCAGGCACCTGCAAGACAGGCAGCTTTAAAAGCCGGAATTCCAGATTCTGTTCCCTGTACTACTGTAAATAAGGTATGTGCCAGCGGAATGAAAGCCGTTATGCAGGGAGCACAATCTATTATGCTGGGACAAACTTCTATAGTGGTTGCCGGCGGTATGGAAAATATGAGTTTAATTCCACATTATTTATACCATAGAAAAGGACAAAAATTTGGTCCGGCAAAAATGGAAGATGGGATGCAAAAAGATGGCCTGGTAGATGCTTACGACCATAGTGCTATGGGAGTTTGTGCCGATCTTTGTGCTACCGAACACAATTTTTCCAGAGAAGATCAGGATGCTTTCGCTATTAAATCTTACGAGCGTTCTGCTAAAGCCTGGGCCGATGGGAAATTCGACAACGAAGTGGTACCGGTTGAAGTTCCGCAGCGAAAAGGAGATCCTTTAGTGATAAAAGAAGATGAAGAGTTCAAAAATGTGAGAATGGACAAAATAAGTTCACTTCGTCCTGCGTTTAGTAAAGATGGTACGGTAACTGCCGCAAATGCTTCTACCATTAATGATGGTGCGGGTGCTGTAGTTTTAATGAGCCGTGCAAAAGCAGAAGAGTTAGGTGTTGAAATTCTGGCCAGCATCAAAGGTTTTGCCGATGCAGCCCAGGAACCAAAATGGTTCACTACTGCACCTGCCAAGGCTTTGCCTCTAGCGCTTAAAAATGCCGGGGTTACTCAAAACGACATAGATTTCTTTGAGTTTAATGAAGCTTTTTCTGTGGTTGGCCTTGCCAATATGAAGATTTTAGGCATTAGTGACGAGATCACCAATGTACATGGTGGTGCCGTATCTTTAGGTCACCCATTGGGTTGCAGCGGAGTAAGAATTCTTATTACCTTATTAAATGTATTGCAGCATAATGATGCAAAATTAGGTGCAGCCGCAATTTGTAATGGCGGTGGCGGTGCATCTGCAATGGTAATAGAGCGAAACTCATAATTATATATTTTTTATTGAATGCAATACGGAATTTGCCCCTTAAGCATTGTACCACTTCGCGAAACCACATCCAATCAGAGCGAAATGGTCTCTCAGGTTCTTTATGGAGAACATTTTAAAATACTTGAAGAACGTGCTCAATGGAGCAGGATTCGTGTTGCATTCGATAATTTTGAGGCCTGGATCTCCAATAGTCAATTGCTTAAAATTCCTGAAGAAATTTACCTGCAATTACAACAGTCTACGCCCAAATATTCCTCTGATTTGTTTGATTTTTTAACCGATCAAAATGGACATCTTATCACAATTCCACTGGGAGCATCACTTAACGCTACAGGTTTATTAAGTCATGATTTTGAAGGAAATTTTATTAGCTGTAAAAATCCTAAAAATGAGATTGTAAAAACAGCCCTTTTGTATTTAAACAGCCCCTATGCCTGGGGAGGTAAATCGCCCCTGGGTATTGATTGCAGCGGACTTACACAAATGGTTTACAAGTTAAACGGCTACCAATTAAATAGAAATTCGGCCGATCAGGCTAAACAAGGCGAACCGCTTAGTTTTATTGAAGAAAGTGAAGCCGGGGATCTTGCTTTTTTTGATGATAAGGATGGAGTAATAGACCACGTGGGAATTATGATGAACGATAATTATATTATTCACGTAGACGGAAAAGTAAGAATTGATAGAATTGATCATTCCGGAATTTTTAATGCCGATTTAAAAAGACATACCCACCAACTTCGCGTTATCAAAAAGATTATTTAAAACTTAGCGATTGTCATAGAAAATTTTTGGCTTTCTGCTTTCTTTTGGAAACTTTAGCTTTTCAAGTTTTTCTACGGAAGTTCTTTCTAAAGGTATTTTTATTTTTAAGCCCGACTGTAAATGCTCCTGAAGCCTGTCAATCTCTACAAAGTCATTCGGGATTCTTATCAGGAGTTTATCATTTTGATTTTCATTTAAACTCGCTTCGATAACAAATATTTTTAGAGTTTCAAAAGCCGTAAGTAAATTGATTATTTGCTGTGGATAAAGCGTAGTTCCTTTCAGTTTTATCATTTGCTTTTTACGCCCAACAGGAGTGCTAATTCTCATTGACTTTCCCCCACAATCACAATTTTCTCTATAAAACTTCACCATATCTCCTGTTGCAAATCTCACTAACGGCATTGTTTGGGTTTGCAAAGGCGTTACCACTAATTCTCCAATTTCACCGGGTTTTACCGGATTTTGATTTTCATCTAAAACTTCAGTAAAAATTAAACTTGATAAACTATGATTAGCCTTATGTTGGTTACACTCGGTAAATGCAGTTGCCATTTCAGTGCTGGCATAGGTAGAAAATAATTCTATATCCCATAAATCTTTTATTTTTCGACCTAAAGAATTTAGACTAAAATCTGGATTTCGCAAAGGTTCGCCAATACATACAGCAGCTATAATTGAGGAATTTTTATAATCAATTCCGTTTTCAATAGCAAAATCGATCATTTTCAGCAGAAATGAAGGAACTGCAATAAGAAAATCAGGTTTAAACCTTTCTATAGATTCCCATTGCAAACCCGGCAGACCACTGCCGGTTCTTACAATCCCGGCACCCAGTTTTCGTAAACCCAAAAAGTAAGCCATCCCGGCCATAAACCTGCGGTCTAGAGTCGTAGTAAGTTGCACGACGCTAGATTTCGTGACTCCTACCATTTCAAAAGACAGGCGTTCGTTTTCGGCCAGCCGCTCTAAGTCGGCGTCGTTTAAAGCAAAACTAACCGGATTCCCCAGGGTACCCGAAGTAGTTACATAATCTATAATTTCATCTTTTTTAACCGCAATAAATTCGTCGTTATAATTCTGTAAATCCTCTTTGGTAGTAATTGGTATTTTTCTGAATTCCCGATAAGAATTAACCTGACCTATATCTATATTGTTTTTCTTAAATTGCGCTTTATAAAAAGGAGAATTTTTAGCAGTGTATTCTAACTGCTGTACTAGCAACTCCTTATTTTTATTTATATCGTAAAAATTGGTCATTTAGATTTTTCGATAAGATTTTTTAATCATTTTATCCAGATATTCTTCATCTGGTAAAGTAGTTACTTCCCTCCTTTTCGCCTGCTTGAAATTTATCACTGCTTTTTTATAGTCCTGTTGCTGAAAATAATAATCTCCGGAAATTTTATAGACCTCCCAAAAGTGAGGATTTAAGGATTTTAGGGTTTTGATTTTTGCCTCTGAAATCTCTTTTCCCTTAGAAATCGCATGCGTTAACTCCTGACTTAATTTTCGATATTTTTCATAGTCTTTATAAGCTTCTGAATTTAAAAATGGGTCTGCGCCAATGTTTTGTTCATTGAGCATTACACTTTTTGTAACATTTCCTTCTTCAAACTTTTTAAAGGCACTATCAAGATCGTATGCCACAAAAGTGCCCAACTGATAAGGATTTGCCGATACCCAAACCTTTTTTTCTTCAGGCTTAAAAATAATTCCGTGATGCGCTAATAATTGATTGATAGCTTTTTCGTTGCCAAAACCTAAGCTAACTCCATCCAACCCCTCTTTGTTTCGTAATATATCGGCGGCTTTTTGCGGATTTAATTTGTCTTTTTCAGCAAGCAGTTCCTGCATTTTATCAAACCGGTATTGCGAATGACTTTCAGTTTTGGCTTTTAAATTTCGGCTATCTTCAGCGTAGGCTTCACTTTGAAAATGATTACTACAAATTAACTTGTTTGAGTTTTCAACTTCATAAACACCTAATTTTCCCGGGGCTACTTCAATTAGAATTGCCTTCTGTTCTTTGGCACTTCCCACCATAATAGATTCAGATACGAATACCTCTCGTTTTTTGGCAATTGCAATGGCTTCTTCAGTAGAAGAGGCATATTGCAAAATTTCACGGGCAACCAGGCTAATTGGCGTTTTAGCCTGTAAAGGAATTTTACTTTTTCCAGCGTTAAGTGTAACACTTATTCCTTTTTCATTTAAACCACTTACCGAACCAATCATCCCGGCCCAGGTGTACATCATAAACCTATGTCCATTATCGGGGTTTACAAAGGCTGCAATTTTTTCTTCTGCAAACTCATCTCCCGCATAAAAATCGAAGTTCCTACCTAAGAGTAATTGGCCATCTTCGGTTTTATTATCCCAGGCGGCAAACGAGGTACAACCAACCAACATTAAATCCTGCAAGGCATGGCCAATATCGTGGGCACCATGAAAATAAAGCATTCTAATATAAGCCGGCGCAAAATCATCATATTTTTCCAGGCCAAATAACGAGGTCCCGTATATTTCCTGTTTGTATTCTTCCGGTACGTGCAAATACAATTTACGATTAAACCAGGCCACGGTTTTTTTAAGAAAATTTCGATACCCGGTATTGGGAACCAGCTCATAGATCTTTTCCATAAAAGCCGTTTCCTGTTTATGCATTAATTCCCTCGTTAAACTTCCACCAATCACACCACGTTCCAGGGCATCGCCTTCAATGTA
Source organism: Salegentibacter sp. BLCTC (assembly GCF_015143665.1). Classification (NCBI taxonomy): domain Bacteria; kingdom Pseudomonadati; phylum Bacteroidota; class Flavobacteriia; order Flavobacteriales; family Flavobacteriaceae; genus Salegentibacter; species Salegentibacter sp. BLCTC. The sequence continues at coordinate 95,432 of NZ_WYEW01000001.1, read as the reverse complement.
TAATTCCCAAATACCATGTTTATTCCTGTACAGTGAATTTTTCCCAATTTTATAATGAGTTTTACTGAGCTTTGTTCGCGTAGTATCTATGGTTTCAATTCCCAAAATATCGGGTCTATGTTCCATAGAGGGTTTTATTCCGCAGGAATTAAAAAGCAATAAAACTGCAATTAAAACCGATATTTTACTAAAAAATAAATTCACTTAAGACATTCTTTTTAAAATCAGGATATTATTTTGTCGGTAAATAATTTCAAAATTATGGTCTATTAGCCATCTGCTGTTATAATCAGAAGTTAAAATAATCACTTTTTCAGCATTTTTTTTAATAGCCTCCCTTAAGGTTTCAGCAATAATTGCTTCCGGATTTTTGGTAATTATAAATACTGAAATACCAGTAAATTGTGAAGGAATATTCTTCTGAAACTTTAAATTTTCACTGCTTGCGCTAAAGCTATTTTTTGAAATCTTTAAGTTTTCTTTATCTGAGTCAAAAACCTGAAAAAAAGTATGTTGGTTTTTTAGAAATAGAAACAAAGGTAACAAGCCTAAATAGGTGTTCTGCAAAAATACATGTTCACCGGGTTCTACAAATTCTGAAGTTATTAAAAAGCGTTCCCTTTGCTTTGAAAATTCATTTTTTGCATTTTTATACACCGATTTATAACGATAGTTTGCCAACAATTTCTGTTTAAAATATAGCCTTTCTTTAGAGGTATTTCTTTTAAAAAAGGCGCGAAAACCCAAAGCCGCACGGCCATTTTCCCTTCTTTTAAAGAGAAGGATTTGGAATAATTTTGTTTGGAATACAAAAGCTACAATCATAGCAGTTATAATGCCAATTACTGAAACTATAGAAACCGACTGTAGCGCAGGATGTTTAGCAAATATCAATGCGCCTATTCCCAATAAGGTGGTTAAAACCGATAGTAGAATGGATGCCTGATAGGTTGCTAATGCCTTTTTCCCGGTTTCGTATTCTTTAAGGCAGGCATTGGTTATAAAAATGCTATAATCCAAGCCCAGACCAAAAATAAAGGTAGAAATTATAATGTTGAGAACATTAAACTGAATTTCGAAAATCGCCATAAGTCCCAAAGCAATTACCCAGGTAACGGCAATGGGCAAAAGTGTTAGCAAGCTAAGCAACAGGCTACGATAAAAGAACAATAAAACAATAAAAACCGCAATTACCGAGAATAAGATCAGTCGGTTAAATTCATTTTTCAAATTCCCCAAAAAATCCTGGTTCATTTGTTTTCGGTCTATTGCTATTACATTGCCTTTTTTTTCTAATTGTTCCAATACCCCGGACTGCATTTCATTAAAACTAAGCGTACTGGTTACGGTAGAGAATCCGGGACTTCTATTTATAAAATCGTCTAAATAAAGTGTTTTTACATTGCGGTAATCATCGAGAAAAATTCCGCTAAAATCTTTATCCAGTTGCTCGTAAAACCTATTAAAGCTTTCTTGCTTAAAACCAAGTTTAGCCGATTCTTTTAGTAGGTTTTCTTTTAATTTTTCCTTTTTAGTTTTTGTCCAAAAATCCCGCCAGGTTTCAATTTTTTCGTTTTGGGATTGTGTAGAAAGCACTACCCCACCAATACTACTGAAGTTTTCTATCTTATTTGTATTTTTTAATAATTGTAGCTCTCTGTAGAGCTCGTTATTTTGTTCCAGGGCCTCTTCAATATCCTTTCCATAAGAAACCAAATAGGTAGTATTGGCTGCTTTTTTAGAGATATTTTTAATATTCTCTTCGACTTCTTTTATGTTTTTCGGCTCATAATTAAGCTGAGAAAGATCTTCATTAAACCTAACAGAATTAAAAAAGAAAAGTCCGCCTATAAATAAAAGCACTACCCCGGCCACAAAAAATTTTCGTTCATAAAATCTATATGAAGCAATTTTATCTAACCAATTAGATCTTATTTTCTTAGGATCTTTAGGTGCCCGGTAAAAATGTGGAATTAACAGAAGTGCAAAAACCGAAGCCGTTACAACACTTACAGCGGCAAAAATACCCAGATCGTTTAAAGCTTCACTCTTAAGAAAAAGGAGACATAAAAAAGCAATTGCCGTGGTAAAACTACTCATTAAGATAGGCTTTGCTACCTCTTTATAAAGTACTTTCACATTGGCATTATTCCTAAAATGCGTAAGAATATGAAGCGCATAATCCAGGCTTATTCCTAAAAGAATGGCACCAATTCCCAAAGAAATAGCTGAAACCGAAGACTTTGTTAAGTATAAAACACCTATAGCCAATAAAGCTCCTAAAACGCTTGGAATAAAGAGAAGTAACGGTACATAAAACTTTCTGTAAAACACAATTAGTAATAAAAAAAGGATACTAAAAGCAATACTTAATGTTATTTGAATATCCTTTTTAATTTGATTTGCATTGGCAATAGCGTATAAAACCCCACCAAAATATTGCGCATTTACTTTTGGATTTTTATTTAAGTTGGAGATTATTTTATCGAGTTCCTGAATAAAAATCTGGTTATTTTTAGTTTCGGAGGAGGGATATTTGGGAGTAATAAACAACAATAAATGTTGTTCATTTTTAGTAATCAAATAATTATTATAGATCTTAAAATTGGTATCTACCTGTAGTTCTCTAAGCTTTTCCAGCCCCAAATTGGTTATGGAAAGTGGATCTTTAAAGATAAAATTCTTGGTAACAAAGCCGGTTGGGGAAATAAGATTTTTATAGGATTTTTCCAGTCGGTCCTGGATACTATCTACCTCCAGCCTATTTTCTATTTCAGCATAATTTTTTTCATTTAAAAACAAAGGTAGGTTTTGGTATACAAAATCGTAGACCTCCAAAACCCCTGCTTCCGGTACTTTTCCCTGAATTTTGGTGAAATATCCCGGTATTTGGCTATGCAGGGAATCGGTTAATTGATTTGCATACCGGGTAAGTTCCTCCGGATCTTTTTCTTCTGAAGAAACAGCAATAATTAGTTTGTCTGAAAACTCGGTATGCTCTAATACTTCCCTAAGAACATCCTGCTTTTCGCCGGTGGGAATTAATTTAGTAACATCTTCTTCTAATGTAATTTTACTGGCAAAATAGCCATTGACACCTACAAAAAGTGCCAAAAGGAAAAAACCAACTGCTTTTTGCCTTCGAAAAAAATAATAAAGTTTAAGAAAGAAAGTGTGCATTTAAGGTTTTATAACCTGTTTTTGGTTCGTTACCGAAAATAAGAAATAAAACACAATCCACAGTAGTAAAGCTGCAATTCCCGCAAGGGCGAAGCTTCCTATTATATATTGCCAAAGGCCAAAGAATATATCGGATGTAGAATCAAAATTTTCAGGTTTTAATTGCCAGGCAAAACCACGTCCTGTAAGCAAAGAACCTGACTGATAACTTGCGTAAATTATAAAAGGAATAAGCGGCGGAATACTAATATTGCTAAAAAGAAAAGCAACTACTTTATTCAATTTAAACATAGCCGCTAAACTAAATACCAAAAGCGTATGTAGCCCCCAAAACGGTAAGATTCCTACAAAAACACCAAGTGCAATGGCTGCCGCCTTTTTATGGGCCGGCTCCTGACTTTTAATAATGTTTTCTTTCCAAAAACGTTTATAGCCTTTCTTTCTAAAATCCTGGTAAGTATCACGCGGATGTATATAAAAAAAACTCACCAACACAAACCAAATGTACAATATCGTTATCCTGGTAATGTCCCAAAACGGCCTAAAGTGTGTAACCCGGTTTTCTTCATAGAAAACTTTTATGGGCACGTTTCTTACTTTTACTTTTCTCCAGGCAGCCTTGACAATAATCTCTATTTCCAATTCAAATTTATTGGTATAAAGCTTTATATTATTTACCACCTTTAACGGATAAAGCCTGTAGCCACTTTGCGTATCGGTAAGTTGGGTACCGGTGACCACCAAAAACCAAAAATTAGAAAATTTATTGCCGGTAGTACTTTTTCCGGGAATTCCATCCTGTCCCATATTACGATCACCCACCAGTAAAATCTCTGTACCTTCTTTTTTTTCTTCTAATTGGGTAAGAAAAATGTCCAAATCATCTGGATAATGCTGTCCATCAGAATCTATGGTGATGGCATATTTATAACCTAGATCTTCAGCTACTTTGAATCCGTGTTTTAAAGCCTCGCCCTTTCCTTTATTTTCTTGAAAGTGATGGACATTAATTTCCTGAAAATCTTTAAGAATATCCCTCGTAGCATCTGTAGAACCATCATTAACCACCAAAATATTGGCGGTATATAGAAGTAAATCCTGTAGAACACCACCTAGAGTTTTCTCGTTATTGTAGGTAGGAATTAGAATACAGCAATTTAAAGCTTCAAATCTGGATTGATAAATAGGTGTTTGGTTCAAACTAAAGTGGCTTTTTTGCAAAAGTATAATTAAAAAGTAAAGGGCAATACGCTAAACCGCTAAGATTCAAGCTTTTTGTAAAAAGAATTTATTTTTAAAGATATACCCTCTAAATTCCTGGCTATTCCTTTAAGTTTTATTTCCCCATTAGTTTCTTCAATTTCAGATTCCAGGTTTAATACAGCGTCTTTATTGGGGTCTACCACAGCCATAAATTTTATATTACTCCCTTTTTTAAATTCCAATGTACAGCCACAATTGCGCTCTACCTCTTCCTTAAATAATTGCATTAATATAACACCCGGGGTCACCGGTCTTCCGGGAAAATGCCCGCTGTAAATAGCGTGTTTTTTATTAATTTCAATCTGGGTAATATTTTTTTTGCCTTCCTGCTTTGTACCCAATACAGAATAAAAATCTTTTAATAACATATTATGGTTGGTTGTTGATGTATTGCTAAGGTATAAAGAAAATTGAGGTTTTCAGATTATACAAGATTTAAGGTTGAAATACAGAGGTGGGAATTTTTTTATTTAATTCCATTTTCTTGAATTCAATAACTGTTGCGTCGCCAGATTCTTCAATCAAACTTACTTTTTCAACTAAATTCTCTCTGTTAAACTTCATTTGTATTTCGGCGAACATTTGTTTTAAATGACTGTCTTTAGGAACAATAGAAGTGATTATATAATTATTCTCTTTAAGATAAGAAAAATTGAAATTTTCAGTATCATCAAGTAAGTTACCGTTAATACTTCCGGTTATTAATTTCGCTATTTTACCAAATAGTTTATTTGAAGTAGTATTTCTTACACTTTTATCACCGGCATCATTAATGTGCAATTCATTACCGACCAATAAAATAACATAATCTTGTGGCTCTTTATATTCCCACTTTAGTTTGTCGGGTTTTTGATAAAATATCTTTCCATGACTCACAGTTTCATCTGTGATCATCTCCATTTTCTTTGTCTGTACAAAATTAGCCTGTAAAGTCTCCCGCTCATTAGCTTTAGCAGTTACATCTTCCCGAAATTGATCAATTTCGGCTTTAGAAAGTTCTTGTTGTGCAAACAAGTTAAAGCTACAAAACAGCAATAAGAGATTAAGAATACGCATTAATTTTCAGTAATTTATCGGGTCTTACAACCTCGTAATTATTTTGTTCCAAAAATACCAACAACTGTTCCAGTATTTTAACGGTTTTAGCATTATTATCGTGCAAAAGAATTACCGCCCCGGGTTTTATTCTTTTTTTAATCCTGTTTAAAATAATTTCTTCTGAAGAAAGCACCGCATCAAAAGATCTTATACTCCAACCTACCGATTGCAAACCGGTTTCTTGAAGCGCTTTTTGGGTTTTGGGACTAACTATCCCAAAAGGAGGCCTGAACAAATTCATCTTTATCCCAGCAGTTTCTTCGGCTATTTTATTGCACTCCTGTATTTCCCAAATCATTCTGAAAACACTTAATGCCCCCATTTTACGGGTATGGGTATAGGTATGGTTACCAACAAGATGACCCGCTTTAATGATCTCTTTAAATATTTTAGGCTGTGCTGCTATATTTTTTCCAATACAAAAAAAGCCGGCCCTACACTTATATTTAGCAAGAACTTTTAGTATTTCCAGGGTAATTTCAACCGGGCCATCATCAAAAGTAATCGCCACTTGTTTCTTATTTAAACCTGGATTTTCATTAAACGATTTCACAAAAAAATTAAACCGAACATTGGTAGACACCGTTAATAAAAAGAGAAGGTAAAAAACTATAAAAGCCAACACATATATAAATGATGCGAGCCCAAAAAAAGCTAACACCAAACCTGCAAACAACAAGAGAATAATTATTGTGTTTATAATTCTAAACCGCACTTAGTAAAATTAAACTGTGATCACGTCCAAGATACTGATTGTATATTAGAATATTCTTTATTTTTCCCGGCCTAAGCGTATTTAGTTTCATTACCGAAGAAATACTTCCGCTTTTTAAATTTTTACAGGCCAAATATACTGCAAATCCCGAGGCTGTATCATAATCGCCCACCAAATGCTTATAACCCAACTGCAGGGTGTTTTTAAACAGGCTGTCCTGAAGAATGCTATAATAATAATCGTATCTGTTATCCCCATTCTTACCTAAAACTATGGCGTCTATAGCATCTATCCCAAGGTTATTTTTATGAAGGAAATTTTCAACTTCGGCATTTATTTGTTCTGGTTCAATTGAATTTTTTATAGAAATATCCTTAAATTCTGCATAGCAATTGCCGCTTTTTTCTGTTGAAAGTATAAAAAAATGTGCTCCTTCTGAAGTGATGGTGCCGGCAGAAGCTTCTTTGAACAAATCTAAATTATGAATTTTACCCGTTTTTAACTGGCCGTCCAGGTTTCTAAAGCCTGTTATTTTCTCTGAAAGCTCGTCTACTCCCCCAACCAACACCGATTTCTTTCCTGAGGTTTCCAAAAACTGTAAATAGGTATCAAACAAAGCACTTTCTAAAGAAGCCGAATTTTGCGTATAGGTTAGATTGTAATTTTTACATCCAAGATTTAAAGCAATTTGACCTCCAACAGTATTATGGGTAGATTGAATAAACGAAGTTGGGGTTACTAATTGCTCATCCTGGTCTATTAAATTTTCAAGAAACTTTTCGGTGTCTTGTTTGCAGCCCTCCCCGGTGCCTGTGATAATGGCATCAGGATTTTCAATTTCAGCTTCCTGTAAAGCCATCTTTGCTGTACTTATCCCCATTTTTATAGCTTTAGACATTCGCCTTAAAGCCATTGGTTTTATATAGTCCTTATAATTTGGTGAAATTGCCGGAAATATAGATGTATAATAAGAAACCGGGCTTTCTTCTTTATCTGTGCTTTGAGCCGTAATACTGCTAATACCGTTTATATAAATTTTAGGCTTCATCTTTAGCAAAAATTAAAGAGGTACAATTGCCACCAAACCCAAAAGAATTTGACAAAACAAGATTTAGTTTCTTTTGCTTTACTTCTGTAACCGGTTTTAGCCCGGTTTCAGGCATTGCTTGTGAGAAATTAAGATTTGGATATATTTCCTGCTTGCTCAGGCTTAACAAGCTATAAACGGCCTCTAAAGCCCCGGCGGCGGCAAGGCTGTGGCCAGTAAAAGCTTTGGTTGAACTAAAATCTGGAATACCAGCCTCAAAGATTCGTTGTATCGCCCTACTCTCAGATAGATCATTATTTTTAGTAGCGGTACCATGCGCATTGATGTAATCTATTTCCCCTGGAGTAATCCTAGCCGATTTTATCGCTTCCTGCATCGCTAAATAGGCACCATCCCCACTTTCGGAAGAAGCGGTTTGATGAAACGCATCATTAGCATTGCCATAACCTTTAAGCCTACCTAAAACAGGCTTCCCATTTAGTATATCTTCGGCTTCCAGAACCAAATAGGCCGCACCTTCCCCCAGGTTGAGCCCATTGCGATGCTCATCAAAAGCCCGGCACGGATTATTGGATAGAATCATTAGAGCATTAAAGCCATTTAAAGTAAACTTTGTTAGACAATCGGTGCCACCAACAATTACCCGTTTTAATTTACCTGCTTTAATCATCCTGGCCCCCAGCATAATTGCGTTGGCACCCGATGAACAAGCGGTACTAATGGTACTTACAAAACCTGTAATTCCAAAGTATTCGGCCATTTTTTCAGTAGTAAAACCCGGGTGCTGTGAGCGGATAAAACGTTTATTTTCGGCTTTACCGGCAACAAATTCTTCAAAATGATTTTCGGTGGCATCCATACCACCTACACTGGTTCCCGAGATAAAACCTGTTTCATCATCAATTTTTATCCCTGCCTGCTCAATGGCTTCTTTGGCAGCCAAACTACCCAGTAATGCAGCACGTGTAAAATTATGATTTTTAGGTAAATTTAAGTGTTTTGAAAGGGTTTCGTTAGCGATTTTAATCTCTGCCACCGGTATATTTGTATGGGTAGTTTTTAAAAATTCAGAACAACCAATACCGCTGTTCGAAGCTAGCAGCGACCTATAATTCTCCTCTATATTGTTGCCAATAGCAGAAATAATCCCCATTCCGGTTACGGCAACCCCTTTATTCATATATTATTTGGTTCGGTTAGCTTCAATAAATTCTGCCATACTATTTACAGACTTAAAGATTTCACGACTTTGAGCAGGATTTGTAAGTTTTATTCCATAATCTTTTTCCAAAAGCACAATAAGTTCTAAGGCATCTATAGAATCCAGTCCTAATCCGTCACCAAAAAGCGCTTCATCGTTTTTAATATCGCCCGGTTCCATATCTTCCAGGTTAAGCTGCTCGATAATACTTTCTTTAAGTTCGGCCTGTAGGTTTTTCATTTTCAGCAAAATATATTTTTTTGAGATTTTCTTCGGAAAAAGGAATATTTATTTCCCGAGAAACCAGGCACAAAAATACATCATATTCCTCATTTTCCAAGTCTAACCAACCACAAAGCACTTCGGGTGCCTTTCCTGAAGTCAATAAACTTTCAGAATAATTCTTAAGTAATTCAGCATCAAAACTATCTGAAACAAAAAATGCATTTTCGCTCTGCAGTTTAAATTTTATACTAATTTCTCCTAAAACAATATTGGGTAGCGTATAAACAAAAAGTGCAGGGGAAGCAAAACCTGAAATACTTTCGTGGAATTTCCTATCAATATCAAGGCTGGACGCGTTATTTGAAAAAATAAGTGCAGTATCTGTTGAAATTTCCTTCCCTCTAAAAAGAATTTCTGTTCCCAAAATTCCCAATTTCGATAGATTATCCATTTTGTGGAATTTAGGATATTTCAGTTCTAAAAAGTCATAAATAGATTTTAAAAAGGTGTTGAGGTCTTTCTCTGAAGAGGAGAAAATTTCATTTTTAGAATTGAAAACCTTTCCGCTTTTTATTTTAACCCAATCTTTTATGTAGAAATCCTGTTGCATTTATTCCTTTTTAAAAACCAAAGCCAAATTGCAGCCTCCAAATCCCGAAGCTGTTTTTAGGGCGTATTTAATTTCTTTCTTTCTATACTCCTTAACTACATTCAAAGGCCAGGAAACACCTAACTCACCAAAATTTTTAGAGCTATATAATTCATTTTTCAGCATAGCATGTTTAGTGACAATACTTTCTATTAAGGCCGAGGCCCCCAGACTGTGCCCGTAATAAGCTTTTAAACTGTGCACTGGGGTATCTTGTAAAGCAGATCTATGAAAAGCCTGGCTTTCCATTTCGTCGTTATAAATAGTGGCTGTGCCGTGCGCCGATAAAAAATCTATGTCGCTTGCAGAAATTGAAGCCTCTTTTAAGGCTTTTTGAATGCTTTGATACAAACCTTCCCCGGTTCTGGATGGTCCCGAAATATGGTTGGCATCATTTGCCGTAGCATCGCCAATTAATGCAATATTTTCAGATGTTTTTGGTTTTTCTGTACTCACTAGCATAGCTGCTGCTGCCTCGCCAAGGCTAATTCCGTCGCGATCTTTGGAAAATGGCTTACAAGGTTTGGGACTTAAAGCCTGAAACGAATTAAAACCGGCAACCACAAAATCGCTCACCAAATCACCGCCAAGCACTATGGCATTTTTAATTTCTTCTGTATTTCCTAATCGTTTTGCCACAGCAAGGCCCAGCCCACCGGAAATACACGCATTAGAAATTATAATTACTTCTTGAGTGAATCCGAAAAATTGGCCAATAGTTTTTGCCAATTCGCTAAGCTTTATGCGACTTTCAGAGAAACTACCGGGATCTTTTAGCAGATTTATATTTCCTTTAGTGGTGGTGATTATTAAGGCTGTTGTGGTTAAATCCAGGCCTGGATTTTTAGCCAGGACCTGCTGCACTGCAAGCAGCATCATTTTTTCAAGTTTGGTATATTCCTTTATGTCTCCAATATCAGCGAAAGCATTGTTTAATTGTGATTCGTCTATAATTGCGGCATAAAAAGCAGCGTTTGTAATCTTAGGCTTATGCTGTAGGCTCAATCCCGAACGTTCTTCCCGAATCGCCTTTATATTTTCCTGGGTAGAAAATCCCATGGGCGAGATAATTGCATCTTCTAGCAAGTAGAGTTTCTTCATTAAGGCAAGTTCATTTTCTTTTTCCAATCTAAGAAAAACGGCGGATTATTTAGGACTAACTCCCCTTTTTCATCTAGAAAAACCTGTAGGGTTTCCCCCGTACAAATTAATTGCTCTCCCTTATAAATTTTATACAAAAAATTAATTTTGGCTGCTTCAGAATTTTTAAAAGTGGTTTCTACCCTAAAAGAATCGCTGTATTTTAAAGGTAATTTATGCTCACAAAAAGATTTTACAATGGGAGTGGAATAGCCTTTGGCTTTGGCATCCAGGTAAGAAATACCGTGTTCCCTACCAAAGTCTTCCCGAGCTTCTTCAAAATATTTAAAGTAATTGCCGTGCCAAACAATTTGCAAAGGGTCGCACTCGTGAAACCTAACTTTAAGTTTTGTAATAGAGGTAAGGGATTTCTCTAGCATAACTAATCTACCGTAACAGTTTTCATCTCAGAGGTTGCTATAAGCTTTCCGTTTTCATCCAGGGTTCGCGCACCCACCGAAGTTACATTCATTATTTCATGCAATATTTCTACGTGGGTAATGAGTTTACTACCCGATTTTGGCAAATCCATAATCTCTACAGCTTTAATCGAACCAATAAATCCGGTTTTGGGTTTATCAAGACCGCTTAAAAACCCCTGATATCCCCTCCAAAGAGACATACTTTGTGCCATGTGTTCTATCAACCCGGGTTCAGAAAAAATACCGTTTTCAACCAAAATGTTATCTGTGGGAATGGTGAAACCCGTAGTTCCCATTTTATCATTATACTCCAATAAACTATCTACCATCACAAAAGGTGGCTTTTGCGGAATTAACTGCAAAATTTTATCCAATTCTAAAATAGGTTCTTTTAGTAAATTTTCTTCCATAGTAAATTAATTTAAATGAAATCGTTCCAATAATCGTAATAATTATACCACTGGTGCGGATATTTTTTCACCATTATTTCCAGGTTTTCAATATAAGCCTTTAATAAATTTTTCGCATCATTTTTCTCAGGATTATAAGGCCTGGCATAAAAATGATAATGAAAATTTTGTTCTCTCATTATATGCACAAATAGCACAGGAATATTATTACGAGCAGCCAGTTTAAAAGGTCCCTGGGGAAATTGCACGGCTTGCCCCATAAAATATTCAGTATAGGTTTTGGCCTTCGGGGTGTACCGGTCAGCAGCAAAAACAAGTAATTCGTTGTTTTTAAGTGCCTGGTTCATTTTAAAAATATGGGATAAATCGTCTTGTAAAACAATAAGTTTAATGGTCGATTTCCCGGTAACCGACTCCAGATAATTTTTGATTTCCTCATGCTCCAAATCGGTTACCACCAGGTTTATAATATTATGATCGTGTTTCTTATCGAAAAAATGTTTGGCCAGATTGAAATTACCGATATGTGCGGTAAGCAAAATCCCGCCTCTTTTTTGGTTTAATAAATTCTGAATATGTTGAATTCCGTCAAATTCAAAGGTGTACTTATGTTTTAATCCAGAAGCTATAGCCACCCGGTCCAACTGAATTCTTCCGAAAGTAAAATAACTTTTATAGATATTAAAAACAGCCCCAATTTTAGAATAACCAAGGTGTTTTCTAAATAAAAAATAAACGCTTTTGGTAGCGTTAAAAGCAAAAAACACAAAATAAAGGGCTACAAATAGAAGCACAAAATAGGACACATAAAGGCCAAAAGTTTTAATGATAAAAACATAAATCTTTAAACCCAGTACAGATCCGCGGGATTGTCCTTTCCAGTTTGCCATAATTTAAGAATAAAGCCCGCCATTTATATTAATGACTTCACCGGTAATATAGGATGCTTTTTTAGACGCCAGGAAACTTACCAAATTTGCTACTTCTTCGGCTTCTCCAAACCTATTTAATGGAATTAGCTTTTTAAGCTCTTTTTCATCAAAATTGGCGGTCATTTCTGAATTCACAAAGCCGGGAGCTACCGCATTTACGGTAACTTTTCTTTTTCCTATTTCCTGGGCTAAAGCTTTAGTTGCTGCGACTAATGCTCCTTTTGCCGCCGAATAATTTACCTGACCCGAATTTCCTTTTACACCCGAAAGAGATACAATATTTATAATTCTTCCGTAACGCTTCTTCAACATAGCTGTTAACAATGGTTGGGTAACATTATAAAAACCGTTTAAGCTTGTATTTATTACCGAATGCCAATCTTCAGGTTTCATCCACATAAAAAGTCCGTCGCGGGTTATTCCGGCATTATTTACAATAACTTCAATTTCTGCATCGGGATTATTTTTTTGGAATTCCACGATTCTATTTTCACTCGATTTCGCATCAGCAACATCAAATTGAAGTAATTCGCAATGTACTTTTTCTGCTTCCACCAATGCCTTTGTAGCCATAGCAGCCTCCAGGTTCGAATTAAAATTCAATAAAATATTATACTTTAATTCTCTGGCCAGTTCTATGGCTATTGCTTTTCCAATTCCGCGGGAAGCACCGGTAACAAGAGCGTATTTCATAAGGTTTTTGTTTCTGGGCAAAGCTTGGTTCAAGCTTAAACTTAGCTTAGTATACTTTGTTATTTTTAAGATATTCTTTTACCATTTTATTTATTCTATAGCCAGGGGTATCTGCTTTTATTTCAGGGATTATATGATTCAACTCTTCTAAAATAATTTTGGTTTTAGAAGAAAGTTTTGTGTCAAAATTTAAATAACGTAAAGCCTGAACAATAGTGATTATTTCTACCGAAAGAACTTCAAAAGCATTATCAATAACTGTTTTGGTAATATTTGCTGCATTAGTTCCCATACTCACAATATCCTGGTTATCGTTATTATTGGGAATACTATGAATGTACATAGAGTTGGAAAGTGTTTGGTTTTCGGCTGTGGTAGAAACCGCTGTAAATTGCGCTCCCTGAAGGCCAAAATTAAGTCCTAGTTTTCCAAGGTTTACAAAAGGAGGTAAAATATCGTTTAGTTTGTTGTTTAGCAGGTAATTTAGCTGCCTTTCGGCCAGCATAGATATTTTAGTAACTACCAACTTTAACTTATCCATTTCCAGCGCCACATAATCTCCGTGGAAATTTCCACCGTGATACACATGTTTGTTTTCTACATCTATAATAGGATTATCGTTAGCTGAGTTTACCTCTTCAATTAGGATTTTTGCTGTGTATTCTATAGTATCGTACGCCGGCCCTAAAATTTGTGGAACACAACGCAGGCTGTAATACTCCTGGACCTTTTCTTTAAAATACGTGTTTTTATCGGCCGTATCAGTATATAAATGCCGGTTGCGATCGCGGGTAAGCTTGCTATCTTTTAAATGATCGCGCATTTTATGTGCAATCTGTTGCTGACCAAGATGATTTTTGGCCGCATTAAGCTCTTCAGACAGGTGATCGTCATAGGCCTGTACAATTTCATTGATTGCTGCAGAACAAAAAACCGACCAGTTTAGCAGTCGCCTGGCATATATAATATTTACAATTCCAATACCTGTCATGGCTGAAGTTCCATTCATTAAAGCCAGGCCCTCCCTTATTTTGACTTTAATAGGTTCAAGGTTCTCGATTTTAAAAACTTCAGCAGTATCCTTACGTTTACCTTTATAAAAAACTTCTCCTTCCCCAATTAAAACCAGGGCCAAATGTGCCAGTTGCACTAAATCACCTGACGCCCCTACTCCACCATGTTCAAAAATTAAAGGTGTAATATTTCTATTAATAAGTTGCTGCATAAGTCTTGTTACAGACTTATGCACGCCCGATTTACCCAGGGAAAGGGTATTTAGGCGGGCTAGCATTAGTGATTTCACATATAAAGGATCCATAGGCTTTCCAGATCCTGAAGCGTGACTTCTTATCAAGTTATACTGAAGTTGAATTCGGTCTTTATCATTAATTTTATATTGTGCCATAGGCCCAAAACCCGTATTAACACCATAAATAACCTTATTCTTAGAAAACTCCTTTAGGAAGTTAAAACTGGCATCAATTGTTTCAATATTTTTTGAAGAAGACTGAATTTCAACATTTTCAAATAAAACCTTTTCAAAATCATCAAGGTTAAGCGTATTATCAATATGGAGCATAAGCTGCGTAACTATTAGGAATCTTAACAAATGTACTATATTTATGCCGTATTTTAAATGGATGCTTTTAGAATTGGAATTCGAAAAACAAAAAGAGTTTCAGTTGGCAAATCTTAAAAAATGGAAAAGCTTCAAGCACAGGTTTTAATTATTGGTGCCGGCCCATCGGGAATGGTTGCAGCAGGATATTTAGAAAATAATGGTATAGACTGTTTGGTAGTAGAAAAAAATTCCTTTCCTCGTTTTAGCATTGGTGAGAGCCTATTGCCAAAAAGCATGGAAAACTTTAAAGAGGCCGGATTATTAGAGGCCCTTAAAGCAGCAGGTTTTCAAAAAAAATATGGTGCCCGATTTATAAAAGCTGGTAGAGTTGGAGAATTTGATTTTTCTGAAAAATTTGGTGAGGGTTGGAATTGGACCTGGCAAGCTCCAAGAGCCGACTTTGATATGGTTTTAGCTGATGAAGTTCAACGAAAAGGTGTAAAGATTTATTTTAATGCCGAAGTACAACAGGTTGATTTTAAAGAGAAAACAGTTTTAACTAAAATACTTGCAAACCAGGAGAAAGAAATTGAAATTAAAGCCAACTTCATTATTGATGCGAGTGGAAACGGCCGGGTGTTGGCCAATCAGTTAAATTTAAACTCGTCTCCGAAAATTACCGGAAATTCTTCCATCTTTACCCATATTAAAGAAACAAACAGGCCAAAAGGCAAGGAAGGTGAACTTATTACTTTTGAAGTTTTAGATACGAAAACCTGGTTTTGGTATATTCCCTTTTCTAACGGAAATACAAGTCTGGGCTTTGTTGGAAATAACAATTGGTTTTCAAGTTTCAGCGATAATAATTCTGAAGCTTTTACAGCAATGTTTAAAAAACTGGATTATTATAAAACTCGTTTTAACGACTACCCGTTCTTATTTGAGCCGATAAAGTTACCTAACATTGCTAAAGGAGTAAAAAAAATATACGGAAAAAACTATGCTTTAACCGGAAATAGTGCCGAGTTTCTAGACCCTATATTTTCATCGGGGGTTGCTTTTGCTACAGAGTCTGGGCTTAAAGCCGCAAAATTAGTAAAACTTGAAATGGCGGGGGAAAAAGTTAATTGGGAGCAAGACTATGCTAAATATATGGAAAACGGAATTTCTGTCTTTAGTACGTATGTAAAAGAATGGTATACCGGAAATTTGCAAAAATTATTTTTTCATGAAACGCCCAGGACTGAAATAAAAGAACAAATTTGCGCTGTTTTGGCCGGGTATGTTTGGGATAAGGAGAATCCATTTGTAAGAAATCACAAACGAATAATTCAAAATATTGCCTTTTTAATAGATAGCGAGAGTGTAAATATGTAATTTTTTCCAGGCTTAAAATTCTGATGTCAAAGCGATTAAAAAGAAGCCTTAAATTTATTGCATTCTTTAAGCTTAAAAAGTTTGGAAGGTATGTAAGTAAAAGCTACATTTGCAACCGCAAAATCGTTTGCAAGTTCATTAACAATGGAGAGGTGGCAGAGTGGTAATGCAGCAGCCTGCTAAGCTGTCATCCTTTTTGGATGCCCGGGTTCGAATCCCGGTCTCTCCGCAAGATTTTTTAGTCTGCGGATTATTATTCTCCTTTTCTAACCGAAAAGATAGGGATAATCTTCCTCCGTCTCCCGGATTGCTTTTAAAGAGTATTTTGGATCGGAAAGGCTAAAATTTCATTCAGGAAAATATTTAGATATTTCTCCGGTTATCGCGCCGAGCGCGATTAACAAATACTCGGGGTGTAGCGTAGCCCGGTTATCGCGCCTGCTTTGGGAGCAGGAGGCCGCAGGTTCGAATCCTGCCACCCCGACAAAACTTCTTTAAAAGGATATAAAAACACTGTTAATCTATTGATTTTCAGTGTTTTTTTTGTTTTTAAGCAAATAATTTTTCAAGTCGAAATAAGAAGAAGGATCAAGAACATTTTCTGGGTTTTTGCTTTTTTAAGCAAATAATTTTTCGAGTCTAAATAGGAAGAACTCGGTATTTCTTACTCCTCTTAATTGTGCTCTAAAGGCTTTTATTTTGGCATTTAATGATTCTGTAGAGGCATTGGTGCATTATCAGCTTTAACACCATATATTTCATTTGTTGTTTGCATTAGCCTGGTTCACCAGTCTATTATATAAATTAATGATTCTATCCATATTTGGTTCATTTTTCATCCAATACATTCTTTCATTTTCTGTAGAAATCCACCTATAAAGCCAGGATATTCCTCCTTTCTTATAGTAATGTGATTCTTGCTCATAAACTTTATCTTCAAGTGACTTTTCAAGAGTGACGAGATTGTTTCCCTGTTTTTTGAGCTTATCAATTATTTCAGGTAGATAATTTTCATTTATTAAGTTGTCGTGACATAAATAAATCTGATTGATTTTTCTACCATAAAGACGAGTAGAAAGAGAATCAAAAAATTGGAAATACTCTAATGTTTTATTGACATATAATTTTCCTATTTGTGCAGCTGATTTAAAATCAGATTTTTCTAGATAGTGTTCGTATACATAATTAAACATCCAATCAGAACTCTCTACTGTAAAAGGTGTAGAAATGTATTTTTTCTTTTTTAAAAACGCATCAATCTGTTTGTGTTGAGTGGTATCTTTACCTAAATCATTGTAAGGAAATCGGAAATATTGAAGTGGTTTGTTGTATACTTTAGTCAACTCCCTTGTTATGCCCTCCCCTTTCTCAATATCAAGCTTGAAAAAAGGATATCCTATTTCTGAATATCTTGAATGACTGAAAGAATGATTTCCGGCGGTTACATAATCTCGTTGAATCCAATTGTTTAATAATTCAAAGTTCTTATTTACTGAGTCAGTCTTATAAATTAATTTTTCATTTATAAAAATAGCAATTGGTATTCTTAGTGAATCTAATTTTTGTAACAAAACGGATTGATAATTGTTCTTTTTAAAACTTCTCGTATTTGGAACATCATCAATAGTTATAGAAATATTAGTTTGAGCATGAATGGGAAAGCTCATAAAGATTAAAACTATTATTCGAATATGTTTTATGTTCATTTAGTTTTTTAAATATTTGAAAGGTTATTATAGATAGCCTTTCTGTAATTAAATTTAATGTTTATCAGTTAAACTTAAAACCTGACAATTCCCAATATACTGAGACAGCCTCTCCTAATTTAGCTACTGAGATAGTGGATTATGGTTTAATTACATTTATACATAGTTACTTAAAATACTTTATTTTTCATTGTCAATAAGCCAAGGTTCTTTAAATTCCGCCGCTTTTGTCAATTCCTTTTTTAGTTCTTCTCGGTCTAATTCAAATTTCGAATATTCTGATCGCTCATAAAGTAGGTTATAACCCGACTGATTAAGTCCATATTTTACTAATGTATAAAAATCGGATTCCGCTTTTTTTAAATTCAGATTATCCCTGTTTAACTCAATTTTTAAAAGATCAACTAAAGTGTCATTTACAAAGTGATTTTCATAATTCAGTTGGTTTTTATCAGATTTCGTTGAATTAATCTCTTGAATAATCACATAAACAATTGAATCATTATTCTCTGCCCTCCTACGATTCCAAAATTCAGCGTAATATTCTTCTTGAATTTCAGGCATATCATAGATCAATTCCAAACTATCGATTAGATCCTCAAAGTTTCGTTTTATATAAATATCCTGAATTAAAAATTCGTTTTCATAATTCAAAATCAGGTTTTCAAGTTTGCTATATCCAATTTTTTTAAATGATTCGTGAACCATTTTTAGATTTTCAGGTTTTCTAATCCAAGAGTTCTTTGTCCAGTCTCCATTTCTCAAACTGAAGAATGAAGTTTGGTTTTCTGAATAAAACTGCAATTCTGATTGCTTGTCCTTTTTACAGGACAGAAATAGAAAAATTGGAAGTAAAATTGTTAAGAGTTTGTTCATTTTCTATTATTATGCGAGGTCTCGTATAATTGGCACTTAGGGATTTAAAATTAATATTTTTAAGAAGCACATCTGTAAGTAATTCCAAAACAAAATCGGTAAAGCCAATCCCGATTTTGCTGTAGATTTAGTCGAATATAACATAATTGTAGTTATATTTTTTTGTGCATTAGCTTTTTTTATATTCCAAATTGCCTTAAATGATGGTCGGTGTGTTTGTAAACTAATATTCCTATTTGCTCTTTTGTCATTCTGCCAAAAAAATCGTGGATAAAGTCAGAGTTGTTGAAATTTTCGTATTCCTTAATTAATGAGATCCAGTGTGACTTTTCAGGTTCGATTTTGCCAGTCAATTCCTTAACCTTAAACTGCTCGGAAGTGGGAATATTTTTGTCAAAAGACTTTTCATCTTTTATCATTTTGTTTAAAGCTATTTTTCCAAAAATTTTTCCTAAAAAGGTCTGTTTATAGGTATGATTTTCTTTTCCAAGAATCCATTTGTTCCAATACGTATTGTGCTTAAGCATTTGGATAGAATTCATTTTACCCCATTCAGCCTTATGATCTTCACTTATTTTCTCAATTCTATCGATTAGTTCTTCCCGAATATTCTTGTTAAAAATTGTTTTCATTTATTCAATTCTATTTAATCTAATTTACTTGGTTATGTCTAGTTTAGACTTATCATATGCCAAGAAGTTTTTGGTTCTTTTTTAATATAAAAACAGTCGAAGCCTGGTGAACCTAATTTACTAAAAGCTGCAAACCAGCACAGGATTTCCATATGAGACAGATTTAACATTGTTCTTATTAACTGTTAGAATTTCGTGGAGTCATTAGATGACTATATTTGTTTATAGCTTAAAACAATAACAATGCGTCAGCTTATAGCCATCATTATTTCATTTTTCATGTTTTCCTGTATTCCAATAAGGGTAGCACCTAATATTGAAAAAGATAAATTAGTTAAAGCAAAAAAATTCAAAAGAGACCTTCCTCGTAAATATGGTTTCGTTTTTGAGGACCCAAAATATTCTGATGAGTTTTATAAATTCATTAATGCAAAGTATGATTTAGGGTTTATTAATGTTGAATCAAATATTCCGGTTTCTATTGATAACAATACCTATTTCCTTTCATTCTACGAAAGGGAAAGAGTTTCTAAAACAATTAATTTGATTCCGATTGCTATCGATGCCGGTCTTAAATCAAAAGGAAATAGCACAATTCTTGAAGATGCCCATACATCCCGAACCGGCCGTTGGTATTTAATTTTAATTGTTACTGATAATTCATTTAAAGACTGTTTGAACCCAAATTATCCCAATCAAAACAAAATAATAGAATACCTTAGAGATCTTAAGAAAGAGTATTTAACCACTCATAACTATATTGAGACTGTGCTAAAAAGAAACGATTGATTAGTCATAATATTTATCGCTAACCTTTCAACAAATATTAAAAATGTAAACGCTTTGTATATATTATTTCTACGGTTGTAGACGATTTGGTAATGTAAAAGAAAAGTAAGGGAGAGCATTCTGTTTAGTTTTGCCTAAGGTGTTATTAGAAAAACAGAAATCGTAAAACTTAAAACTATGGAAGAAATAAAATTACTTTTTTTTATATTAAGTTCTTTCTTTAGCATAGAAAACGAACGGATTGCAGCCGATAAAACTGAAGTTCGTATTTTTCCCCAGGAGCAAAAAATAGAAATTTTTCAGGAAAACCTATTTGCATTAATTCAATCAAAAAATGATGAAGCCCTTGTTTTAAAGCAATGGGATAGTCTTTATAACTGGAAACAAAATAAGACACCCTGGTCAAAAGCATTAGATAATTTTCTTGTAAAAGATCTAAAATTTACTCCTGTAAAAATGACAACACAACCCCATAAGGTTTTAATAAGGCCATATCTTACACTAAAATACAAGAGTACAAACGATTTGTCCATTATGGGAATTTGGTACAATTCTAAAAAAAATGAATTCTACATAAATCATATTCCAGGGCACAATATAAAAAGTAAAAATGGCCGGCTTCAGGGTAATTATTGGGTCTTTAGTGCCAATGATACTATTAACTTTACGATAGAACCCTTTTTAAATTTAAATGATAACCTCAAAAGCTCAAAGGTATCTTTACAGGAGCTATTAAGGAAGCATAAAAAGTAAATCGTCTTAAGGATGTCTTACCAGTCTCCAATTATCAAATTACACCAATTATTTTAGTCAGGATTTATAAAGCATGGCCAAAAATTATATTATTCTATTCATAGCATTAATAGCAACTCTCTTTTCGTGTTCAGAAAATAATTACATCAATATAGAAGAAGCTCCCGAAATAGAATTTAGTAGCCTTAATACTATTAACCGGGAGAAATATAGTTTTACAAATAAAGTTAGTAAACAGAATGTTTCTATAATTAACAGTGTAGAAAAAACAGGATTTCACTTTTATAACAGCTTTAAATTTAAAACAGAGGATATTGGTGTTTTGGTTGGAGGAACAGGATTAAGGGCTAGAGTTACTCAAGATGGTGGTGGTTCCTGGCAGGAATTTCGTTTTTCAAAATTCGCAAATACCTTTCATTCAGTTGCATTTTCCGGTCACACCATTTTTATTGTTGGTGAGAGTAAATATATATTCAAAAGTAAAGATTTAGGAAAAAACTGGAGTGTTTATAATTCAGAATTTCTTTTTGAAGATAAAAATTCTCTTTCAAAAACTGACTTCTATAAAATTCGTTTTCTTGACCATAAAATTGGCTTTATTGCAGGAGAGCGCAACAATAAGCCCGTTATATTAAAAACAAATAATGGAGGAAAAAGTTGGGAAATTTTCAATAATAGCGAAGCATTAAAAAATAGTGAAGCCATAACAGATTTTCATATAAGTTCCGGTGAAGAATTAAGTATTGTAACATCTCGTGGAGAATATTTTGTAACAAAAAATGGAGGTTCTAACTGGGAACTGATTCTCAAAACAGTAGCATTAAACTCCATTGCATTCAAAAATGCAAATAGGGGTTTTGTAGGAGGGGTAAATGGTACACTTCTTTACACCCATAATGCTGGAAAGAACTGGAACAAAATTGCAGTTCCGGAAAACCCAAATATTACAGATATTACTTTTACTAACAAAAAAGCCCTAATCACTACCTCCAAATCATTTTCTAAAAATAGGGCTGAATTTGTCTATGAAATAGATGAAAACAGAAAGAAAGTCTCCCCTTTTCTAACAAAAACAGATAAAGATGTTCTGTTCATAGGCGATTCTTATGCAATTGATGCTTTAGAAAACAATATTTTCATTCTAGATAGGAATAACTTGTACAAAACATCCGGCAAGTAGGGTCTAATTTTTTTATTGAATATGAAAGCTTACAGCCTCCAGTATAAGGCAATATTAGATTATGCAGATGTTATGTAAACTATATATATAAACTTGTAGACACAGTGTAGCTAACCAAAATAACAAGAAGATTGGCAAACCTTTAAATTCGCTATAAAAACTTAAAAACAATTAATTATGAGTGTAAAAACTATTTCAATTGTATCTTACCTTACCATTATAGGTTGGACCATTGCTTACTTTTCCAACAAGAACCAGGATTCAAAAAGTGAACTCGCTTCGTATCATCTTGGGCAAAGTATGGGCATCTTCATTTTTGGCGTTATTCTAAATATAATACTTGGGTTTATCGCAAATGTTTTTTCTTCTTCGGGTGTTATATTGTTTTTATTAGGACTAGTCCCACTTATATTTATCATTTTAGGAATTATCACAGCCAATAACGAAGCTTTAAAACCCGTCCCAATCATAGGAACCTATTTTGAAGGAAAATTTAACTTTTAAATCATTTATTATGAAAAATATGCATTTATCATTCATTCTTTTGTTTACAGTATTTATTGCTTCGGCGCAAACAAACCCACAATATATAGAAGCTGCCGGACAAACTACATACCAAAGAGACGTGAAGCATTATGAAGCAACCATTAGAATAAGCAACACAACCACCTATGGAAATGATGCCGAGCTTGCATTAGAAAATAGGAAAACGATTTTTTTACAAAAATTAGATCAACTAGGCTTAGACAGAAATCAGGTTCAAATTGGCAACACCGCTAAAAATGAAGGTTCTGAAAACAGACAACATACTGACTATGTGGTAGAAACAACCGATGAAAATGAAATAGAAAAAATTCAGTCTTTAGGAAAGATAGACTCGTGGAGTTATAAGCTGCATGAAAAGGTTATTTACAAACCTCTCACAAATAAATCAGATATAATTAGCAAAGCTTTAGAAGATGCAAATAGAAATGCAGAGGTAATAGCTAATGTAATAGGGCAAAAGATTGGTAAAATACTAGTAGTTTCCGATTATAATTATGAAGAAAGACCAGACTCAGCATTCTACACAAAAGAAGACCGTACCTATCGTATTGTAGTACGTTTTACCATAAATTAGAAATCCGTGATGCATAGAAATAAAAAAATAGAGCTTCAGTATTTACCCAATTTCAAAGAAGAAGAAATGGAGGTTCTCCTAATCGAATACGAGCGGTATAATAAATTTAGTAATTCAGTAAAGATCCCCCTTATTATTCTGTTGCCGGCTGCAGGCATTATGCGTAGTATAAAGAATAGGTTACCAACAAACATTCTGGTTGTTATTGCTATTGTTATACTTTTAGTATTAGCTATTTGGTTAATTGTTATTGCCAATAGAATAATTAAGCAAAAAAGAATTGTGAATAATAAGCTTAAAGCAATGGCGAATGCTCAGCAATACCCTTTTAATAAAGTAAAAAAAGAGTTTAATGTCCTGGTAAGAAAAAATTATAAAGGTTCCAAAATATAATCATTCCTTATAAAGGCAACCTCATTTCACAAACCGTGTTCTAAAAAAGCCAAAATGATAAACATTTTTAGCAAAAAAGATAAAAATATATGTATTTATTGTACACAGCAAGATTTAGAAATCAACGGGGTTTCTATTGAATATCCTATTCAAATAAATAAACTAAAAAGACTTTTTGGGAAGCCCAACCAAGTGGTGACCGATGAAAAATATACTTTTAAGAAAACCTATGTTTGGGATTCTCTGGGAATAAAGGCATTAGAATCGCTAGGCTCTATACATAGCATTCAATGTATCTACTCAAATAGCAAAAGATTAAAAAATGCACCAAAAAAGCTTTTTAAGGGCACATTGTTTCTTAATAACAAATTGTTTGTTATTGAAGAACAGGAAACTATTGAAAAAAATTATTTGCAAGGCTTTTGGAATGTGGGCAAACTACAACTCCCCGATGATAACAAGGCTTTTGCTGTGAATATTTGGTATAATAAATATTTTAAAATACCGGAAAATAAGTACAAAATACAACCTCTAAACGAACCCGAAATCAATTTTACCGACTTTAACTTTAAGCTTTGCATTCTCCAAATTTTGATGTATGAAAGAGAACTCCTTTTACCCAAATTTGACATCTATGAGTTTATTAGATGGTATAAAAAGCGATCAATAAATACTGAAGAAGAACGATTTGAACCAATCCCTGAAGCATTAGACTACTTAAAAAAGCTCCCAATTCCCATGAGGTTTGCCGGTGAAATTACCGAAATATATCAGGATGGTGGTAATGAAATTTACTTGAATACCTGTTTGGAATGCGAAGGTTATGAAGACTATTGGAACATTACAAGCATTGATGATTTAAAACACTTCCCAGATTTAAAAAAAGTTACATTGTGCTATGCAAAAGACAATATTATAGCTGAACTTATTGAAATGGGAGTTGAAGCAAAATGGCTATAAAAAGACCAGCTAATTTTTTAATATAGTTTTAGTCGATAGATTAATATGAGTAGATTTTGGAGCACATTTAAATTGATTCACAATCCTTTAAAGGATAAAAGGAATAAAAAGGATGAAATCAAATCAACCTGCCGGGATCTTAAGTGTTCAAAATGTGGTAATACGGCTGCTAAAATTGAGATTGTTGAGCCAAATGCTTATCCAAAGGATGCTGTTAACTGGAATATTAAGGACTATGAGCTTTATGAAAAATATCGAGATTTCAGCTTAAATTACTTACTATACACCGGGCCAGGTGGTAGTAATGGGTATATTGGAGATCCAATTGATTTGAATCGGAAAAAAGCCATAATTGATGCTTTTACCAAACCCTACAACTCTATTAAAATTAGGCAGCAGTTCTATGATATGGCTGGTTTTTGTGCTATGTGTAATAAATTTTATTGTAGTTAACACTGGCACACCACGACTTCTGAATATGGAAAATGCCCCGAAGGGCATCATAAATCCCTGGATCCCCATTGGTCTCCTGATATTGAATAATAAAATATATGCTAAATGATTCTAAATTAGGACACGGCACTTTGAAAAGGAATATAATTAGAGCTTTACTTTTAAGTTAAGTTAGCCAAAAAATCATCCAGGTCAATATCTTTACTCAAACCAAATTTTTGTTTTAAACGATATTTAAACATCCTAACGCTTTGAGGTTCTATATGTAAGGCTTGTGCAATCTGCTTTGTAGTCATTTTTAAGTACAGATAGGTACAATATTTTAGATCTAAGGGTGTTAGTTTCTTTACAGCCAATGCATTTAACTGATTAAAAAAATCGGGATGAACTTTTTGTATTTGTGTTTTAATATTTTCAAAATCAGCAGCCAAAAGCATTTCTTCCTTTAGTAACTTTTGTATTTTTTTTGTATCACCTTCCTGAATATTCGATTTTATTTGTTGCAACATATCGTTTTTGTACTCGATAAGTAAAGAGTTTGCCAATGATTCTTTTTCTAACTGTTGCTGCTTAATATTTAAAAGTTCCTGTTCGGCCTTTAATCTGGACTGCTCTTCCTTTTCAAATTTTAGCTTCAAATTTGCCCTATGTTCGCTTTCTTCTTTTTCCCGTTTCAGTTTTTCTTCACGTTCAATAGAATACTTTAACTTAAAATGATAAGATACAAACATAAATACAAGCCCAAAAAGCAATGCAATCGCAATGCCACCATAGAGATAATTTTGTCTTTTTTGAAATGTTTCGCGTTCCTTCAGCAATTTTAGCTGCTAATCTTTCTTTTCTGTTTCAAATTGTATTTCCAACTTTTGAGCATTTAGCAACTGCTGTTCGTCAAAAGACTTCTTCAATAGTTCTTCTGCCCTTTCCTGGTAATTTAAAGCCGATTTTAAGTCATTTCTTTTTAAGGCGATAGCTGCAAGCTCCTTGTTTACCCTGTATTCCAGCTTAAAATAATTTCCTTTATCGTTCATTAGTAAAGTCAAGCCCTGCAAAAGATACTGTTCTGCAAGCCCTACATTTCCCTCTTTTTTGGCAAAGCCACTCTTTATACCAAGTACATTGATCCATTTTTCTGAAGAAGCTTCATCTTTTTCAAGTTTATCTTCGGCAAATTTGAGGTAATAAAATGCTTTCTCCTTACGAACTTCCATGGGTTCGCTAGACCATTCAAGATAAAAATTTGCAATATTGATACAGGTGATTACAAATGTATCGCCACTTACTTCTTTTGGGTTAGATTGCTGAAGTTCAAATGATTTTCTTAGATATTGAAAAGTGCTATCTAACAATTTTTTTTTCCTGGTTTCTCTATAACGTGCCAGGTACATACTGGACATTCCGTTATTTACATTTACCTGTAAATTGATATCTCTTGCTTCAATAGCATATTTCTTACATTTTAAGATGTATTTTTCCATCTTTTCTTCATCCCCCCACCTACTGTAGGTGCTATATAAAAGATAATTTAGATAGTATTTTGTTGTTAAATCGGTATTATTCCCCTCTAGATACTGCAAGCCTGTTAGAGCATCTTTCACCACATCATCGGGCAAATTAAGGTGATAGTTTAGATAAGCTTTGGCCCTATAGGCTACAGCTTTAGAAGTATTATTTTTTGCCTTTTCCGCAGCTTCAAAACTAAGATCCAATAGTTTCTTCCCCATTAAAAGGCTATCTCTGGAAACGTAAAGGCCGCTTTGATAAGCATATAGATAGGCAAGATCGTCAGCCGAATTGGTTCTATAAATCGTATTCTTTAAGCTTTCAATTGCTTCCTGCGTCTTATTTTGCATTTGAAGCAACTCTACAGAATCGAGTGCCTGCCTTGTGCTTTCCAAAATATTTTGCGCTCTGCTAAGCGTTCCAGATAATAAAAGGGCTAGAAATATAAAAATCCTCATTTAATGATATGCTGCGTTGTATCTACAAAAATAGAAACTAATAGAAAAGAATCAGGCTTAACGCAATTAAAATGGTCTCTTTTTCCATCGTGTATCTAATTTCAAAGAACTGTTTATCAGTACTTAAAAATAATTGTAGATAGTATGTATATACAAAAATCATAAAGTAGATACTATGTAGCGTTTTCAATAGACCTCATTTTCTTTTTAATGTTGACTTTTACATCAATCATTTAGGCACTAAATAAAGGTTTAAGCCATTCAACATTTTTAGAATTAACAATAACCATTTGAATTGAATAAGTTTTGTTTTGATGAAATATATTTTCAGCTCCGTTTTTGTACTTATAATTAATACAATGTTGACTGCACAAACTACGCCTGTGCCCGATGCCAATTTCGAAGCTTTTTTAATTGCCGAAGGTATAGATACAAATGGAACTACCGGAGATATTTTAAATTCAGATGCTACTAATGTTACAACATTAGATGTCTCTGTGAACAACATCACAGATTTCTCAGGACTTGAGGCTTTTGTAAATATCCTTTCATTAGACCTTAACGGAAATCAATTTGCAACTTTACCATTAAGTACATTAACTGATTTAGAAGAATTGAGGTTTAGCGGTAATATGGCCCTCGCAAATCTAGATCTTTCTGCAAATACCCAACTTAAAATAATTATTGCGCGCTCTAATGGCAATACCAACAATGCGCCTATCACTACTATAGACCTTTCTTCAAACACTCTTTTAGAAGAAATAGAAATATATAACTTCTTTAATCTATCTAGCGTCATATATCCCAATACAAATACCGTTAGGGATATATATATGCTACTACGTTCTAATATCAATGTAGATTTTTCAGACTATGATAACCTAGAACATCTTTTTTTGAGCACCAACTTCAATAATTCATTAACAATTAATGCCCTACTCCCAAACAACCAAAACAGCTTAAAAACGCTAAGCTGCCAGGGCGGAAATATTACCAATGTAAACGTTTCTAATTTTCTTGCTTTAGAACAGCTAAGACTCCAAACTACAAACACCCAAACAATACAGTTACCACAAACAAATTCGCTTAAGGACATACGAATAAGCAATCATTTAATTAATGCTATTTCTTTTGAAAATGCCGCTATGCTGGAGACTTTATATATTCAAAATAAAAGTGGCTCCTCCCCCACAAATATCGATATCACAAAAAACTCACAATTAAAAGTTTTAGTGGCAAGTTCAAATGACATGACCAATATAGATGTAAGCCAAAATAGTTTACTAACCGATATTAATATTCAGAATAACCAACTTACATCACTAGATGTTACCAAAAATAAAGTTTTAGAAGAATTAACAGCATCTTATAATATGTTGTCAGACATTGATGTTAGGCAAAATATACTTCTAAGAAGGCTAGCACTTTCAAATAATGAGATCGCCAATCTTGATGTTACTCAAAACAGGGAATTGCAAAATCTTAATATAGGTAATAATCTTTTTACCGGTACGGGTCTGGATATAACACAGAATATTGCCTTAAGCTCTCTAGATGCTTCCAACAATCAAATTGAATCACTTAATATTACTAAAAATAGTTCACTAGGGAATCTGGTTTTACACCACAACCTCTTTACCGGAACCAATATTATAGATCAATATCACGACATTTGGCAAACAAACGGGGCTTTAAGAGCTTCAGACGAACTGGATGTAAGTTATAATCTCTTGTCGGGGAAAATTCCAGATTTTGCTTCATTGGCCTTAGATGGAAAAACCAATTATTTTGAATTAAAATTTGATAACAACCACTTTCATTTTGGAGATTTTGAAGATGAACATAATGCCTATGTACAATTATTGAGTACATATTGGACCAAAATACCTTCCATTGTCCTTTTTAGAAAATATACCTACTCTCCACAAGCAAAAGTAAATTCAGTAGAATCGTATACTCCCAATGTTAATGACACTATTACATTGAATACTACAGTTAGAGGAAATCAAAATCACTATCAATGGTTTAAAAATGGTACAGCAATTCCCGATGCACCAAATGAGCCTAATTTAATTTTATATAATGTATCCGAATGTGATAATGGTGTATACCATTGTGAAATCACAAGTGATTTGGTGCCATTTGAAAATGGTAATCCCCCCGGAACCAACGGAAAGAACCTACTTTTAATACGAAATGATATTACTGTAGATGTTCGGGGTACAAACAAATCATGTACAAGTGTGGTTAATCCGGCCAATGATGAAACCGGTGTCCCTATAAATACAGGACTTGAATGGAAAGATGATTTTGGCGCTTGTGGTTACCTATTAAGTGTAGGAACCAATGCTGAGGCCAATAACCTTTTAAACAATATTGATGTAGGAAAAACAAGTAATTACAATTTCAGCAATAATCTGGCTCCTAATACTACCTATAATGTTATTGTGGTACCATATTTCTCTGATGGACCATTAAACTCTGGATGTACTATTCAATCCTTTACCACCGGAGGCAATATTACAATTCCTGAATGTAACGAACTTAGTTTGCCAGCACCATCGGCTGCAGATGTGGCTGTGAGTACTCACATAGAATGGACTCGTGTAAATGGTGCAGATGGTTATTATCTAAGTGTTGGCACCAGTGCAGGAAATACCGATATTGTAAATAATATAAATATTACCGGTGGAAATAATAACTCTTACGATATCCCCTCAGACTTACCTTCTAATACGGTAATTTATGTTAACATACTACCGTACAATGCTGAAGGGACAGCCAGTGGCTGTAAAGAATTTAGTTTTACCACAGAAACTATTGCTACTATTCCAAATTGTACTTCAATTACCAGTCCGCTAGACGGTGCAACCGATGTTAGCATCACTGAAAATATTAGCTGGGATGCTGTAGCAAATGCCGATGAATATTATGTAAATATCGGGACAACTACAGGGGGAAATGATCTGGTAAATAATACCGAGCTTACAACAACAACTTATAGCCCTACAACCGATTTCCCTGAAAACACCACAATCTATGTTTCGGTTACTCCTTATAATGCGGTAGGAAGTGCCGCAGGATGTACAGAAATAAGTTTTACGACAGAAAACTTAGCAACACCAAGTATTCCAAATTGTACTACAATTAGCAGTCCGGTAGATGGTGCAACCGATGTTAGCATCAGTGAAAATATTAGCTGGGATGCTGTACCAAATGCCGATGGATATTATGTGAATATCGGGACAACTCCAGGAGGAAATGATCTGGTAAATAATACCGATCTTACAACAACAAGTTATAGCCATACAACCGACTTCCCTGAAAATACCACTATCTATGTTTCGGTTACTCCTTATAATGCGGTAGGAAGTGCCACAGGATGTGCAGAAATAAGTTTTACCACAGAGAGCTTCACAACACCAAGTATTCCAAATTGTACTACAATTACCAGTCCGCTAGACGGTGCAACCGAGGTTAGCATCAGTGAAAATATTAGCTGGGATGCTGTACCAAATGCCGATGGATATTATATAAATATCGGGACAACTGCAGGGGGAAATGACCTGGTAAACAATGCCGAGCTTACAACAACAACTTATAGCCATACAACCCATTTCCCTGAAAATACCACTATCTACGTTTCGGTTACTCCTTATAATGTGGTAGGAAGTGCTAAGGGATGTACAGAAATAAGTTTTACCACAGAAAGTTTCGCAACACCAAGTATTCCAAATTGTACTACAATTAGCAGTCCGGTAGACGGTGCAACCGATGTTAGCATCAGTGAAAATATTAGCTGGGATGCTGTACCAAATGCCGATGGATATTATGTGAATATCGGGACAACTCCAGGAGGAAATGATCTGGTAAATAATACCGATCTTACAACAACAAATTATAACCCTACAACCGATTTCCCTGAAAATACTACAATTTATGTTTCGGTTACTCCTTATAATGCTATTGGTAATGCTACAGGATGTACAGAAATAAGCTTCACCACAGAGAGCTTCGCAAATCCGAGCATTCCAAATTGTTCTACAATTACCAGTCCGGTAGACGGTGCAACCGAGGTTAGCATCAGTGAAAATATTAGCTGGGATGCTGTACCAAATGCCGATGGATATTATGTAAATATCGGGACAACTGCTGGAGGAAATGACCTGGTAAATAATACCAATCTTACAACAACAAATTATAGCTATACAACCGACTTCCCTGAAAATACCACAATCTATGTTTCGGTTACTCCTTATAATGCTATTGGCAATGCCACAGGATGTCCAGAAATAAGTTTTACCACAGAGAGCTTCGCAAATCCGAGCGTTCCGGATTGTACTATAATTACCAGTCCGCTAGACGGTGCAACCGAGGTTAGCATCAGTGAAAATATTAGCTGGGATGCTGTACCAAATGCCGATGGATATTATATAAATATCGGGACAACTACAGGGGGAAATGACCTGGTAAATAATGCTGAGCTCACAACAACAACTTATAGCCCTACAACCGACTTCCCTGAAAATACCACAATCTATGTTTCGGTTACTCCTTATAATGCGGTAGGAAATGCTACAGGATGTACAGAAATAAGTTTTACCACAGAGAGCTTCGCAAATCCGAGCGTTCCGGAGTGTACTACAATTACCAGTCCGCTAGACGGTGCAACCGAGGTTAGCATCAGTGAAAATATTAGCTGGGATGCTGTACCAAATGCCGATGGATATTATATAAATATCGGGACAACTCCAGGGGGAAATGATCTGGTAAATAATACCGAGCTTACAGCAACTAGTTTTAGCCCTACAACCGACTTCCCTGAAAACACCACAATCTATGTTTCGGTTACTCCTTTTAATGCTATTGGTAATGCTACAGGATGTACAGAAATAAGCTTCACCACAGAAACTACTAATATTATTGTAAGCGAAACAAAATATGGCTTTTCACCTAACGATGATGGTATTAACGACTATTGGGTTATTGGGGGAATAGAGAATCATCCTAACAATATAGTTTCCATATATAATCGCTGGGGAGATATTGTATTCCGTATTCAAGGTTATAATAATCAAAACAATGTTTTTAGGGGAATAGCTAACAAATCAACCAAACTTGGAGGTAGCAACTTACCTTCAGGAACGTATTTCTTTACCATTGAAAATATCACTAAAAACCATCGACTTAAAAAATTAAAAGGCTTTCTAGTCTTAAAGCGTTAAAGATCCTCTATGGATTTTTAAGAAAAATGATTGTTACTATTCAAATAACTAAATAGAAATAAATGGCTCAGAAAGTTTACATGACTAAAAAATATAAAACGGCCATAACCACTTGTTTTATTGTTTTTATATGCACCTATATTTCTAGTGCACAACAAACCGCTTTATTCCCGGAATATAATTACAATCCTTTTATATTAAATCCTGCTTATTCCGGAATTGTTGAAAGCCCTGAAGCGTCTATAAGCAATTATGGGTATTTAAATAATATAGAAGGGAGCCCAACAACACTTAGTTTTAGTTTCCATACACCCATTAACAACAATAAAATGGGTTTGGGAGCAGCAGTTTTGCACGATAAAATAGGGGTAACCACCAGTACAAGAGCATTTGTGGCCTATTCTTATAAAATATTTTTCGATGTGGAGAATAATCGGCCTTATTGGCAAATATACGATCAGAATGTATTGTCCTTTGGTATTACCGCTGGCGTGCAACAGTTTAATGAAAATTTATTGGATTTGGGCATTACCAATGATCCTAAGTTTGATGAAAACATACATGCCAATATTCCCACAATGGGAGTGGGTATTCTATACAATAGGGCAAACTTTTATCTGGGAGTTTCAGCTCCCAATATTTTAGGCGATAAACTAGCATCAAGAAATGATTTGAACCTGAGTAATCCGTTTTATGGTTATTTCGGATATCGTTTTTTCACTAATAGATTTCAGGAAATTATGATTAAACCTAGCGCACTTTTAAAATATGAAAATGGAGCACCATTACAAATAGATGCGAATATTGCCGTAAATTTTAAAAATAAGTTTGAAATTGGCACTGGATATAGAAGTAGCCATTCTATAAATTTTCTAGGTGGAATTTATGCCTTACAAAATTTTAAGTTTGTTTACTACTATAACTTCGCCCTAATAAAGGGGATACTAGGAAATAATCACGGTATTATCGTAGCCTATAAGTTTCTAAACTAATTTTAATGGCTCGTTATCAAGCTGATCTTAATTTTTAATTCTAAAAAACTACAATCTCCTGAATGTAAAAATAAACACTGTAGCACTTCGTATTTATTCCACCACAAAGCCTAAAACTTTTATTAAAGATTGGGAAAAATAAAAAGGTTTAGCAATATGCATTACCAAACCTTATTGTTACTATAGGTCTACTGCTGTTTTACTCGTACAGCATTCATACCTTTCATTCCTTTTTCAAGTTCAAAGCTTACCTTATCATTTTCATTAATCTCATCGATTAATCCGGTAACGTGAACAAAATACTTTTCGTTATTTTCTGAGTCGATTATAAATCCAAA
The DNA here is from genome assembly GCF_015143665.1 of Salegentibacter sp. BLCTC. Lineage (NCBI taxonomy): Bacteria > Pseudomonadati > Bacteroidota > Flavobacteriia > Flavobacteriales > Flavobacteriaceae > Salegentibacter > Salegentibacter sp. BLCTC. The sequence continues at coordinate 62,140 of NZ_WYEW01000001.1, read as the reverse complement.
ACCTTTAGAATGGTCAAAAAAGGAGACCTTTCCATTTCTTACAGGATCTTCCTCTGGTAAATCTTCTTTCTTAGGAATACCAATTTCTATACTTTCGGCTTCAACTTCAACCTTTTGGGAAGGATCTGGTGGTGTATCAGTAAGATTACCATCTGCATCTACATAAGCGATCATATCCTCAAAGCTACCTCCTTTATTTGAGTTTTCTTTTCGCTCCTGCTTTCTAAGCTCCTTCTCCTTTCTTTTTTTTATTTTCTTTTTTTCTTTTTCAGTTTTACTAAATGTCTGCTGCGATTTGCCCATTAGTTATGTTTAATTAATAATTAGGTGAGTAAGCTTGGAATTACCTGAAGAGATTACCGGTAGTGGCAAGGCTAATAACCATCTATATGTAAAGAAAGTTAAGAATCCCTGTTAGGATACAGCTTAAACTTTTACAAAGATAAGTGATAGAAATTAAAATACTTAATTTGAAGGAGATAAATTATTTTATGCTAAAGCCAGGTGACCATTTAGTAGATTTTTCAGGTCTCAAGATAAACCTCTCAGCATTAAATTTGGGTTACCGGGTAAATAATTTATAAATTTAAATACTTGACCTAATTTTTATTCCCTCGTTTATTTTTATCCCACCAAACATATAAAATAAAAATTATTAAGCTTACAATAGACCCCCAGAGTAGACCGGTTTTTAAACCACTTGTACTTTTTCCTATAATGGCTATAAAAATAGTTAATGGTGCGATTCCAACCAGTGTGGCTCCAATAAAACGCCAGTAGCCCATTTTAAGAATGCCACCTACAAAACTAATGGCATCGTTAGAAAGAAACGGATTTATCCTGGTTACAATAACTGCCCAAAAGCCATAATCTTCAATAAAATCTTCTATTTTATTTTCATTCTTTGGGCCAATTAATTTCTTTACGATCACAGGACCAAAATACCTTCCTATAAAGTAACCTACACTGGAGGCCGAAAAAATTGCAGCAAAAATAATTAAGCTTCCAAAGATAGGTCCGTAAGCCAGAATAGAGACTACCATTAACGCAACCGATGGAATTACTATTAAAAACATTTGTGCCACCATGGCCAAAATAAGAACTGTTGGTCCCAGCCATCCAAATTCTGAAACCCAATTGGTTATTCTTTCTTCATCATTACTGGTTAAAACACTCCAGGCTTCTGAAAAAAAATCTTTAACTCCGGGAATAAAAAAATAAGCCGCAACAAGGGCAATTATTATAGTTCCTGATACTATTAGGGGTGCTTTACTTTTCTTAACTGACGTGGTCTCTATAGAATCGGCCATAAACCTTATTTGGTATTTAGTTTAACTCTTAAAATATTTGCAGGCTGTCTTCGGCTTTCGTTAGAAATATACAAGCGGTTTTTTTCATCAAAATCTAAAGCCTCGGGTTGCGGAAAAGTCTCTGTGTCTAAAATATGAATATTACTTTCTGTTCCAATTTTTTGGAGGATAATAAGTTTTGGTTGATTTCCTTCTAAAACATATAATTCTCCCGTTTTTGGATGAAACCTTATGGCAGAGGGCCTAATTACCTGTGATGCCTTCCCCCCTACTAAATCTTTATAGATTTTAGCTTCACCATCCAGGCTTACAAAAGTTTGCTCTTCTACAGTTTTAGTAGAAAGATTAAAGGCATAAATTTCCTTAATAGCTTTACGATTATTATATTCTTTTACAGCAAAGAGCAAACGATTATTTACTCTATCTATTTCCAAACTTTCCACATCATTTATATCTAATCCCGATACCTGATAACTATTCGTTTTAAAACTTTTACTCCTAAAATTTTTAACCTCAATAATTTTGGCATCGCTTCTAAGTACATAAGCCGTATCTTCCAGAACAGCAATATCTTCGTAATCGCCAGGTTCTCCAAATTCAATTCGCGATGTAATTTTTGAGGTTTCCAAATTAAAAATAAAGATGGTACCATCTTCATCCTGGATACAAGCCATTTCATTATTTCCTAAATAACTGATACCTGAAATTTCTTCTAGAATGGGTGGTAATTCCCACTTCTTTTCAATAGAATAGGTTTTATTAGCATCATCAAAAGAAATATAACTATTGTCCTTAAAGATCCAGTATATAAGTCCGGCTACAATAAAAATTGCAGCTATAATCCCCAAAATTATTCTATTCATTTTCATAAGGTTTCTAGAATAAGATCCTAAAGTAAGTTTATTCCTAAGCTTTGCCTGTATAATTAAATATTATTAACAGACGAATTTAAAAATTAGCTTAAAAAGCAAGTCCAAAACCCGTCAAAAACCCCCTAATTTGTTAAAAACAAGTTAATTTAGTACTATTTATAACATAGTACTGTAACAAATAAGATTACTAACAGTCTATTAGGTATAACATTTAAATTATAGAAATTATGAAAACTTCAGAAACCATTAGCAGAGCATTCTTTAATCAGGAAAGAAATAGTACTAAGAAAAACTGGAATAGTAAAAGACGTTATTTAAGATAATCCTAAAACCTAGAAATTATGAAAACTTCAGAAACCATTAGCAGAGCATTCTTTAATCAGGAAAAAAATAGTACCAAGAAAAACTGGAATAGTAAAAGACGCTATTTAAGATAATCCTAAAACCTAGAAATTATGAAAACCTTTCAAAACAATCGTCCTTTTTTAAATCAGTTAAAATCAAACCATCGTAGTAATTGGGATATAAAACGTCGTTACTAAAAAAACTTAACATTATGAAAATCCACGGATATATCAACCGAAATTTTGGAAGCGTAAGAGATTGCCAGTTATATGGGAAAAAGCCAAATATTAAATTTCAGGAAAATTTTACAAGAAACAACTGGCATTTAAACCATCAACCTATGTGTTGATCTTAAAATAAATTCTTTATGAAATGTATTATTCCTTAGCCGGCACAATGTAATTTGTAACCGGCTTTTTTATAGCCAATTTTAGATACACCTGAAAACCTGCACTTTTAAAACTTAAAAAATCTTTAAATAGGAAACCCTTTTTATATGGTATTTGTTTATTTGTAACAATAAAATTTACTATGCTCAATAAAATTAAAAGGAAACCCTGGCTTAAATGGGCTTTCATAACTCTGGTAAGTCTTTTTAGCGTTTTTATAATATTTTTTGCCAGCATTTATTTTGGAGCCTGGGGTGAACTCCCTTCCTCTACCGAATTAAAAGAACTCAGACAAAACAGGGCTACAGAGGTTCTGGCCGATAATGGTGAACTTATTGGGAAATTTTATGTTTTTGACCGGCAACCCATTACATTTGAAGAACTTCCCAGTCATTTAATTAACGCACTGGTCGCAACTGAAGACGCACGCTTTTTTGAACACAACGGAATTGATAACCGCAGTCTTCTAAGGGTGCTTTTTAAATCTATTCTACTTCAGGACGATTCTTCCGGTGGTGGTAGTACTATTAGCCTTCAATTGGCAAAAAATATCTACGGAAGAAAAGATTATGGACCGCTTGGAATTGTTGTCAATAAATTTCAGGAAGCCATTATCGCAAAAAGGCTGGAAGATATCTATTCAAAAGAAGATATTCTCAAACTTTATTTCAATACGGTACCTTTTAGTGATAATACCTACGGAATAGAGAGTGCTTCTATGAAATTCTTCGGGAAACATACCTCAGAAATCAATCTTGAAGAAGCCGCCGTTTTAGTAGGCACATTAAAAGCATCCCATTCTTATAATCCAAGAATTTTTCCTGAAAGAAGTCGGTTGCGAAGGGATGTTGTTTTAGAACAAATGGGAAAGTATGGCTATTTAACAGAGGCCGAAGTAAATGAAGCAAAGCAAAAAGCATTGGTTCTTAATTACAAAAACTATGGTCACGATAAAGGATTGGCTCCCTATTTTAGGGCGCAAATAAGAAAAGACTTGAGTAAAATCCTGGATACATTAAAAAACAAGGATGGTAAAAAGTTTAATATTTATAGAGATGGTTTAAGTATACACACCACCTTAAATTATAAAATGCAAAGTTTGGCCGAAGAGGCTTTAAAAGAACATTTGCGGGCTCTTCAAAAACAGCACGAAGAAGCCTGGGGAAAGAGTGCCCCCTGGTTAACAAATCAAAACATAGTAAAAGAAGCCCTTAAGAAAACCTCGGCCTGGAAAAAACTGGCCACGGAAGGCAAAAGTGAGAACCAAATTCTGGAAATTTTAAATAGAAAAAAATCAATAGAACTTTTTGATTACGATAAAGTTGAAACTAGAAATATTAGCACTAAAGACAGTGTAGCACATTATTTAAAATTCCTAAACGCAGGGATGCTGGCCGTTACACCACAAACCGGTGCGGTACAGGCCTGGGTTGGCGGCATAGACTTTAGATATTTTAAATACGATCATGTTTCACAAAGTAAGCGCCAGGTAGGCTCTACATTCAAGCCGTTTGTTTACACCGCAGCCCTTGAGAACGGGATGGATCCATGCACCTACTTTTCGGCAAGAGAAGTAAGTTATGCCAATGGCTGGACTCCTTCTAATTCAGGAGGTGATGAAGAAGATCCGCATATAAATTATAACTTAAAGGAAGCGCTAAGTAAGTCCATGAACACTATTGCCGTTAAAGTACTTATGGAGACAGGAATTCAAGCGGTAGTGAACCAGGCAAAAGCTATGGGTATAAATTCTGAACTCCCCAAAGTTCCATCAATCGCATTGGGAACGGCTTCTTTAAGTCTAACCGAGTTAACCAGGGCTTATACGCCATTTGTGAATAATGGAAAAACGAGTAAGCCTTTTTATATCTCCAGAATTGAAGATGACCAGGGAAACATTTTAGCTGAATTTAAGCCTGAAATTTCAGAGGCCCCATCTATTTCCGAGACCAACCGAAAAATCATGATAGACATGATGAAAGCTACGGTAAACCAGGGAACGGCCACCAGGCTAAGAACCACTTACGGATTAAGTAATGATATTGCGGGCAAGACAGGTACTACACAAAACAATAAAGATGGCTGGTTTGTGGGTATTACCCCCAACCTACTTGCAGTTACCTGGGTTGGTGCCGACGACCATAGAATAGGCTTCAGAAACACCTATATTGGCCAGGGAGCAAATTCGGCATTACCAATTTTTGCTAAACTCATGCAAAAAATGAATATGGATACCAGCTTTAACGATATCACAAAAGCCCGGTTTGCTCCTATCTCTTCTGAAATTAGTGAAATGTTGGATTGCGATCCTGTAAAAAGAGACGGTTTTTTTAAACGTTTATTTGGTGGAAGCGATAAGGATAAACCTGAAAAAGAGGAGAAAAAAGAGAAAAAGAAAGGCTTCTTTAAGCGCCTTTTTGGTGGGAAAGATAAAGACTAGATACTATAGAAAACAAACTTACTAAAGTACTATAAAAGGTCCATAGCTGATATAAATTGTAAAAAAGGCATTATTAATTAAACAATTTATTTAAAATATTGTTTAATTAATAATGCACATGCACTCCATATTCGAGATTTAATCATTTGAAGCTTACCAGGAGAGGTAATTTGCTTCTAAAATTCTTTATTGATGGCCATTCTCAGTTTTCTCGAGTAATCCTCTTCCAGCCAATCGCGATAATTCTTGGTACTTTTACTAATACAATAAGAGTATTGTTTAATTCTTGAAGCAATATCGTCTTTTAGTTCTTTGGCCAAAATTCGAGCATCAAAAACATCTTCAGAATTTTCTACGCACATTTTTACGTGTTGCTCCATAGACCATTCTAAAACCGCCTTCGATTTTAATCCTTTTTTTATAACCTCATCATAAGCTTCTTCCACATCAAAATCTACATTTTCGGATTTAGAAAATTGCTCTCGTATTTCGGGAGGCATTACATATTTAAATTCCCGCTCTATTTCTTCATCACTCAATAAATTTTCAAAATAGAAATCTGGGGCTCTAAAAATTTGTTTCCAGTCTACCGGGGCACTCCATTCGCCAAATCTTGCGAGGTTATTACCTAAATCTATCACGTTAAATTCAGATTTTCCCGGTAAGACCCTTGATCCTCTACCAATCATTTGAAAATAAAGGGTTAATGATTTTGTAGCCCTATTCAAAACTATAGTTTCTACCGTAGGTTCATCAAAACCGGTAGTAAGAATACTAACGGAGGTTACAATAGCGTCAGGCGTATGTTTAAACCATTTTAAAATATCCTTTCTATCCTGTTTACTAGTGGTGTTATCCAGGTGCCGAATAGGCAAACCTGCATTTCTAAAGGTTTCATAGACCTCTATTGACGTATTGATACCATTATTAAAAATAAGTGTTTTCTTACCGCGGGAACGCTCGTAATAGGCGTTTAACAACTTTTCCTGCATAGAAATGTTAGAATACAATTCTTCAGAAGATTTTACGGTATAATCTCCATTCATTCCTACCTTTAAACTCGTAAGGCCTACGTTGTAACTAAAGGTATTTGCCCGGGCCAAAAAGCCTTTTTCAATAAGAGAGCCTATAGAATCACCTACAATTAATTCGCGGTAATTATCTTTCATAGGCAACTTAATATTGGAGCTAAGTGGTGTAGCCGTAACTCCAAGTATAAAGCATTTTTCAAAAAATTTGAATAGTTTTCTAAATGAATTATAATGGGCTTCATCTATAATTACCAAACCAATGTCCTGAATCTCCAATTTCTCGTCGTGTAGACGATTGTTCAGGGTTTCTACCATGGCTACAAAGCACATGTAATTTTCCTGGTCTGGTAATTCCTTTACCTTAGAATTAATAATCTTGTTACGTACCCCAAACCCATCTAGCATATTAGAGGTTTGTTTACACAACTCGATTCTATGGGTAAGAATAAGTACTTTTTTTTGAGTTCGTTGAATATATTCCCGCACCATTTGTGAAAATATAACCGTTTTACCACCGCCTGTAGGCAACTGATAAAGAAGGTTATAATGTTCAGGATGCTTATCTATCACACCAAAGATTTTGTCTATATCTTTTTGTTGATAGTCATAAAGTTGTTTATCTACTTTCTTATCTTCTATTCCAAAGGTTTCCACCGCCATAATTTTTGTTCAAATCTGCAAGTTTGCAAAAATAGCTGATTTCTTAGGTTTAAAGAAATATTTAGGAAACAAATACGAATTAAAAGGGAAGAATTTATTAAATTTAGAACTTATTTCTACTCTCCCCGGTTGACTCATTTTTTTTTCAAACTGCTTGATTATGAATAAGAAAGGTAGTACAAACAGGAGTGGCTTAGATGTTATAGGTAATAACCTTCTTTTTAATGATTTTAAGCAGGAAACTCTGGCTGAAATCGCCTCTAACTTTGTAAAGGAGATTTGGCCGGCACGCACTTGCAGCAACTGCAAAAATTTAAAGCATAAATTTCATATTATAATTTCAGGACGTTTAAAGGTATATCAAACCAACAAAGAAACTGGTAGGGAGTTTACCCTGTTTTTACTGAAACAAAACGATTTTTTTGATGTAATTTCTTTAGTTGATAATTGTAATCATAAAATTTATTACGAGTCTTTAGAGGAAGTACATATGTTAACGACCCCTACCTTTACCATGCAAAAATGGTTAAAATTATATCCCGAGCTTAATGAAAAACTGCTAACATACATAGGGAAACAGCTTCTACGCGTAGAAGACTATGCTATTAATCATACTTTTTTCGAAATTCCGGCACGTCTTGCAAGGTTAATTTTAAAAAACCTGAATCATGAATCTCAAAAGCTAGAGTATATACATGATCTTTCTAACGACGAAATAGCAAATTTAATAGGCTCTACAAGAGCTGTAGTTAACAGGCATTTCCAAAATTTTAAAAAGGAAGGTATTTTGAAAATAAGCCGAAAAAAAATGGAAGTAATTAACTTACCACTACTTTTAAAGAAAGCAACTAATTAATAAACAACCGTTAAAAACTATTAAAGCTTGAAATACTGCTACTTAGGTAGTTTTATTGGGCTTAAGAGAAGATTACTTTTGGCATATAATTATTTATTAATCTCTAAAATAAAATATTATGAAAAAGTTAATCTTAAGCCTATTGTGTTTCACCATTGTGGGAATGGTGTATTCACAAGGCATAATTAAGCTAGACGAATTAAGGATGGATTTTAATCCAAAGTCTCTGGAAATTGATGAAACATCAAATACACTAACATTTCAGGTTAGTGAAGACTACGTTGGACAATTTCATGCTAACCCTTTAAAATATGCAAGAGAAAATTTTAGCATTGAAGATTTTATTGAGGCCAATCAGGATAAAGGCTACGATAAATATACCGTAAGTTTTATTACCAATAAAGGTAAACTAAAAGTAAATTATAATAGAAATGGTGAGGTTATTTCCAGTAACCAACGCTTTGTAGACGTTAATTTACCAAATAGAACCCTTGTAAAAATCTTAAGAGCTAATGAAGGTTACAGTATTGTAGGAACCAAACATTTGGCATTTACAAAGTCTGGATGGACTATTGATAAAGAATATTATAAAGTGAAACTTGAAAATGGTAAAAACAAGAAAAATGTAAAAATGAATGTTACTAGAGACGCCAAAGGTTATGCTGTAGCTACTTTAGAGTAAAACACCTCGGGGTAAGTTCAAAAGAAATTTATTGAAACAAATTTCAATTTCGAGGCAAGCAGCAGGGTATTATACCCATTGGTTTTGCCAACAAAGCCACTTAAATAGGTTCTATATTCACTCCGGAAATTTTTTTTCAATTTCCGGAGTATTTATTTTAATCAAAAATATGAGACGATAAATAACGGTCCCCACGATCGCAAACTATACTAACAACAACACCTTCCTCTAATTCATTACATAGTCTAAGAGCGGCAGCAGCGGCACCTCCACTACTCATACCGGCAAAAATCCCTTCTTCTTCGGCCAGTTTTTTAGTCATTGCAACAGCTTCCTCCTCACTTACCTCCAGTATTCGGTCTACTTTTGTAGGTACAAAAATTTTAGGAAGATAGGCTTCGGGCCATTTTCTAATTCCGGGAATTCTGGAGTTATCGGTTGGTTGCACCCCAACAATTTGAATTTCATTATTCTTTTCCTTTAAATAGGTAGAAGTTCCCATAATGGTTCCGGTGGTTCCCATAGAAGAAACAAAATGCGATATTTTATGCCGGGTATCGTTCCAAATTTCTGGTCCGGTAGTATGATAATGGGCCTGCCAATTATCATTATTACTAAACTGATTGATCATAAAATAATCACCTTCGGCCATTTTAGTTTCTGCATAATCCCTGGCTCCTTCAATACCCCCTTCGGCATCTGTAAGTGTAACCTTAGCTCCATATGCACGCATAGTTTGTACACGTTCTATGGTAGAGTTTTCGGGCATTACCAATTCAATATCTAATTTAAATATCCTAGCTACCATAGCAAGGGCTATACCGGTATTTCCGCTTGTGGCTTCAATAAGTTTAGTTTCCCGGGTTATGTCTCCCCTATCTAATGCACTTTTAATCATATTATAGGCTGCACGATCCTTTACACTTCCTCCCGGGTTTTGACCTTCAAGCTTAAAGTAGAGTTCCACCTTTGGGTTTTCAACTAAAGTTTGGGCTTTCACCAAAGGTGTATTTCCTATTAAATCTAATATAGAATTATTCATTATCTATTCGTATTTTTTATATTGATTTGTGGATTATGTGAAACCATGGAGTTTTTAGGCACAGAAGCCGTTAACCATACATTTCCTCCTATCACACTATTGGCCCCTATAATTGTTTCCCCTCCTAAAATAGTGGCATTCGCATAAATTGTAACATTTTTTTCTATGGTAGGATGCCTTTTTACATCTTTCAAATTGCGATCTACATAAAGTGCTCCCAGGGTTACTCCCTGGTAGATCTTTACATTATCTTCTATAACCGCTGTTTCACCTATTACCACTCCTGTGGCATGATCTATAAAGAAAGGTGTACCAATATGCGCTCCCGGGTTAATATCTGTTCCGGTAAGGGCATGTGCACACTCGGCCATTAAACGTGGCACAAGTGGAAGACCGAATTTATAAAACTCATGGCTAAAACGATAAATAGCTATAGCGAAAAAACCGGGATAAGAAAGAATAACTTCTTCTATGGAATTTGCTGCAGGATCATTCTCTGAAATTGCCCTGGCATCTTTATGCAGTTTTTTTAAAATTTCGGGCAATCTATCTAAATATTCCTGCCAAATATCCCTACAGGGGGTATCTGGCTCCCAGCACACCAAATCTGCAAGTTCTTCAAAATCTTCTCCTAACTTTTTGATATTTTCTTTTACAGGTGTTTCTTCATCAAACAACGTGTAAAATAGGTTATTGGTAAAGGCTTCAGTTTTTTCCTTAATACTGAATTTTAAATTTGGTAAATTTTTTTGTGCCTTTATTTTCTCTATAACTTCACTCTGGCTCATTTAAAACTGCAATTTTTAGAAAGGTACTTTTCGTTTTATTCCAAAAGTAAACAATAGCAAATCAAATTCTACCTAATTTATTATAAATGCTTTCAATGAGCCTATTTAATTTCTATACGAAATAAAAATATTAAGTTCTCTTCTACTTATAAAAGCCTCTCTCTAAATATCCACTCAAATATAAAAGTCAGTTATAAAAGGTATTTATTGAAATTGCATTTCTATCTTTTCAAACCTGTAGGAATTAGGCCATTTTTGTCTTTCGGCTTCGGCAGCAATCTTTAAGATCCTAAGCTTAAATTCAGGCAGGATACCTTCTTTTAAAATAAACTTTACCGCTTCTTCAAAAGATTTAAACATACTTTTACAGAAAGCTTCTTTCAAATTATTTTTTTCATCAGCATAGGTTTGGGCAATTTCAATATTAAAAAGCATAAGGTCTGCTGTTAGATGTGCTTCTACACCAAGCTGCTGAAAATGCTTTATTTCTTTTTGAGCTATAGATCTACGGGCTTTAGGTTTACGCCTGGTTTCCGGAAAATATTCTTTAGATATTTTTAATTTAGCCTTCCGTATAAGTTCTTCTTCTCGTGGATTAAAAACAAAGTCGTAAAAAACCTTTACGGGTTTAAAACGCTCATAAAGGTCTATAATTTGTTCTTCCAATTCTTCTTTTGGTAAATCCTGAAGGTATTTTTTTAACTGGCGTTTACTCATTTAGCTGAATTTTGTTTTCGCTATAGTTTTTTGAAGGTTCTCTGAAATCTCCAACAGCCATTGTAATTGACTGCTAACTAATTGCGCTTCCTGTAATTTTAACTGCACCTCTTTTTGACCTTTTCCCGATTCTTCTTTTAACTGGTTTTCTCTTTCTAGAAGTAGTTTTTTATAGGTTTTAAACAACTCTGAAGCTGCTTTTTGAGTTCGGGTAGGATCAACATCCTGTAGTTGCCTGATATCTTCAAGGCCCATTTTGGCATTTTCCAAATTGGTGCTAATATGAAAAACAAAAATCTCGAAATTTTTTGAAGCAGCCGTAGTCTTATGGTTTTGAATAAAAGTTCCTAGCGAGGCCAGTGCAGAAAGGAAGGTTTGGTTTAAACCTACAATTTTATAAAGTTGCCCTAATTCTTTTTGTCTAAATTTTGGCTCCTGCGTCATTCTTTGAAAAGAGGCACTTAAATTACCCATTTCCAGAAATGCTTTTTTTCTGGAAAGCTTATAGGAAGTTGGCAAACTGCCTTTTTTATGATAAAAAGCATCAATTTCTTGCAGGTAAGTTTTATTGGCCCTTATACTTTCGGCAATCACACTTTTAATATGTTGTGATTCCCAGGCAGGCCAAAGAAGAATATTCCCCAACGCAGCCAGGCCGGCCCCCAAAACAGTGTCTATCACCCTAAATTGAATCACACTAAAAACATCGGGTTTTAAAAGGGAGTAAATAAAGATAATACTTAAGGTTATAAAAACAGCCGCAGTACGATAATTACGCTGCAATAAGGAAAATGCAAGGGTTAACGAAAACAGGCCTAAAACACCGTACACAACCTGGTTTTTAATTACCAAAACAATTCCCAGGGCAATAACGGCACCTATTAGCGTTCCTAGAATTCGCTGTTTAGAACGATCTTTGGTAAGCCCGTAATTTGGGCGCATAATTACCACTATAGTGAGAATTATCCAATAAGCATTTTCAAAAGAAAAATATAGTCCAATACCAAAACCTACTAAAACAACGATAGCAAGCCTTAATGAATGTTTAAAAATTGGCGAGCCAAAATTAAAATTTTCAATTAGAAGTTTGGGGTCATAATCCTGTGGGGTAATAAACTGCGAAACTTCTTTATTTTTTAACAAAGTAGTTTCCCGGGTATCTAAATTATGCAATACCCTAATAATGGTATTAATTTTTTGTCCCTGCTTTTCTAAATAATCAAATAGATTTTGAAGCAAAAAGGCCTTTTCGGTATTATCGGAAGCAATAAGCCCACGAACTTCCTTAAAGTTCTCCTCTATCCCTTTTAAATACGCCCTAATTTCTTTGGAGCTAGCTTCTTTTTTCTTTTCTATAACAATAGAAATTTCATCCAGTTGAAAAGCAATCTTCTTAATTAATTTTTTAAATCGATGCAGCAGTTCCCGGTCTTCCCCTAGAACTTCATCCATTTTACTATAGTCTACGGGGTTGGCCATGGCCAATTCCAGGATATCTACCAATTCTATAAAAATAAGCAATCTCTTACGTGCATAATTAGAATTTCCGGAAGCCCGCCTCGCATTTATTAGAAGGTTTCTAAGGCTTTCGTGTTTCTCGTTAAGATCGCTTTGTAGCAAGAATAATTCTTTCTGAAGTTTTTCGCGCTCCCCTGTTTCAGTAAGCAAATGTGCCCTGGTTTTAAGGTATTGCGCAGTTAGCTCGAGGCATTCGGCCAAAAGTTGTTCTGTATGCTGTTTAGGGTTTATAAGAGTCCAAAGATTACTCAATAATAAATAGAAAATTCCACCGGCAGTAATAAGAAGTCCGCGTTCCCAGGGAAGAATTTCAGTAGAAATATTGGCAAAACTTAACACTATGGCAAATAGTCCGGCAAAAGCAACCAGGGAAGCCCTAAATCCATAAACAGCCAAATAAGCTATCCCGAACATTAAAAGTCCCAAAAGCGGAAAAACCAGCCAGAGATAAGCTGATGCATAGGTCATAATTATCGAAACTATTCCCGCCAGCAAGGCTGCTATAATAACTCCAAAATTGCGATGCCTAAAGCTACCGGGGATATCACTGGGCGAACTTAATAAAGCTCCCATTGCCAATACCGAACCTATTTCAGAATTCCCCAACCAAATAGAAACCCCTACCGGCAAACCAATAGACAAGGTAAGCACCATAGCTTTAGAAAAGTCGGTACTTCTAAGGTATTTCAGGAATTCCTGCCAGTAATTGGGAATAATATTGGGCAAATTTGATGCTTTTTTATCGGTAAAGTTACGGTGTATTATAGGTTTTTTCGCACTTCTTTAAGAAATCATAACATTTACTCCATAATAGAAGCCTGATTAGAACAATATCTTTAGTTCATTGCCTCCTAAAAAAAATCCTTTTTTATTGGCACCGCCAAAGCATGAAATTTCGATAATACAGTAAATTTTTAGGTTGTTCAACTTATTGTATAGGTATAAATTAAAGACCCTTTAAATATTCGGTTAGCTCTTTTACTGTAGCCCGGGCGCTTCTACCAACCCCAATTAAAGTAGCGCTGGCATACCCCGTCCATCTACCATAACCTACCAGCCAAAGTCCTTCTGTTTGTTTGGCTTTTGTCCCTTCAGTTTTAATTTTCCCCTTCTCATCCAAATGGGCAATATTTTTTAAATGATTAGTAGCATAGTGAAAACCGGTACACCAAATAATAATATCAAACACTTGCTGTGTTCCATCTTCCCAAATCACCCCATCTTGCGTAAATCCGCTTAACTTACCTTTACTTACAAGTACTCCTCTTTCCCTGGCTTGCTTAACGGCAGGAAGCATAACAATATCGCCAAGATTATAATTTTTGGGATTAAATTCCCTCCCTTCTTTTTCAGCTTTATATTTAGCTGTGGCCACATTAAAAAGCACGCTACCGTCTACATCGTCTGGTAAAAATTCAGGTTCTTTTAAAGTGGCCCAACTGGTCTGTGCCACTTTAGAAACTTCGGCTAAAATTTGGGCGCCAGAGTTTCCTTCCCCAACAACAAGTACCTTCTTATGCTCTAATTTATCTGTATTTCTATATTGAGATGAATGAATTTGTTTTCCGCGGAAAGTTTCCATTCCCTCAATTTTGGGTATATAAGGTACATTCCAGGTTCCGGTAGCCGAAATTACTGCCTTTGAAAAAAATTCCCCTTCCGAAGTTTTAAGCCTGAATACAGCCAATTCTTTTTCGACATTTGTGACGTTTACAGGCCTTTTAATTGGAAAATCGTAACGTTCTTCATACGCACACAAATAGTTAATTACATGGTTTTTATCGGGAAACTTATCTTTAGCTTTTGGCATTAACCAACCCGGAAGCGAAGCGTGCTCTGCCGGGGAAAATAAACTTAAAGAATCCCAGGTTTTTTGCCAGGCCCCGCCGCAAGTTTCCTGCCCGTCAAGTACTAGGTAATTCAGGCTTGTTCTTCTCGCGTAATAAGCACAGGCAAGTGCGCTTTGCCCACCTCCAATTATTATTACATCATAGATTTCAGCCATTAGCCTAATTTTTCTTTCGGATAATATTTCTGTTTCAGCCAAAATGCCACGCTAACCAGGCCTATTAAAACAGGAACTTCAATTAAGGGCCCAATCACACCTGCAAAGGCCTGCCCACTGTTTATTCCGAAGACCGCAATAGCTACAGCAATAGCAAGTTCAAAATTATTACCTGTTGCCGTAAAAGAAATGGAGGCATTTTGTTTATAACCAGCTCCAAAATATTTCGAAATAAAGAAACTTATAAAAAACATTGAGACGAAATAAATCACTAAAGGAATAGCTATTAAAACAATATCTACCGGAATATTTACTATGGTTTCTCCTTTTAAACCAAACATAACCAAAATGGTGAATAGTAATGCGATAAGGGTAAGTGGTGAAACTGCCGGAAGAAATTTGTTTTTATACCAGTCTTCGCCTTTGGCCCTAACCAAAAACACCCTACTTAAATAGCCTGCCAGAAAAGGAATACCAAGGTAAATAGCAACGCTTTCTGCAATGGTCCCTATTGAAATATCTACAATGGCAGCTTCAAACCCAAAATAGGGTGGTAAAACAGTAATAAAAACCCAGGCATAAAAACTATAGAAGAATATTTGGAAAATACTATTTAAAGCCACCAAACCGGCGCCATATTCGCTACTACCTTCAGCAAGATCATTCCATACTAAAACCATCGCAATACAACGTGCCAACCCAATTAGAATAAGCCCAACCATATATTCAGGATGAGCCTGAAGAAAAATGATAGCTAGAAAAAACATCAATAAAGGCCCTATTATCCAATTAAGTAATAAGGAAATACCAAGGATCTTTATATTCTTAAAAATGCCCGGCAAATACTTATAATTTACTTTAGCCAAAGGGGGATACATCATTAAAATTAATCCAATGGCGATAGGAATATTGGTAGCACCTACACTATACGAATTTATAACACCGGCGCTTTGCGGAACATAATAACCAATAGCCACCCCTATAAACATGGCCAGAAAAATCCATAAACTTAGATATTTATCGAGAAAACCCATTTTCTTTTGAGTCATAAACAGATAGAATTTTTATTGGCACCGCCAATGGGTGTAATGCCCCGAGGCTTGCCACGAAATTAAAATTTGTTTCCAACGGATGCCTCCTGGGCTTGCCCAGAGGTAATTTACCTGGTAGGAAAATTTAAAATTTTTAGAAAGAATAATAATGCTTATTTAGTTTAAGTGAATTAGCAGCAATCATCATTCATTGGAATATGCGTATCAAAAAAACTATGAAAAAGCTGCTTCACCTCTTCCCATTTTTTAGTATTAATACAATAGCACACGCGCGTACCTTCTATATCACCCTTTATTAGCCCAATATTCTTTAATTCCTTTAGATGTTGGGAAATGGTAGGTTGCGCCAGCCCTACTTCCTGCACCAAATCACCGCAAATACAGGATTTAGATTTTATTATTTCTTGCAAAATTGCAATCCGAGCGGGATGGCCCAGTACTTTAGCGATACCAGCCAGTTCGTTTTGCGACCTTGTAAACATTTCAGATTTTGTAAGCCCCATATAAATTTTTTATTGCAATATTACGATAAATGAACCGATAAAAAAAGAGGCTGTTTGGAAAGTTTAATTGTCGTTAAGCCAAATTTCTTTCTGTGTCTATGATTTCTTCAATAAGACAACTTAGATTTTGAAATAAATTCAGAATAACGGATAAAATAACCTTTTAAAACAGCCTCTTAATATAACTTAATAAAAAATTATTTTTTTGGTGGCTGCGATGGTCTTACCTCTATCTTACTCGGTAGCGTACGCTTATTCATTTTTAAAAGATCTACTACTAACTCGCCAATATCTTCAGGTTGTATCTTCCAGGCATCTTCAGCATTTGGCGTATGATTGTTAAAATGAGTAGCTACAGATCCGGGCATTATGGTGCTTACATTCACTCCTTTTTGCCTAAGATCTAGCATCACCGCTTGTGTAAATCCTGTTAGGCCAAATTTACTGGCATTATAAGCAGCTCCTCCTGCAAAAAAATTAGTTCCGGCTAAGCTGGAAATAGTAATAAGGTATCCTTTAGATTTTTCTAGAGCTTCTAAACTAGCTTTAACACTGTAAAATACACCGGTAAGATTGGTGTCTATCGTCTCCTGCCATTGTTTTGGCGATAACTCGCTTATGGAACCAAAATGCCCAATTCCGGCATTGGCTACCATCACATCTATTTGTCCAAATTTATCTATAGCTGCTTTTACTGCATTTTCCTGACTTTCGTAATTTCTTACATCGGCTTCGAGTCCCAAGGCATCGGTTGCACTTAAATCTTTAGCAGCCTTTTCAGCAGCCTCTTTAGATCTGCTTGTAATAGCTACCTTCATCCCTAAATCTAACAACGCCTGGGCTACTCCATAACCTATACCTTTACTTCCACCGGTTATAAATGCCACTTTTCCTTTTAATGAATTCATAGTATTTCTTATTTTTTTTGATTGAGTTAAATCTACTAAACAATGCTATTTTGCTGAAATCTTAAGGACTAAGATATTGTTAATATTAAACCAAGCTTTAAACTAACAACATATAAAAATCTGTTTATCAAAACCATAAGAACCATCTATTTAAATTAGCAGTCGTATAATTCCAAATATATTTATCTGAATTTCTACTTATTTTTTTCCAAAAATGTTTCATAAAACGACGAAAGCAGTACATTTGCAAAAAATAGTATAACCTGATTAACTTATTTTCTCTTGAACAATATAAAAGCCCAAAAATTACTAAACAAGATTCAGCGTGATTTAATGCGCAACGGAATAATCACCAACACGTTGATAAGCGACCTCAAAGACTTAAGACCCCTTGTAGTAGAAGAAGGGCAGCCTTTATTAGCAAAAGTAATTAGGTTAACCTTTGAACACGTAGAGGCTTACGATTCTTTTAATATTGCCATTCCTGGTGATGAGGCGGTAGAAGAAGGAGAGGAAGCACCGGTACAGGAAGAAACAACCGGACAGGAAAGTCTGGATTATTTACTTTCTCTAATGGCCGACCCCTCAAATCGTGTAAATGAAATTGAGTTGCGTGAATACGTAAACGCATTCAATGAATATGCAGAAGAGAATTAGATCGTAACTTTTATGAATATTACGGCCTGATATTTGAAAGGTATCGGGCAAATCTTATTGAATACCTCAATAAGAAACCATCTCGGGTTTGTTCCGGGACATTAAGTAGAGTAATATAGTTTTTTGATACAATATCGAAGTTTTATAAACTTACTTAGTGAGTAAATTGCTAAAGGAGAATTTGATGAAGAAAGATGCGAAATCTAAAAAGAAGTCGCGCATACGCTTGTTACACCAGTATTATAGTTATACCGGTTTTTACAGTTTTGTTTGGAATAGCATAAAGAAAGCAATTTTACCAATCGTTTTGTTTATAGCTGCACTTTGGGCTATAGATAGGTTTGTTCTTGATATTGAGGACATGTTGGTTACGGTAACCGAGACTTATTCCCCTTTGGGTATTATTAGTGTTTTCTTTGCTTCAGAATCCCTGCTTGGTTTAATTCCCCCTGAACTATTTATTGCTTGGTCAGGTAAATCGGCCAGTCCTATTTTATATCTTTCATTATTAGCCCTTGTATCTTATTTAGGCGGTGTGATCTCCTATTTTATGGGAAGATGGATGACCAAAATCCCGGCTGTTCACGAAGCAATAGAAGTGAAAATGGCTCAACATATTAAAAATACCAGAAAATGGGGTGGCTTTTTAATTATTGTAGGAGCATTACTACCTATTCCCTTTGCCATGACAAGTATTGCAGCAGGTATTATAAAATTTCCATTCCCGAGTTATTTATTGTTTGGTTTACTTAGGTTTGTGCGTTTTTATTTGTATGCCCTGGTAATTTTTGAAATGGTGTAAACACTAAACTTTTCCCAAGAATACTGCTGTTAAATTCCAAAAAACTAATTTTAAGGAACTAACCTTAAAATTTTAATATGGATTCTAAACTAAAAAATGTAGCCCGTGTTGGCTATGTTGCTAAAGCTTCTGTGTATGGCATCACAGGAGTACTTACCTTTTTGGCTGCTTTTAATATGGGCGGGCAAAAGTCCAGTAAATTACAGATAATTGAATTTTTGGAAAAGCAGCCCTTTGGAAATGCTTTACTAATTCTACTTGGTCTTGGACTTTTATGTTATTCGGTATGGAGATTTATCCAATCTTTAAAAGATCCAGAAAATATTGGTGATGATAAAAAAGCTAAAGCGAAAAGACTGGCATATTTTATAAGTGCTATACTTTACCTTGGTTTATCTGTTTATGCATTTATGACTTTAATTAATGCTGCTTCTTCTGGTAGCGGCAATTCCAGTTCGGGACTTTCGGGTACTGCCGGTGTAATTGTATTTGCTGTAATTGGTATTGGGCTGGCTATTGCAGGTATCTTTCAATTTAAAAAAGCCAAAACAAAAGAATTTTTACAGGATTTTGGTTATGATTCTATTAGTGACGAAAAGAAAAGAAAAACCATTAAAAATACCGGCTATCTTGGGTTAATTGCCCGGGGCATCATATTTTGTATACTTGCCTATATTTTTGTTAAAGCTGCGCTGGCATCAAATACCTCTAATATGAAAGGTACTACTGATGCGTTTTCATTCTTACAGGAATCGCAATATGGCTCGTGGTTAATGGGCATAGTTGCTGCGGGCTTTGTATGCTACAGCATTTATGTATTTATGCTGGCCAGATATAGAAAATTTAAAGCCTGATGTTTTGTTAAACCCCTACCAAGAACTCGTTAAATCTAATTATTAGACTGGTATTTCTATGTAATTTCGATAGTAATAACCAAAAAAATATAATTATGTTAACCATTATTTTAAATATCCTATTACCACCACTATCTGTATTTCTTAAACATGGTTTAGGGGTCACATTTCTAATAAGTCTTTTACTAACTGCCCTGGGCTGGGTTCCGGGGGTAATTCACGCTTTTATTGTGAATGGTACACGGTAGGTATTTATAAATACAAAGAAAGGCTGTTTTAAATTTTGACAGCCTCTCTTTTATGTATACATCAGTTAAATTAATTATTCTCCTCTCTTTTCACCACTTCTTTTTGCCATTCCCAGGCACTTTTTAGAGCTTCATCTAAATGTTTTTCGGTTTTCCAACCCAATTCTTTATTGGCCTTTTGTGTATCAGCATAAGCTGCTACGATATCTCCTTCGCGCCTACCCACTATTTTGTAAGGTAATTTTTCTCCGGTAGAGCGCTCAAATGAATTAATAACTTCCAGCACCGAGCTTCCTTTCCCGGTTCCAAGATTAAAAACTTCAAAGTTGCTTTTTTCTTTATTTTGCTGAAGACGTTCTAAAGCCACAACATGCGCTTTGGCCAGGTCTATTACATGAATATAATCTCTTATACAAGTTCCATCGGGGGTTGGATAATCGTCACCAAATACCGAAAGTTCTTTTCTTTTTCCAATAGCAGTTTGCGTAATAAAAGGAATAAGGTTTTGTGGGGTACCAATGGGCAGTTCTCCAATTTCAGCCGATGGATGAGCCCCAATAGGGTTAAAATACCGAAGTGAAATCGCTTTAAAGTTTTTATTGATTTTAGCCGTATCGGTAATTATCTCCTCTCCTATTTGCTTGGTATTTCCGTAAGGAGATTCGGCCTTTTTAACCGGAGCATTTTCGGTAATTGGTAATTCATCGGCCTGTCCATAAACGGTACAGGAAGAACTAAAAATAAAATAGGCACTTTCTTTTTGTTGTAATTCCTGGAGTAAATAGATTAAGCTCGAAAGGTTATTTTCGTAGTAAAGCAATGGATTTTCAACACTTTCTCCCACGGCTTTGGAAGCAGCAAAATGAATAACCCCTTCAATATCCGGGTACTTTTCAAAAAATTCTTTTACCTCATTTTTATTCCGAAGGTCAATATTTTCAAAAGCCGGTGTTTTTTGGGTTATTTTAGTGATTCCGGCAAGCACATCTATAGAAGAATTAGACAAGTTATCTATAATCACCACTTCGTGACCTTTTTCCTGAAGTGCCACCACGGTATGTGAACCTATAAAACCAAGTCCGCCGGTTACCAATATTTTTGAGCTCATTTCTTTTGTTTTAATTAAAATGCAAATTAATAAAATTCAATTTGCTAATCCTTCTTATAGAATATAAATTAACCGCTAAATATTTCAAGGAAAAAGCCATTATAAATTACCAGATTCTCTATAAAAACTATCTTTGCAATCTAAATTTTAAACTATGTCTCTAGAAAAGCAAAAAAAGGTTTTTAAGTATGTAAGTATCCTGGAAGGACTTTCATTTTTATTGTTGTTATTTATCGCCATGCCGCTAAAATATATTTGGGATATGCCAGCAATGGTACAACAAGTAGGAATGGCCCATGGGGTACTTTTTATTGCCTATGTTATAGGTGCTGTTTGGTTATTTAAACCCCTAAACTGGAACTTTAAAGAACTATTTGTGATACTGGGTTGTTCCCTGGTTCCATTTGGTCCTTTTTATGTTGAAAAAAAATATCTCTAAACTATGGATCTAGAAGAAGGATTTAAGAATCTTATCTGTCTTTTTGAAAATTTCTTAATTAATCAGGGGGTAAATACTACGGTAGCTCTTTACCTTAACCTGCTATTAAATATCCTGATTCTTATTTTAATAATTTTTGGGGTTAATTACCTGATAAAGAATTTTGTGATAGAAGCTTTTAAAAGTTTCAGTAATAAAACCACAACCTCTTTTGACGATTTTCTTATAAAAACCAATTTTCCAAAATATATAGGGCAAATCCTTCCTATATTCATTGTATACATTACCGTACCTTTTATCCTGGTAGACTTCCCACTGGCCATTAAGTCGTTCTATTTTGTAGTAGACATCTATATAATACTTCTTATTGTTTGGATTATAAGAAGCATTTTAAGGGGGACAAAAGCCTATTTAAGAACTTTAGAATCTTTTCACGACAAACCTGTTGAAAGTTATATTCAGGTAGTGATGATTATTGTTTGGTTGTTTGCAATACTTTTTATTGTAGCTGAAATCACCGACAAAGATGTTATTAATTTTATTATCTCCCTTGGTGCTGCCTCAGCAATTTTGTTGTTGATTTTTAAAGATACTATCCTGGGCTTTGTAGCTTCCATTCAGGTTAGTGTAAACGATATTGTTAGAATTGGCGACTGGATAACTTTTAGTAAATATGGAGCCGATGGTACCGTAACCGAAATAACCCTCGCTACGGTTAGGGTTCAGAATTTTGACAATACATTTACCTCTATCCCTACCTATAGCCTCATTTCTGAATCTTTTCAGAACTGGCGTGGTATGCAGGAATCTCCGGGAAGAAGAATTAAGAGGGCGATTTTTATTAAGCAGAATTCGGTTAAATTTATTACCGCTGAAGACATTGAAAAGTATAAAAAAATCCAGTTAATTTCTACTTATCTTAAAGACAGGCAGGATGAAATTAATGAATACAACGCTAGTCACCAAATTGATACCAGCTTACCATTAAACGGAAGAAACCAAACCAATTTGGGTATTTTTAGAAAATATATAGATACTTATTTAAACAATCATTCTGCGGTTCATAAAGAAATGTACATTATTGTACGGCACCTACAACCAACCGAACACGGTATTCCTGTAGAAATTTTATGCTTTAGCCGTGATAAACGCTGGGAAAATTTCGAGTATATCACTGCCGACATCTTTGATCATGTAATAGCCGCGGTATCATTTTTTGATCTTCAATTGTTTGAGGCTCCATCAGGTGATGATTTAAGAGATTATTTAAATAAGCAAATTGAAAGTGGATCTACCAACAAGGCGAAAAAATAGTTTAGCCCGCATCAATCTAAGTCTATTTAAATTTCAAATAGCGTATAAATTATTTTGTGGCAAATCAAACGCCTTAGATGGAAAGATTTTTATCCATCGGCAAGCTTTTAAGCATTAATTCTCAATTATTGGCTAAAAAGAAATCAAAATGCTTAATTTTATTTAACTTATCATATTTTTCATCAAAATATTAGTAAAATTCCAAAGGCAAAACAACGAGGCATTAGTTGGAAACAAATTTTTAATTTCGATGTAAGCCTCGGGTATACTCTTTGGCGATACCAATAAAGTAATATGACTTTAAAAGGATTTCTTCAGGTTTTTGGGAGTATCGCAGTAGTAATGACCTTAGTTCCATTAATTGCAGCCGACTATTGGTGGATAAGAATCTTTGATTATTTACACATTCAATTAAGCCTGCTTACCCTTACCGCAATCGCTGCCTATTTTATTAGGTTTGAGGTTAAGAGAATTGAAGACTATATCTTTATGGGGGTGCTTATAGCCTGTTTTACTTTTCAGGTGGTGAAAATATATCCCTACTTTCCCCATAAAAACTACGAGGTTGGACAGGTTTCCTCAGAAAATACCAGTAATAAATTTAGCCTTTATTCGGCCAATGTGTTGCAGGAAAACGAAAATCCCGATTTGATAATTGCCGATATCAAAAAGCAAAATCCCGATATATTGCTTTTTACCGAAACAAATAGCCGATGGAAAAATGATCTTTCTAACATCACTGCTTCTTATCCCTATAAAGTTGAAGCGCCATTGGATAATACTTATGGGATGTTACTTTATTCAAAATTAGCACTCAAAAATCCCCAACTGCGATATTTAGTAGATGATAGTATTCCTTCTATTCATAGCGTCCTGGAATTAAGATCGGGTAAAGAAATAATGTTTCACGCCATCCATCCTACCCCTCCCATGCCGCAGCATAACCCTTCTTCTACCGATAGGGATGCAGAGATGATGAAAGTAGCCCTCATGGCCAGAGACTCTAAATTACCGGTTGTAGTAGCCGGAGATTTTAACGATGTAGCCTGGTCTTCAACTACTGCCCTCTTTCAAAAGGTTGGCGGATTATTAAATACCAGGATTGGCCGAGGTTTTTATAACACTTTCGATGCTAACAGTTTTTGGATGCGCTGGTCTTTAGATCACGTTTTTGTAACCGAAGAATTTAGAGTATCCGATTTTAAACTGGGAAGCAAAATAGATTCAGATCATTTGCCTTTATATATAGAACTCAATCTAGAACCCGAAAAAGCCGCAGCACAAAAACCAAAACCTGCCACGAAAGAGGAAATTAAAAGCGCCCGTAATCAGGTTGAAAAATCAAAGGAAAAGTGAAATATATTTTCGCCTACTAACAAATTTCATCAGGCATTCTATCTCAAATAAGTGCTTTCGGCTAATTTTAAAGGCTTTTAAGTAATTTTCTATATATCTCTTAAATAAAACCCAAAGTAGGTTTACAAATTAATATTCACTGGTTTTCTTTCTAAATTTATTTCAAGTTTAACCACTTATATGTTCAATTTAGTGCTACATAAAAGTGGTTTTCTAGTAACATAGAACAAGTAAATTACCTCATGGCAAGCCAACGAGGCATTAAATGAAAAGATTTTTTGATTTCGGGCTAAACCTCGAAGCATAAATCTCGATTAACGAGTAAACTTTTAGAAGAAAACCAAAATGCTGAATATATCTGATTTATCGGAAAAATCGATTAAAAAAATTTTAACAATCCTGGAAGAAGATGGCAAACTAAGTGCTTCACTTCCGGGAGGAGGTTTAATACATATAGAAGACAATTTACCTTACCTGATAGTATACAGAAAAAGACCGGATGATGAAGGTACCGAACGAATAGTTGTTAGTGAAGCTTCCTATCTTTTAATTGGAGATAAGTTTTTTGAGGCCTATCGAAAACTTATTTATGCTTTAGCAGATAAACTTTCAACAGATTTTAAATCTTATATGATTTTTGAAATCTATACGGGTGAGCCCAATGATTGTTTTACCATAAAGGCTCCGGCTGAAAAGCTCCCTACCTCTATAAAAGTTTTACAAAAAGAGCTTAATGATATCAATCAGGTTTTTAGTGGATTATACTTAAAAGCTGAAATAAAAGACACCCCAAATAGACAAAAAGAAGGCGATCAGGAAATTTTGAGTATTGAAGAGGCAAAAAAATCAGGTGCTGTAGTTGTAGGCCTCGAAATTCCACCTGTTTTCCGCGATAAAGACAACAAAATTTATCCTGTCTTTTTAAGGCAGTTTAAGGACTACCTTATAACCTGTATTCACAAAGCCATCTACGATTATGTGCGTGTACAAACTACCAGCGGTGTAGGCAGTTATCTTGCATTGGGGAGAAAACACTTAAAAGAAAAAGTTTTTGAGGTAGACAAAGCCCTGGCAAAAATAGAACGTTCTTACCAGTTTCTATGGCTTATTTCACCGGCTAATATTCAGGATATAAAAAACACGTTTTTTGAAAGCAAGTACGAAAAAGTTTTGGATTACCATTATAGGTTGCTTCCCATAGATCCCGATCTATTAAAAAGAGAACTCTATAATTTAAAAATTGAAGAAATAGACGATCCTGCTATGTCCCATATTTTTAGGGAAAAACGAGAAGAACTGGATCAGCAAATTACCATGTTAAGCGAACGAGGTACATCAAATTTTTTCTATAACAGTATTAGACTTTACAAAGGCTTAAGTCCGAAATTAAGCGAAGAAGCAGGAACAATTTTAAGAGAGCTTAATGAAACAGAAGAAGATGAAAATGCCGAGTTTATTGATGCCAAAGGCTTTAGTAGTTTGGCTCGTAGAGAATTCGATTATTTCGCCGAACAGGATGAAAACTTTAAAAGTAAAGTTCATATTCGCAAAGATGTGAACATTATGATGGTTAATAATGGTGAGCTTTATGTTCCGGCAGATTATAAAATGAATAAAACCGAAGCAATGGCCTTAATTCAGCACGAAGTTGGTACCCATGTGCTTACCCATTACAACGGAACCCGGCAGCCTTTGCAACTTTTAAGTAGTGGTCTTGCCGATTATGATCCGCTACAGGAAGGCCTGGCCGTAATGTCTGAGTATTTAGTAGATGGATTAACAGCAAACAGACTTAGAACACTGGCCGGACGTGTAATAGCGGGCTCTGCTTTAATTGAGGGAGCAGAATTTCCACAGTTATTTAGACTATTAAAAATGGATTACGGATTCTCTGCATCCAGGGCTTTTAATATTACTTCCAGGATTATGCAGGGAGGCGGATTTCTAAAGGATATAATTTATTTAAAAGGTTTGGTACAACTCCGTGATTATTTACAAAATGGCGGAGAATATGAGCCTTTACTAGCAGGAAAATTTGGATTAGAACATACCAAAATTATTGAAGAACTAACCGAAAGGAAAGTATTAAAAACAAGCGCGTTGCGCCCCAGTTATTTATTAACCGAAAATATTACCAATAAATTAAACCTAATCAGGGAGGGACTTCCCCTTTCAAAAATGATAACCCAATGAAAATTTGCTTTGTATTAAACGATATTGAAACCGAAAGTTGCGGAACTTCCGTAATGTTAATGACTATGGCCCATTCCAGAGGTCACGAAGTATATGCTATGGGAGTGGGAGATTTTAATTTTCACCACGATGCGCCTATAAGCATAAACAGCACGCAGGTACCCAAGAATACCAAAACCAAATCGCCAAAAAAATTTCTGGAAGCTTTACAAAGCTCTAAAGCCAGAAAAAGAAAGATCACAGCAAAGACTTTAGATGTATTATTTATTAGAAATAATCCCACCGAAGAAGAATCTGGTCGAAAGTGGGCAGAACAAGCCGGGGTTGCCTTTGGAAGAATGATGCAACAGCAAGGGGTATTGGTACTAAACGATGCTTATGCTCTTTCTAATGCATTTATCGATAAGTTATACTTTGAAGAGCTTCCGGCAGAAATTAAACCCAACTCGCTTATTACCCGAAAAAAAGAGGATATCCTGGCGTTCTGGGAAAATAACAATAAAAAAATTGTTTTAAAACCACTGGAAGGCTCAGGTGGGCAAAATGTTTTTCTGGTAGATGAAAACGAAAAAAACATTAATCAGATAATTGAAACAATTAGCCAGAAGGGATATGTTATTGCCCAGGAATTTTTGCCGGCCGTCAAAGATGGTGATGTGAGAATAATTTTAATGAACGGCCGTGTAATGGTTAAAGATGGTAAACAAGCTATTATTAGGCGAGTAAGTGGGGAAGGTGAATTTAGAAGTAATTTTGCCCTGGGCGCCACTGCCGATAGCAGTGACCTTACCCCCGAGATGCAACGAATTGTAGATCTTACTGCCCCAAAACTAATTCGCGACGGACTTTTCTTTGTGGGCCTTGATGTTGTAAAAGATAAATTGATTGAAATTAATGTGTTAAGTCCCGGTGGGATGGAACATTTTAAAGATATAGGATTACCGGAATTCTCAGATGTAGTAATTGAGGCGATAGAACGCAAAGTTGAGTACAAAAACCTTTATGGACATCAATTTACCAACAGGGAAATTGCCTGTATGGAATAAGTCTCGGGGCAAGCCGAGAAGGCATTCGGTAAAAACAAATTTTTAATTTATAGGCAAGCCTCGGGGGTAATTTATCCTTTGGCGGTGCCAATAAAAAGCCACGTGTTATGAGCAACAAACCAAATAAAAATATTCCCAGGATAATTGGAGAATATAGCAGTAATAAAGAAGGACCTTTACTTTTTGTTACCGCGGGAATCCACGGCAATGAACCCAGTGGTGTAAAGGCTCTGGAAGAAGTTTTTAAACAATTAAAAAAGACAAATCCCACAATTCAAGGAACCCTGGTTGGAGTTTCCGGAAACCATAAAGCTTTAAATCAAAACAAACGTTATATAGATGAGCACTTAAACAGGGTTTGGACCGAAGAAAACATCAAACAAAAAAAGAAGCGTACCCATGAACAAAAAGAAATGTGGGAAATCATTGAGATTTTAAATCAATACCCGCAAAAGAAGTATACTAAACGATATTTTCTGGATTGCCATACTACCTCATCGCCAAGTTTGCCCTATGTTTCTGTACAGGAAGTGAACGACAATGACGCCTGGGCACATAACTTCCCAACTTTTATAGTACGCGGGTTTAGTGATATTATAACCGGGGATATAGATCATTATCTAAGCCGAATAGGGATGACGGGCTTTGTTTTTGAAGCCGGGCAGCATGAAGATAAAACTTCGGTTGAAAATCACGAGGGAGTAATTTGGCTTGCTTTAAAAGAAGCCTGTAAGCTGGATTTATCCAAAATTGAAACCTATCCCGAATGTGTAGATCGTTTTGCTAAAAAGAATGCCCCGGAACAAAAAACTTTTGAGCTGATACATAGGCACGGTTTAAAAGATTCAGATTCTTTTAAAATGCAACCGGGCTATGAAAATTTTCAAAAAATTGAAAAAGGAGAAGTGTTGGCGATACAAAACGGTGAGGAAGTTAAAAGTAAATGGGAAGCCAGAATTTTTATGCCCCTGTACCAGGCACAGGGCAACGATGGCTTTTTTGTAATAGAAGAAGTGGATGTAAAATAATTGAAACCTATTTTAACTTTAAATCAATCTGAATTCATTTCAAAATATATGCATTTAGAATTAAAAGGAGACTGTCTGAAAAGTTCTTAAAAATCGTCATTCTGAATTTATTTCAGAGCCTGCCCCGATTCTTTATCGGGGATCTAACGTGTTGGTAATTAAAACATCTTAGAAGCTGAAACAAGTTCAGCTTGACGAGAATAGACTTTTCAGACAGCTTTTTTTTGTAATGATTAATCTTCAGCAAACTCTACGCAAACGGGAGACATAACCTCAACAGGCAGTAGGTGTTCTTCCAGTTCGCCGGTTTCCATATTCACCTTAAAACTGCTAATAGTTGAAGTGTCCTGGTTGGCAGCATACAGGAATTTTCCATCTGGGGAAATCCCAAAATTTCTTGGCGTATCCCCTTTGGTTGGGTAATGGCCAATTACGCTTATTTTTCCTGAATTTGGGTTAATTTTAAAAGCCGCAATGCTATTATGGCCGCGATTAGAAGCATAGACATATTTTCCGGAAGGATGTACGTGAATATCTGCGCCCGAATTATTTCCGTTGAAGGTTTCAGGCAAATTTGAAATACTCTGTATTAATTCAAGTTTACCCTCTTTTTGTATTTTAAAAACACTAATGCTAGAATTTATCTCATTCAGCGAAAAGGCAAAATTATTGTCTTTAGAAATATCGAAATGTCTTGGTCCCGAACCTTCTTCTAACTCAACAAATGACTGCTCTTTAGGACTTAGTTTCCCCTCCTTTTCATTAAAGTTATAAATCCATATTTTATCGTTCCCAAGATCTGATATATAAGCTGTTTTATTGTCGGAAGAAATTGAAACCGAATGTGCATGAGATTCTTTTGGGTTCTCTAACTCCAGCTTTTGCTGTTTTAAAAGATTTCCGTTTTCATCTCTTTTATAAAGCATCACAACACCTCCTAAATAATTCGATACAAAAACATACTCTCCGGTTTTGTCTATCTCAATATGGCAGGGCGCAAAAGCTTCGGTAGAAATTTTTCCTATTTCTTCCAGGCTGTTGTCTTCCTTTCTTTTATACGAATAAATAAATACCGAATCTATATTCCCGCTTCCCAATTCACTTACGGCATACAGGTTTTCACCATCTTTTGAGACTTTCACAAAACTAGGATTCGTAATTTCGGCAACTGTTTTTTGGGGTTGTAAACTTCCGTTTTCAGGGTCTTGCATTGCCAAATATATTCCTTTGGCCTTTCCATCTACATGCCCCTCCTTTTTGGTATAAGTACCAATGTAAACCGGGTTTTCTGTTTTTTGCGCCGTACAACTTAACGTAAAGGACAAAGCAAGGCCAATTAAAGTAATTTTTTTCATATTATTATTTGAGTTATAACCATTTTTTTCGCTTGAAATAAAAAATCATTAAGAGGAAAATCACAACCATCACCCCCCAAAGCACATAGTAACTGTACTCCCATTGCAACTCTGGCATGTGTTGAAAGTTCATCCCGTAAATTCCTGCAATAAAAGTAAGGGGAATAAAAATAGAGGCCATAATGGTTAAAACTTTCATCACCTCGTTCATCTTATTGCTAAGGGTGGTCATATACATATCCATAAGTCCCCAGGCCATTTCCCTATAGAGATCTATGTTTTCTGAAACCTGTAGTATATGATCGTGTAGATCGTCTATATAGTTTCTAGTGCGGCTTTTTATAAGCTCATTTTCCATTTTTTGAAGCCTAAATATAACTTCTTTTAGGGGAAAAACCGCTCGCCTAACTCTTAAAATAGATCGTTTAAGATCCTGAATTTCAGCAGTGATATCATCGCCCGGTTTACTTTCAAATAATTGTTCTTCAAGGCTTTCAACTTTCTCGCTCAACTCATCTACTACCAGAAAATAATGGTCTACTATAGCATCCAAAAGCGCAAATACAAGATAATCAGAGCCATTACTTCTAATACGCCCGTACGATTTTTCAAGCCTTCCCCTAACCCCATCAAATACATCTCCACCGGCTTCCTGGAATGTTAATACATAGTTACTGCCTAGAACAAAACTTATATGCTCATGTACTAATTTTCCATCCTGGTGATATAGCATTTTTGCAACTATAAATAGATAATCTTCATATTCATCTATCTTTGGTCGTTGTGTGGTATTTACTATATCTTCAATAATTAATGGATGCAGTTCGTAATACTTACCAAGCTTTTCAATTTCTTCGGTATTGCTTAGTCCATCTATATTAAACCAGGTAATACGGTCTTCTGCCTCAAATTTAAAAGCATCTTCGGTAGTGGAAGATGTAAGTTTCTCGAAATTATTTTTATTGTAATCTATTACTTCCAGCTTGGTTTCACCAGACTCTTTTCTTCCTACATAAGTAACTGTTCCGGGAGGTTGGTTAACCGACTTCATTTTAGGCCTGCGTAAACTTTGGGTTAGCTTTTTTACCATATTTAAACTTTATAGCCCTAAAGGTAATAAATTACCATATGGCAAGCCAACAGGCATTAAACGGAAATATTTTTTTATTTCGAGCTAAGCTCTAAACTATTAAACCAGAATGACCGGGTAATGTTTTGTTTTTAGTAGTTTCAAAAAATAAGTTAGGATTCATGATTTTTATACTTTAGGAATAACCCAAAAACTGAGTTTTATCATATCTACATTCCTAAAATGGTAATAGCTTTATTATCAAGTATTCTACATCTATTTTTAGCAACTGTTTACTATGAAAAAATCACCTCTGGACATTTATCTTATACTCCCAATTAAGAATTTTATTGAGAAAAAAACATCGGTAGGTTTATTGCTTATTTTTTCGGCCTTACTAGCCATGATAGTAGCTAATTCCCCTTTTGCTGATGCCTACCATAGCTTATGGAAACAGTACATTCATTTGGGAATAAACGATTTTGTGATAAGAAAAAATTTACTGCACTGGATTAACGACGGACTTATGTCTATCTTTTTCTTTGTGGTTGGACTTGAACTAAAACGGGAAATTTTACAAGGTGAACTTTCAAGCATAAAAAAATCTATGCTGCCTATAGGAGCCGCAATTGGAGGCATGATTTTTCCTGCACTTATCTTTTATTACTTTAATATGGGCCTAGATTCTGTATCGGGTTGGGGAATTCCTATGGCTACAGATATTGCTTTTGCACTGGGAATACTTTATCTTTTGGGAGACCGGGTTCCTTTACCGTTAAAGGTTTTTTTAACTGCTATTGCCATTGTAGACGACCTGGGGGCTGTTCTGGTAATTGCATTTTTTTATACCTCAGATATCTCCTTGCAAAGTCTGGGAATTGCAGGGATTTTTCTCTTAATTCTTGCCGCAGCCAATTTAATTGGCATTAGAAATACCTTTTTTTATGCAGTTATGGGAATTGGAGGTTTATGGCTGGCAATTTTACTTTCAGGAGTACATGCCACTATAGCTGCCGTTCTGGCCGCCTTCGCAATTCCCAACACAAAAAAAATTAATACCCCACTATTCCTTAGAAAAGCTAAACTTCTAGGCTACGAAATTCAGCAGGAATTCAGGAATAGAAAAAAAGATCCTAAAGAAGCTGAAGAACATATTACTTACACTATAGAAAAATTCTCTTCATTAACCGAAGATGCCACTCCCCCTCTACAACGGCTGGAACACGCACTTCACCCGTTTGTAAGTTTTATAATCCTTCCTGTATTTGCATTTGCCAATGCAGGAGTTAGCCTTGGAGACACCTCTTTTGATGTTGTTTTAAGTCCTGTATTGATTGGCGTTGTTAGCGGACTTATTTTAGGAAAATTAACCGGAATAATTTTATTCTCAAAACTTATGGTTTGGCTTAAAATTGCAGCACTGCCCCAAAAGGTAAAATGGAAGCATGTATATGGTGTTGCCTGTTTAGCGGCCATTGGCTTCACTATGTCCTTATTTATTACCGACCTTGCTTTTGAAAACGAAAGTTACATGTCTCAGGCAAAAATTGGAATCTTATTGGCTTCTTTACTTGCCGGAATAATTGGTTATTTTTACTTACGAAAAGTTAGCAATAGCAATTAGTTAGTTAAACCTGATTCCGGTCATATTAAATGGTCGTAATTTCACGAAATTTGCAATTAAAATTCGGTTTGTATGAAAAACTGTTTTCACTGTGGTGAAGCATGTAAAAATGAGCACCTTGTTTTTCAGGAAAAAGATTTCTGTTGCCATGGTTGTAAAACTGTTTATGAAATCTTAAACGAAAGCGATCTTACTTATTATTATGATCTTCAGGAAAAACCGGGGATCTCTCCGGTGACTTCAGAAGGTAAATTCGATTTTCTTGACAATAAGGAAATAGCTGAAAAGTTATTAGAATTTAATGAAGGCAATACACAAATTGTAAATTTCCTGGTACCCTCTATGCACTGTAGCTCGTGTATTTGGGTCTTAGAAAATCTTGGAAAACTAAACAACGGGGTTAAATCGGCTCAAGTAGATTTTCCAAAAAAAACTGTACGTATAAGTTTCTCTCCCGAAAAGATAAACCTCAAGGAACTGGTTTATCTTCTTAGTAAAATTGGTTATGAACCTTATATTTCGCTAAAAGATTACGATGAAAAAGATCATAAAGTAGATAGAAGTCTAATCTATAAACTTGGAGTTGCCGGTTTTGCTTTTGGGAATGTGATGTTTCTTTCTTTTCCCGAATATTTTGAAGTAAAAGAGTTTTGGCTTGAGCAATTTAAACATTTGTTTCGCTGGCTAATGTTTGCTTTTTCCCTACCAGTGGTTTTTTATTCGGGCTCAGGTTATTTTGTTTCGGCCTATAAAGGATTAAGAGCTAAAATACTAAACATAGACGTACCTATTGCCCTTGGAATTGCCGTGCTTTTTATACGAAGTACTACAGAGATCCTTTTAGACCTGGGAACCGGTTTTTTTGATAGCCTTACGGGCTTGGTCTTCTTCTTACTTTTAGGAAAGTTTTTTCAGCAAAAAACTTATTCATACCTATCTTTTGAAAGGGATTATAAATCTTATTTTCCCATGGCCGTTACGCGCTTAACAAAAAACAACTCCAATGAAAGCCTAGAAGAGCAAATACAGGTTTATAAAATAAAAGCCGGTGATCGTATTTTAATAAGAAATGGCGAATTAATACCAATAGATGCGGTTTTAATAAAGGGCCAGGCAAATATAGACTACAGTTTTGTAACAGGAGAGGCCGAAGTTGTTAGAAAAGAATCTGGAGAAACACTCTATGCCGGTGGTAGACAACAGGGAGGCGTTCTGGAAATTGAAGCCATAAAAGCCATAGACCAAAGTTACCTTACAAAACTTTGGAGTAATGAAGTATTTGCTAAAGATAAAAACAGCGAATTTCAAACACTCATCAATCAAATAAGTAAGCGCTTTACCACCGGCGTTTTAAGTATTGCCTTTACAGCTACTTTGTTTTGGTTAATCTACGATCCGTCAAAAGCTTTAAATGTGTTCACGGCGGTATTAATTATTGCCTGCCCCTGTGCTATAGCTCTTGCCACTCCATTTACGCTGGGGAATTTGCTTCGTATCTTCGGAAGGAATAAATTTTACTTAAAGGAAGCGAGTGTTATTGAACAGATAGCCAAGATAGATTGTGTAGTTTTTGATAAAACGGGAACAATTACCTCAAACAATAAAACAGAGATTTTCTATGAAGGCTTAAAATTAAACACCGAAGAACAAAGCTTATTAAGTAGCAGTTTAAGAGCTTCCAGCCACCCTTTAAGCAGACAATTATATCAAATTCTGGATAAAAATAATATACAGGGTTTAGATGAATTTCAGGAATATACAGGGCAAGGAATTAGTGCCGAAACTAACGGCAACAGGATAAAGATTGGCTCTGAGACTTTTGTAAGGGATTTTACCACAAAAACCAAAGAACTTAATAAAACAAGCGTTCATATTAGTAGCAACGAAGAATATAAAGGTTGTTATGTTTTTAAAAACTCTTATCGAGAAGGCCTCGCCCAACTCTTTAAAGAACTGGGCCAAACCAAAAAGTTGTTTATTCTTTCGGGAGATAATGATGGTGAAAAGGAAAGGCTTGAAAAAATGTTGCCTTTAACGACCAGATTCTACTTTAACCAAAAACCGGACGATAAACTTGCTTTTATTAAAAAACTTCAGGAAGAAGGCAAATTGGTTATGATGATAGGCGACGGACTCAACGACGCCGGCGCACTGGCACAAAGCAATGTTGGGATTGCTATTTCAGAAAATATTAACGTTTTCTCCCCGGCTTGTGATGGCATTTTAGAAGCTTTAAATCTTCCTCAATTAAGCAAATATTTTCAACTTTCGGCAAAAGGAATAAAAATCATAAAATGGAGCTTTGTATTAAGTTTATGTTATAATGCAATAGGCCTTGCTTTTGCTGTAACCGGTAATTTAATGCCCGTTATTGCTGCTATATTAATGCCTTTAAGTTCAATTAGCATAGTGGCTTTTGCAACATTGGCAACCAACCTGGCGGGAAAAAAATTAAGACGGTATTAGGCTAAACCTGATTTAAATCATATTTTAGACTTTAACACATTTTTAAGTTTGCTAAATAATTGAATTAACATGAATATCATTTACCTCTTACTGGCTTTAAGTGTATTGGTAGCCCTCATCTTCTTTGTCGCTTTTATTTTTTCAGTAAAAAAAGGACAATATGACGATGTCTACACACCCTCAGTAAGAATGTTATTTGACGATGAATTAGTAAAACCAAAATCAAGTAAATCCAGTTCCACCAAAAACAAGAAATCTAATTAACTATGGAAGTAGAACAGTTTCATTACGATAATAAAATCGTAAAAAAGTTTACTATGGCTACCCTTTTTTGGGGTATAGTGGGTATGAGTGTAGGGCTTTTGCTCGCATTTATGTTTTTATTCCCTAACATAACCGATGGTATTCCATG
The DNA here is from genome assembly GCF_015143665.1 of Salegentibacter sp. BLCTC. Classification (NCBI taxonomy): domain Bacteria; kingdom Pseudomonadati; phylum Bacteroidota; class Flavobacteriia; order Flavobacteriales; family Flavobacteriaceae; genus Salegentibacter; species Salegentibacter sp. BLCTC. The sequence continues at coordinate 27,051 of NZ_WYEW01000001.1, read as the reverse complement.
GTTAAGCTTTGGTCGTTTAAGGCCATTACATACCAATGCGGTGATTTTTGCCTTTGTTGGAAACGCAATTTTTGCTGGGGTATATTATTCTACCCAACGTTTGCTCAAAGCCAGAATGTATAGCGATTTTTTAAGTAATTTCAACTTTTGGGGGTGGCAGGCCATAATTGTAGCAGCGGCCATTACCTTACCTATGGGTTTCACCAGTTCTAAAGAGTATGCTGAATTAGAATGGCCAATAGATATTGCAATTGCTTTGGTTTGGGTTGCTTTTGGAGCTAACCTTATTGGAACCATGATTAAAAGAAGACAACGTCACTTATACGTGGCCATTTGGTTTTACCTTGCTACATTCGTAACCGTTGCTGTATTGCACATTGTAAACAATATTGAAATACCTGTTACTGCATTAAAAAGTTATTCTTTTTATTCTGGGGTTCAGGATGCTTTAGTACAGTGGTGGTATGGACACAATGCAGTGGCATTTTTCCTTACAACGCCTTTTCTGGGCTTAATGTATTATTTTGTACCAAAAGCAGCTAATAGGCCAGTATACTCCTATAGGCTTTCTATTATACACTTTTGGTCGCTTATATTTATCTATATCTGGGCAGGTCCACACCATTTATTGTATTCAACTTTACCAGACTGGGCTCAAAACCTTGGGGTAGCCTTTTCTGTAATGCTATTGTTCCCATCCTGGGGTGGTATGATAAACGGACTTTTAACCCTGCGTGGTGCATGGGATAAAGTGCGAACAAACCCCGTACTTAAGTTTTTTGTAGTAGCGATTACCGGCTACGGGATGGCAACTTTTGAGGGGCCAATGCTTTCTCTTAAAAACGTAAACGCCATTGCACACTTTAGTGACTGGATTATTGCACACGTTCACGTGGGAGCACTTGCCTGGAATGGTTTCCTTACTTTTGGTATGGTTTACTGGCTTGTACCTAGGTTATTTAAAACAAAACTATATTCTACCAAATTGGCAAATACCCATTTCTGGATAGGAACACTTGGTATTATTATTTATGCGTTGCCAATGTACGTAGCAGGCTTTGTACAGGCTTCTATGTGGAAACAATTTAATCCAGACGGGACACTTACCTACGGAAACTTTTTAGAAACAGTAACCTCAATTATTCCAATGTACTGGATGCGTGCCATTGGAGGTACATTATATATTGTGGGAGCTTTTATTTTACTTTATAACATAGTAAAAACCGTTAGACAGGGAAGTGAAGTTGAAGATGAATTAGCAGAAGCTGCACCACTACAAAAAGTAACTCGTAAGAGAACCGCAGGAGAAGCTTACCACTCTTGGTTGGAAAGAAGACCTGTAAAACTTACCATATTTGCCACAATCGCAATTTTAATTGGTGGTATAGTACAAATTGTGCCTTCATTAATGGTAGATGAATATGTACCGGTAATCTCGAGCGTAAAACCCTATACCCCACTAGAACTCGAAGGTAGGGATATTTACATACGAGAAGGTTGTGTGTCCTGCCACTCGCAAATGATTAGACCATTTAGAAGCGAAGTTGAACGTTACGGCGAATACTCAAAAGCCGGAGAGTATGTGTATGATTATCCTTTCTTATGGGGTAGTAAACGTACCGGGCCAGACCTTATGAGGGTTGGTGGCAAATATTCTGATAACTGGCACCTAAACCACATGTACGATCCGCAAAGTACCTCAGCAGGTTCTATTATGCCGGCTTATAAATGGCTAATCACAGACGAGCTGGACAAAGGCGACACCGAATCGAAAATGGAAGCCCTACGTAGCCTTGGTGTACCCTATACCCAAGAGGAAATTGACAATGCGCAACAATGGATGACTGAGCAGGGAACTCAAATAGAGAAAAACCTTTATGCAGATCCCGATTTTGTTGAAACCTATGAAGCCGAAAAAGAATTCGCCGCTAAAAATGGGAAAGAATTCGTAGAAATGCGAAATCGAGAAATTGTAGCGCTTATCGCATATCTGCAAAGACTGGGCACAGATATTAAAGCTAAAGATGTAGAAGTTTCAAATACTAAAAACAATTAAGCATGTTTAAATTTGTAAAAGGCCATATGGAAAGCATAGACGGGGTTATGATATATCCGCTTATCTCTTTGCTTATATTCTTCATCTTCTTTGTAGTGCTTTTCCTATGGGTAATTACCGCAAAAAAGAAAGATATTGAAGAGGTAAGCCAATTACCACTAGACACTAACCAGGAAATTAAATAATTATGAAAACTAACTCATATTTAAGAATAGCTGGATTCTTAATCCTTGCCTTGGTTTTAATAGAATTAACCATAGAGGCAGAAACCGACTGGGCATTTCAACAATATCCGGTTATTTGGGGCATTCTTGCCATTGTACTGGTAATTGCTATCGCTATAGAAGTTTCAATTACGGCTTTGGAGAATATGGTTTTCCGCAGTTTAAAGCCAGATGCACAGGAACGCTATAAAAATCTTAAAGCTGAAAATTCAGAAAAGCAATTTTCGGGTATAAAGAGATTATATAAAAAGATGCTGAACCAGAAACCTATGGAAAAAGAAGATGAAATTCTTCTGGACCATAATTACGATGGTATCAAAGAACTGGACAACGATCTTCCTTCCTGGTGGCTATATGGCTTTTACGTGAGTATCATTTTCGCATTTGTTTACATGGGATATTACCACATTTTTGATGGAGAAACTCAAACAGAAGAATACCTTGCCGAGGTAGCCCAGGCAAAAGAGGAAATTGAAGCTTATAAAAAAGCGAACCCAGACCTTATAGATGCTTCTTCGGTAGAACTTTTAACCGAGGCTTCTGATCTTGAAGCAGGAGAACAAATATTTATGACCAGCTGTATGGCCTGCCATAAAGCCGATGGTGGTGGTAGTATTGGTCCAAACCTTACCGATAAACATTGGATATTGGGAGGTGGTATTAGCAATGTTTTTCAAACAGTATCTGAAGGAGGCCGTGACGGAAAAGGAATGGTTGCCTGGAAATCTGAATTGAGTGCCCAGGAAATTGCCCAGGTTTCCAGTTATGTTATAAGCCTGGAAGGAACCAACCCTCCCGATGCAAAAGCACCAGAGGGTGAGGTTTGGGAGCCTGAAACAGAATAAGTAAAATAGTTATACACAAAGGTTTTGGAAAATAAAGAAAAATTCAGGGATAAAATAGCCACGGCAGACAACGAGGGTAAAAGACTATGGGTTTTTCCTAAAAAGCCATCAGGTAAGTTTTACGAGTATAGAAAATATGTAAGTTATGTATTACTCATATTTCTTTTTGCCGCCCCGTTTGTAAAAATAAACGGCAATCAGTTTTTAATGTTCAATATCCTGGAAAGGCGTTTCAATATTTTTGGATTTCCTTTCTGGCCACAAGACTTTCATATTTTCGTAATAATGATGGTACTTGGAGTGGTTTTTATCATTCTTTTTACCGTCGCCTTTGGTAGGATTTTTTGCGGTTGGCTTTGTCCACAAACCATTTTTATGGAAATGGTATTCCGCAGGATTGAATACTGGATTGAAGGAGATCGCGGAAAACAAATACGTTTAGAAAAACAAAAATGGAATGCTGAAAAAATAAGAAAACGTGGCCTAAAATGGTTCCTGTTCTTTATAATTTCATTTCTAATAGCAAATGTTTTTTTAGCCTATTTAATGGGAAGTGACCGTCTTATACAGTATATAACCGATGGCCCATTTAACCATTTAAGCACTTTTATATCGCTATTAATATTTACTGCGGTTTTCTATTTTGTCTTTGCCTGGTTTAGAGAGCAGGTTTGTGTTATTGCCTGTCCCTACGGTAGGCTTCAAGGTGTATTGCTGGATAATAAATCTATAGTTGTTGCCTATGACCATAAGCGTGGAGAAAAAGAAAAAGGCAGGGCAAAGTTTAAAAAGCATGAAGATAGGGCTGCCACCGGAAAAGGTGATTGCATAGACTGTTTTCAATGCGTACAGGTTTGTCCTACAGGAATAGATATTAGAAACGGTACCCAACTGGAGTGTATAAACTGTACTGCATGTATAGATGCCTGTGACGATATGATGGAGGCGGTAGATCTGCCTAAAGGCTTAATTAGATATGCCAGTGAGGAAAATATTGAAAAAAAGGCCAAATTTAAATTTACCCCAAGATTAAAAGGCTATAGCATAGTTTTGGGAATTCTAACCGCTGTCCTGGTGGGAATGTTATTTATTAGAAGTGAGGTTGAAGCCAGAATATTAAGGTTACCGGGACAGTTATATGAAAAAAAGGCCGATAATATTGTGAGCAATGTTTTTACCTATAAACTAGTGAATAAAACAACAGCCGATTTTGAGAATATCGAGTTTAAGTTATTATCGCACCAGGGGGAAATAAAACCGGTAAAACAATCAAATATTACAGTACCCGGACAGGAATTAACTGAAGGTACCTTGTTTATAGAAATTCACACTGCTGCTTTGGAAGATGAAAAGGAAAAATTAAAAATTGGTATTTACAGCGGTGATCGTTTAATAGAAACTACCAGCACTATGTTTATGGGACCGCGTAGTTTTAACTAAAAAAAGGAATTTATGAAATTTAATTGGGGAACAGGAATTGTTATTGGTATGGCACTTTTTATTAGTTTCATTATGTATTTAGTGATAAACATGCTTACCGATTCGAAGTTTGATCACGACCTGGTGACTGAAGAATATTATCAGGAAGAACTACATTATCAGGAGGAAATTGATGCCGAAACCAATGCTTTTTCGCTAGAAGAAAACATTAAGGACAGAAGGGTTAAAGGGGGTTGGCTTATAGAGTTTCCTAAAAACCTGGAACTTTCAAAAATCTCAGGAAACCTTCATTTTTATCGACCGTCTAATCAAAAATTAGATTTTAATATACCATTAAAACTAACATCTTATCAAATTTTTATTAAAGATGAGCAGTTAGTAGATGGCAGATGGAACATTAACATTCATTGGGAATACGAGAATACACCGTATTTATATAAAAACGAAATAGTTTATTAAATGTTAATCTCGGCACTAATATTTGGACTTCTGGGAAGTTTTCATTGCGTAGGAATGTGTGGTCCTATAGCATTTTTATTGCCGGTAGATCATAAAAACAATGCTAAAAAGCTTGGGCAAATTTCCCTATATCATTTTGGCCGTCTAAGTTCGTATGCTATTATTGGGCTTTTATTCGGGTTACTTGGCAAAAGCTTTAGCCTTTTTGGGCTTCAGCAGCAACTTTCTATCCTGGTAGGAGCTTTAATGATTTTGGTGATCCTTCTCCCCTATAAAAAGTTTTCCAGGTATAATGGATCAAAACAAATTTTTAAAATTGTCTCAAAAATAAAAAGCAATCTTGGTAAACAATTAAAGCAAAAATCACCAGACACTTTTTATACCATTGGTTTTCTAAACGGCTTTCTCCCCTGCGGACTGGTTTATATGGCAGTTTTTGGTGCTATGGCTTCGGGGACTGCCCTGGAAGGCAGCTTGTATATGGCTCTCTTTGGGCTTGGAACAATCCCGTTAATGACCACCGCCATCTATTTGGGGAATTTTATAAATCTTAATATTAGATCTAAAATTAGAAAAGCGGTTCCTGCTTTTGTAATTCTTATGGGCCTGCTGTTTATTCTTAGAGGAATGGGGCTTGGGATTCCTTACCTCTCCCCTATGGAAATAACTCCGGAAATTACTGCAACACAAAGTTGCCACTAACCAAAAACACACTAATTATGACATTATTAAACAAAATTGCATTGGTAAATTGGGAAATGGGAAGTTTCCTTATTGCTATTTTTGGCGTTGTTTGCGTCGGCCTGGTACTCATTGTTTTAAAAATGATGAACAGCGAAAGAAAGGATAAAGAGTAAACTACCTCGGGGCAAGCCCACGAGGCATTCGTTGGAAACAATTTTTTAAATTCGAGGCAAGCCTCGGAGTATTACACCCTTTGGCGGTGCCAATAAAGCCTTATCTCATAATTTAAAAGACAATAAAAAACCGATAGGGAATCTTCCTATCGGACTTTTTTAAATATCGAAATTTAATACCTCCTGGGCTTACCAGGAGATAATTTAGAATCTATAGCTTAGCTAAACCGTCATTGAAAAAAGTTGTGTATCAGGCTTTCTGTCCTGCATTTTTAAATCAAAAGCCATACAAAGGTTACGCACAAATGGTCTCCCTTTTTCTGGAAGCCTTAATCCCTTATCAAAAAAGTTTACGAGTCCGTCGGCTTCCATTTCCCGCAATTTAGCAAGCACCTCAGGTAATTCTTCAAAATAATCATCAGAAGACACCCAATTGGTTTCCAAATGGCACATTAAATTTAGAATGTGCTTTCGTATCACCAAATCCTTCTCACTTAAAATATGACCGCGAAAAACAGGGATAATTCCTTCAGCGATACGACTTTGATAAGCTTCTACCGATTTCTCATTTTGTGCAAAGCCATACCAACTATCACTTATGGCCGAAACGCCTAGACCAATCATGGAAGCCCCCGAAGATGTGGTATAACCCATAAAGTTTCTATGTAATTTTTTTTCTTGTAAAGCTTTATAAAGAGAATCTGTTTTTAATGCAAAATGATCCATCCCAATTTCTACATAACCGGCGTCTTCCAGCATTTGCTTGCCTATTTCATACATCTCGCGCTTTACATCTGCAACTGGAAGGTCTGAATCTTTAAAGCCGCGTTGCCCATTTCCTTTTATCCAGGGTACATGTGCATAGCTATAAAAAGCAATACGATCTGGCATTAGCAATTTTGTTTTTTCTATGGTTTCAATAATATCTTTCTTGGTTTGGAAGGGTAAACCAAAAATAATATCGTGCCCCACAGAGGTGAAACCGGCTTTCCGCGCCTCTTCTGTAGTTTTTTTTACATTTTCAAAGGGTTGGATTCTATGAATTGCCTTTTGCACCTTTTCGCTATAATCCTGCACCCCATAACTTACACGTTTAAAACCCAATTTTGAAAACATTTCTAAATGTGCTTTAGTTGTATTGTTGGGGTGGCCTTCAAAACTTAATTCGGTATCACAATCCCGATTGGCTTTTCGGAAAATCATATTTAATAAGAACTTAAGATTTTCAGGAGCAAAAAAAGTGGGAGTCCCCCCGCCAAGGTGTACCTCTCTAATTGTGGGCTTTTCTCCAAGAATTTCCAGATAAAGGTCCCACTCTCGTAAAAGGGTTTCAATATAAGGAGACTCTACTTCGTGCTTTTTTGTAATTCGCTTGTTACAGCCGCAAAAAGTACATAAACTCTCACAAAAAGGTAAATGAATGTACAGGCTAACTTCTTTATTCTCGCTAAAACTACGCTTTAAACTTTCTTTCCAGGCAGTCATAGAAAAGCTATTGTCTTCCCAGTAAGGAACGGTAGGATAACTTGTGTACCTTGGTCCCGGCACATTATATTTACTTATTAGGTTCAACGACATAGACAATGTAATTTTTTACAAAAATATTTCAGTTACTTTTTAATTAATATGAGGGAGATCAGGTTCTTATAAATCTTATTCAAATAGTGTTATTTCAATGAAGTATACTCATAAATACTGAGCTTCATATCAATAAAGGTCTATATTAGTAATAACGACAAGAAGTTTGGGGGATTTTTAATAGTTTAAACTTACAGCGTCTAGTATATAAACCTTTTTAAATATTATTGGTTACAGCTTTAGTAAATGTCTATTTTCGATTGTTGAAAGCAGTTAATCTGAATTTTTATAATGCAAAATCGTATCACAAAACAATTTGAAGGTTTCTTAAATACGCCTCCTTTATGGGAAAAAGATTTTCAGGAAATACAACAGTTTCAATTACCCAAAGTAAATGCCTCTCAACAAAAACCTACAATAGCACAACTGCCTTCCCTTGCAGAAAATTTTGTGATGGGTAAACGTGTTGAGCGATTTTTTGAATGGATTATTCAGCAGAACCCAACTTATAAATTACTGGCCGGGAACATTCAGGTAAGTCGGGACAAAATCACCCTGGGGGAACTCGATTTTCTACTAAAAGAGCTTACCCAAAAGTATGTGTATCACATAGAAATGGTTTACAAATTCTATATTTACGATCCTTCTTTTTCCATAGAAGCTGAGCGTTGGATTGGCCCAAACCGAAAAGACAGTCTTTTGCAAAAAATTGAAAAGCTAAAGGAAAAACAGTTTCCTTTGCTGTTTAGCCCCGAAACAGAAAATCTTTTGGGAGATTTAAGTTTAAAATCAGAAGAAATTATTCAACAAACTTGTTTTAAGGCAAATCTTTTTATTCCCAGGGAATTTCAATTTAAACAACTTCCGGAAGTAAACAATAGCTGTATAACCGGTACCTGGTTGCATTTTAAAGATTTTAATACCTCTGCTTATCGAGATTTTAATTATTATGCCCCTAAAAAACAAGATTGGCCTATATTACCAAAACACGGCACAACCTGGTTTAGCCATTCAGAAATAATAAAACAGATAGAAATAGTGCTTAGTAATAAAAAAGCACCATTATTATGGGTAAAAAAACCGGGGAACAATTATGAGCGTTTGTTTGTAGTTTGGTGGTAAACATAAACGGCTTTCTAAACATTTTTAAAGTTCAATTATTCCGGGAAATCATATTATTACTTTTAAATTTACATTTCTAATAAAATGCTCTCTATGAACCAAAACACAAATGAAGCGATAAAAGCATCCTGGCTCAGCATTTTAGGAAATGCTGTACTGGCCGTCGCTAAATTTGTAACCGGAATATTTGGAAACTCCTATGCCCTTATTGCCGACGCCATAGAATCTACCACTGATGTATTCTCATCGTTTCTGGTTTTATTGGGGCTCAAATATTCCAGTAAACCACCCGATGAAAATCACCCCTATGGTCACGGAAAAGCTGAACCCCTTATGACTTTTGCCGTGGTAGGTTTTTTAATAGTTTCAGCAACTGTAATTGCTTACGAGAGCATTCAGCATATAAAAACTCCGCATAAAGTACCGGAACCCTATACGCTTATAGTACTGGGAGCAATTGTAATTATTAAAGAATATTTTTATAGAAAGGTCTCTAAAAAAGGAACCGAAACCAAAAGCACTTCTTTAAAGGCTGATGCCTGGCACCATCGTAGCGATGCAATTACTTCTTTAATGGCCTTTATAGGCATTTCTATAGCTCTTTTTATGGGAAAGGGCTATGAAACCGCAGACGATTGGGCGGCTCTATTTGCCTCTGGCTTTATTATTTATAACGCTTATCTTATTCTAAGGCCCGCCCTGGGAGAAATTATGGACGAACATATGTATGATGATATGATTGCCGATATTCGTAAAGTAAGTATTAAGGTGCCCGGAGTTTTAGATACCGAAAAATGCTATGTGCGTAAAACAGGAATGATTTACCATGTAGACCTTCATATTATTGTAAATGCACACATTAGTGTTAAAGAGGGACATGATATTGCCCACCGGGTAAAAAACGAGCTTCTCACCCACCTTCCCGAAATTTTTGATGTTCTTATTCACGTAGAACCAAATGTGGAATATGAATAAAATTCTTTAAGAAAGATTTAGCGTTAAAGCGCTGCTAAACCCTATTGGGATCCATTAAAATCAACTTATATTCATTAGTAATTAACCAAAATAATGATATTATGAGTTTGATAAATGAAAAGGATTTGGAGCAATTAACCAACGTAAAAGACACTACCTGTGTCTCTATTTTTATTCCTACCCAACGTGCAGGCAAGGAAGTTTTGGAAGAAAAAAATAAAACACATCTAAAATCCCTTTGGGAAGAAGTCGCTACAAAACTAAAAGAAAAAGCGGTACCCGAAGGTAAGATTGAAAAAATAGGAGAACCTATTAAAGCTTTACTCAATGAAAAATCTTTTTGGCGACACCAAAGCGACGGTCTGGCAATTTTTGCGGCAGAAGATTTCTTTGAAAAATACACCCTTCCCGTAAATTTTGATGCGCATACTTATATTTCAGAAGAGTTTTATATAAAACCACTGGTTCCCATGTTTAATGAAGACAGCCGCTTTTATGTGCTGGCACTTCAGTTGGAAGATGTAGCGCTTTATGAAGCAACCAGATATAGTATAGGTAAAGTTGTGGTAGACGATCTTGTTCCTTCCAAATTGGAAGAAAGGGTAGGTTTTGATTATAAACAGAAACACCTGGATTTTAAAACACAAAATTCAGGCGGGGAAAACACCATTTTCCACGGGCATGGAGGTACCAGTGATGAAGTACGCAAAGAAGAAATCAACAAATATTTTAGAGCTATAGACAAAGGTCTGGAAACGGTGTTAAATAGTGAAAGCGTTCCGTTGGTAGTGGCTACCCAAGATTATTTATTTCCTATTTACGAAAAAGTGAATACCTATAAGCATCTAATCAAAACAGTGATTCCGGGTAACCCATCAGAGAGTGATATGCTTGGATTACACGAGAAAGCCGTACAGGTTTTAGAACCTGAACTGGAAAAGATCAAGAAGGAAAGAATTAAAAAATTTAATGAACTGAACAATACCGGAGCTTCAGTTACCGATATTCTTCCTGCAATTCAACAGGGAAAAGTAGACAGCCTGTTTCTGGAAAACCGAAGTGAAATTTGGGGTACCTATAATTCCGATAATATGAACGTTACTATTGATGACGCACAACAAGAAGGAATTTATTCATTGATGAATTGGGGTGCCAGGGAAGTTCTAAAACAAGGTGGACATGTGTTTCTTATACCGGAAGCACAAATGCCAGATAAGAATTCAAAAATGAATGCACTTTATAGATTTTAATTAGTAAACTACCTCGGGGCAAGCCCACGAGGCATTCGTTGGAAACAAATTTTTAATTTCGAGGCAAGCCTCGGGGTATTATACCCTTTGGCGTTGCCAATAAAGTAAGTCAATTAAGGAAGAAGCTGTCTGAAAAGGTTTTAAAACCGTCATCTTGAATTTATTTCAGAGCCTGCCCCTATTCTTTATCGGGGATCTAACATGTTGGTAATTAAAAACATGTTAGAAGCTGAAACAAGTTCAGTTTGACGAGAATAAACTTTTCAGACAGCCTTTTTTTTATATAAATTAAATCGGGGCAAGCCAGGTAGCAATTAAATGAAAATATTTAATTATTTCGAGACTAGCCTCGAAGTCCCGAAAACGATTGGGATAAACCTCGATTATCGAGTAAAACAAGTATATTTACCTCAAATAAAACTCTATGGAAACTAACCTCGCGGTACTAATTGATGGCGATAATATCCCTTCGGCCTATATTAAAGAAATGATGGAAGAAATTGCCAAATACGGCAATCCAACGATTAAGCGAATTTACGGTGACTGGACGAAACCCCATTTAGCAAAATGGAAAAATGTACTGCTAGAAAATGCTATTAATCCTATTCAACAATACGGCTATACTCAGGGAAAAAACGCAACAGATTCGGCCATGATCATTGATGCGATGGATATTTTATATTCAGATAAAGTAGATGGGTTCTGCCTGGTTTCCAGTGATAGCGATTTTACAAGATTGGCAACAAGGCTGCGCGAAGCAGGCAAAAATGTGATTGGTATTGGCGAAAAGAAAACCCCTGAACCATTTATTGTAGCATGCGACAGATTCATTTATATTGAAATTTTAAAGAATACAGATAAAGAAGATAGCGATCAAAATAACGGTAAGGGTGGAAAAGCTTCCAAAAAGAAAAATGTTGACAAGATCACACCTAAGGTTATTCGGTTTATATCACAAACTATTTCAGACGTGGCCGATGAAGATGGCTGGGCTTTTTTGGGAGATGTAGGAAGTTTACTCCAGAAAAAGCAACCCAATTTTGATTCTCGTAATTACGGCTTTCAAAAACTAACCCCCATGATTCATTCTATAGACAAATTTGAAATTGAATCACGAACCAACCAAAACAGTAAGTTTAAACTTATTTACGTTAAAAATAAAGAGGCTTAAGGAATTAACCCTTTGCAGCTCAAAGTGCCGATAAGTAGCCATAAAAATCTCTATTATCGAATAAGAAACAATTGCATTAAAAAGTTCTAAAAGCCTTTTATCATACTACGAGAGAAATTCGGGATAAAGCTTAAAAAGAGTTCATTTTCCAAAAATTATTAGCTTTTACAAGCTATTTAAAACATAAAAGAAGCTGTCTGAAAAGGTTTTAAAACTCTCATCTTGAATTTATTCCAGAGCCTGCCCCGATTCTTTATCGGGGATCTAACATGTTGGTAATTAAAAACATGTTAGAAGCTGAAACAAGTTCAGCTTGACGAGAATAGACTTTTCAGACAGCCTCTTTCTTTATGCATTTTAGAGAAAATTATTTTTCAAATTCCTTTAATGTAGAAATAATAATATCTACACAATCTTTAAGCTGTTCTTCGTTCATTACCAGTGGTGGCGCAAAACGAATTATATTCCCGTGAGTTGGTTTAGCTAAAAGTCCGTTTTCTTTTAAAGCCATACAAATATCCCAGGCGGTAGAACTTTCTTCTGAGTCATTAATAACAATGGCATTTAATAGCCCACGACCTCTTACCAATTCTACAATATTAGAATCCTGAATATAATCGTTCATTAATCTTCTAAAAAGATTTCCAAGTTTACGGGCATTAAGGGCCAGTTTTTCATCTCGCACAACATCTAAAGCGGCAACGGCTGTAGCAGCAGCTACAGGGTTTCCTCCAAAAGTAGAGCCGTGTTGACCGGGCTGAATTACATTCATTACCTCATCATCGGCCAGTACTGCAGATACCGGGTAGTTACCTCCAGAAAGTGCTTTTCCTAAAATTAGAATATCTGGCCTGGTATAAGTCTCCTGGCGTTCACAATGGCCTTCGCAAGTACAATTTCCACAAACAGCCAGTAAAGAACCTGTTCTGGCGATTCCTGTCTGGATCTCATCTGCCATAAAAAGAACGTTATGCTTATTACAAATTTCTTTGGCTTTTTTCATATAATCATCTGCCGGGGTATAAACTCCTGCTTCCCCTTGAATGGGTTCTACTAAAAAGCCGGCAATATTATCATTATCTGTGATGGCTTTTTCCAGTGCATCAGGATCGTCATAAGCTACTTTAATAAACCCGGGGGTATATGGCCCAAAATTTTTACGGGCGCCTTCATCGTTCGAAAAAGAAATTATGGTGGTGGTTCTTCCGTGGAAATTATTTTCACAAACAATAATTTGTGCATCTGTTTCTTTTACCCCTTTCTTTTCATAGGCCCATTTTCTGGCAATTTTTATAGCGGTTTCAACAGCTTCTGCCCCTGTATTCATGGGCAAAAGTTTATCGAATTTAAAATAATCGGTGGCATATTTCTCATAAGCACCAAGCACATCGTTATGGAAAGCCCGGGAAGTAAGTGCTAATTTCGAGGCTTGCTCATACATAGCATTTACAATTTTAGGATGACAATGGCCCTGGTTTACCGCGGAATACGCAGAAAGGAAATCGTAGTATTTTTTTCCTTCTACGTCCCAAACATGAACTCCTTCCCCTTTACTTAAAACAGCAGGAAGCGGATGGTAATTATGGGCACCATGTTTATCTTCCAGGTTAATAGCTTCTTCTGAGGATTTAATTTCTGTTAATGGCATTCATTTAATTTTTAACTGTTAATTTTCACAATTCCTTCTTTTGCTCCCAATTATTTAAAAACTCAGGCAGCAAGGGAGAGAAATCATCCAAAATTCAAGTTTTGGCAAATTACTAAATGTTTGCCGAAATTTTAAGCAACTCAGGGAATAAATCTTTACAATTATCTTATTTTTGCGCTATGGGAAGAAGGAATAAAAACAAGGTATTTGAGGCCGTTGAAGTTACCGGTGCCGGTGGAAAAGGAAAAGGAATCGGGAACTCTCCAGATGGCCGAATAATCTTTATAGATAATGTAGTACCCGGCGATATAGCCGATATTAAAACTACAAAAAAAAGAAAATCATACTACCAGGGAACAGCTGTAAATTTTCATCAATATTCAGATAAACGTACAGAACCTGTTTGCCAGCACTTTGGAACTTGTGGAGGCTGTAAATGGCAAAATATGGAGTATAAATATCAACTGGAATATAAGCAGGACGAAGTTTTAAATAATCTTATTCGTGTTGGGAAAGTTGACCTACCTGAAGTTACTCCCATTTTAGGAAGTAATGAAATCTATTTTTACCGTAATAAAATGGAGTTTTCTTTTAGCGATAGCCGCTGGTTAACCCCCGAGGAGATAAACAGCGGACAGGATTTTGACAATAAGAATGCCCTGGGATTTCATATTCCGGGAATGTGGGATAAAATTCTGGATATTAAAAAATGCCATCTACAGGAAGATCCCAGTAATGCTATAAGAAACTTTGTAAAAGAATTCGCAACCGATAATAAGCTTAGTTTCTTTAATGCCCGTAGACAGGAAGGCCTCTTAAGAACTTTAATGATTAGGACCTCCTCTACCGGTGAGCTTATGGTTTTAATCCAGTTTTTTTATGAAGACAGGGAAAAGCGTGAATTACTATTAGAGGCGGTAGCAGAAATGTTTCCCGAGATCACTTCGCTTCAGTACGTGATCAATGAAAAAGGCAACGATACTATTTACGACCAGGAAGTAATTTGCTATAAAGGCCGCGATCATATTTTTGAGCAAATGGAAGGACTTCAGTTTAAAATAAACGCCAAGTCTTTTTACCAAACCAATTCGGCACAGGCCTACGAACTTTATAAAATAACCCGCGATTTCGCCAATTTACAGGGAGACGAAATTGTTTATGATCTCTATACCGGGACAGGAACCATTGCACAATTTGTGGCGAAAAAGGCAAAGAAAGTAATAGGTGTTGAAGTGGTACCGGAAGCTATTATAGACGCTAAAGAAAATGCGGAACGAAACCAGATTAACAACGCCCAGTTTTTTGTAGGCGATATGAAAAAGGTTTTTTCTGAATCTTTTATCAATACACATGGCCAGCCCGATGTTATTATTACCGACCCTCCCCGGGACGGTATGCATAAAGATGTAGTTGCTCAAATAATTGGTATATTGCCAGAGCGTATTGTTTATGTGAGTTGTAATTCGGCTACCCAGGCGCGAGACCTCTCTTTGCTAGACGAATATTACAAAGTAACTAAAGTACAGCCAGTAGATATGTTTCCACAAACACATCACGTAGAAAATGTTGTTTGTTTAGAAAGAAAATAAATGAATACAAAATATCTTAAAAACCTCTTTTTAATCGGTGGATTGCTAATGCTTTTTTCAAGCTGCCAAAGAGACGATATATGCGCTGAAGCAACGCAAACCACCCCAATGATGGTCATGCGGTTTTATGATGCAAGTGATCGTGATGAACCTGCCAGGCCCACCAATTTAAGCATCAGGTCTATTGTAAACAACTCTGTTAAGACCCTGTACAGACGAATAAATCAGGATAGTATTGTAATTCCCTTAAGGACAAACCAAAACGCCACTACCTATTCCTTCACTATTTTTGATTCGGATAACGAAGAAGAGGAAGATGATGAATTTACGCCAAATACCGACACCTTAACATTTACTTACGGCACCGAAGAGGTATATATAAACCGCGCCTGTGCTTATAAAGTAATTTATAATAGTTTAAAGCTAACCATTGAAGGCGGTGAAGAGGGACAATGGATTGATTCTTATATTATTGAAGAACCCAACATTGAAGATGAAACACAAGCACATATTAGTATATTTTATTAGTCTTTTCTTTCTGTTTTTGGCTTCTCCCCTATTTAGCCAGGAAACAACAGTACAGGATAGCCTTGCCAAGCGCGAAAAATTTGGATTACGCGTGGGCACAGATCTTAGTAAACTGGCAAGAACGGCTTTTCAGGAAGATTATTCAGGTTTTGAAATTCTTGGAGATTACAGGGTTTATAAAAATTACTATGCTGCAGCCGAATTGGGTAATGAGAGTATAGGTTATGAAGAAGACAATATTCGACTAACTTCCCGAGGAAGCTATATAAAACTGGGAGCCGATTACAATGCTTACGAAAACTGGACTGGAATGCAGAATCTTATTTTTGTAGGTGCGCGCTATGGTTTTGCCACTTTTACCCAGGAAATTGAAGAATACCAAATCTACACCACTAATCCTTTTTTTGAACCTGATATTAGAACCGATAATATTGAATATTCCGGTCTAACCGCTAGCTGGATAGAGTTAATTGCAGGGATTAAGGTTGAAGTATTGAATAATTTATACCTCTCGGTTAATGTTCAATTAAAGCGCAGGTTGTTTCAGTCTGCCCCAAATAATTTTGATAACCTGGCTATACCCGGTTTTAACCGTACTTACGACGATAGTAATATTGGAGTTGGTTATGGATACACTATTAGTTATCTAATTCCTTTTTATAAGAAATAGGGGAATTGAAAATTAAACTGCATTAACTGGTTTTACAAACTTGAATCGACAGATCGAAAACCAACAACAGATTGCCGCGTTGCTGCGCTCCTCGCAAAGACGGGGCGAGATTGCCGGGCTGCGGTGTCGCTATCATTAACGTTATTTACTAAATATCTAAATAACAGCAACTTAACAAAAGACTTTAAGCATTCTAACTTTCATTTTCTTTGCTCGCTCAAAGAAAACGAAACAAAAGGCGCTTTTTCCAAGGTATTTTTCAGCAAAGCTGAAAACCAGTTTTGTTTTGCTAAAATCTTTCCAAGGCTTCTAGATTTTTTCACGTAAAACAAAACTTATACTGCGGAAAAAGATTCCAAAGCGCTGCTTTGAAACGTCAATACCAGCGTTTTTCAAATTTTGTATTGGGTCTCGCAAAGACAATTCCTTTTGAAACAAAGTCATTGCGAAGGAGGTACAACCGAAGCAATCTCCCCATCAAAGCAACGAATCAATCACTCCCGATTCCCGAATCCTATTCCTGGAACTTTGCCTTTTTTGATCCCTGGTAGATCTGATATTTTACCAATTTCGATTCTAAAGCTCCATTATAAAGTTTTATTTTTCGGGAAGGCCTTAGGCCAACGTGTTTTATTGCTTCAAGATTAGAAGTTATAAACCAGGCATCAGTCCCCGGGTAAGATTGCTTTAAGGTATCTCCTATTTCTTTATAAAATTTTGGCATATCTATTTCCAATCGTTCTCCATAAGGCGGATTAAACAACATATGCAAATGCCGCTCACCTTCCTTTTGTGAAGCAAAGAAATCCTGCCTTTCTACTTTTATAAATTCAGATAGATTTGCATTTTCAATATTATCTATGGCTTTATGTACTGCCGATGGCGAAGTATCGTAACCTTTGATATTAAAATGAAATTCCCGCATTTTTTTTAATACCGAAGCTTCTATTTTTTCAAATAAATCTTCATCCCAATCTTTCCAACGTTCAAACGCAAATTCCTTTCGGTTTAAATTAGGAGGAATATTACAGGCAATCATAGCGGCTTCAATTAAAATAGTACCACTACCACACATAGGATCCATAAAATCAGATTGCCCATCCCAACCGGAAAGCAATAACAGGCCGGCAGCTAAAACTTCGTTTATAGGGGCAATATTGGTAGCCGATTTATATCCACGTTTATGAAGCGACTGCCCAGAGGAATCAAAAGAAACATTACAAAAATTCTTTTCAATATGAATATTAAGCCGCAAAGTTGGGAAATCCAGGTCTACATTGGGTCTCCTGCCAAACTTATCGCGAAAACGATCTACAATAGCATCTTTTGTTTTAAGGGAAATATATTTAGAATGTGTAAACGTATCGGAATGTACCGTAGCGTCTATTGCCAGGCTATCGTCTACGTCCATAAAATCCTCCCAGGGCAACTCATAGATTTGCTTATAAAGATCTTCTTCAGAATATATTTTAAAACTCCGGTAAGGTTTCAGGATTTTTATAGCAGTTCTAAGGCAAAGATTGGCTTTATACATAAACCCGGTATCTCCCACAAAACTTACATTTCTGGTTCCTTCTTTTATATCCATCGCGCCAAGAGCCAGAAGTTCTTTAGCCAAAACCGGCTCAAAACCATACATGGTCTTAGCGATCATTTTAAAATTATTTTCCATATTGGTTTTTTACAGTCCACAAAAATAGGGTAATTTTGCTGAATAATAGTATTGCCGGCTTTGGATACTGAAATATTCTAAAAGCTTTTACGACTTAGGTTTTCTAATAATATTTTTACGTAATTAATGATCTATATTTTACCCCTTGTTTCTGTTCTTGCCGGATACCTTATTGCTACTTTCTTAAATCCCTCCTCTTCTACGGGGTTTAAATTACTACTTAGTTTTAGTGGTGCCTATTTATTGGCCGTTACTGTTTTTGAATTGTTGCCCGAGGTTTATTTAAACGGCACAAACGAAGTGGGAATCTTTATCATGCTGGGGCTACTATTACAAATTATCCTGGAATTTGTATCAAAAGGGGTAGAACACGGGCACTTACACCACCAGGAGTCTATGAATAAATTCCCAATACTACTTTTAATAAGTTTAAGCATTCATGCCTTTTTAGAAGGTTTCCCTATGGATGAAGGCGACCATATACTACACGGCGTTGTAATACACAAAATCCCGGTGGCCACAATACTTTCAGTTTTCCTGATTCATTCTAACTTAAGCAAGATAAAAGTTGGTGTATTCCTGGCAATTTTTGCTTTAATGACACCTTTAGGAAGCTTTTTTAAATCTGAATTTAGTGTATTTAAGGACCTTTCAGTTTACATTAATGCCCTGGTAATTGGTATTTTTTTACACGTTTCTACCACCATTCTATTTGAAGCCTCCAAAAACCATAAATTCAATATTTCTAAACTTGCGGTAATTGTTGGTGGTATTTTACTGGCTTATTTTATCTAATACCAAATTAACAATCTAATGCCGCATTCAAACTCGTTCATTTTCCGCTCTATTTCCTTGCTCATAGAACAAAAAAGCAACTTCGCTTTCTATGCGACTGTACAAAATTAAATTGGTATACTATGTTTAGCAAAGCTGAAAGTAAAAAATTAAGGCAACAGTTCTGGACCAGTTTTGGTATTGTTTTCCGAAGAAAATGGGTACTTTATAATACCGGCATAAAAGAACTTCAGCTAAAATTTACTTTTAACCGAAAATTGGCCCAGGTTTCTATAGATGTTTTGGATGAAGACCCGCTAATTAGAGCCTATTATTTCGAAAAGCTACTCTCCTTAAAAAACATTCTACTTTCTGAATATTTACCTGAAGCAATTTTTGACGAAGCCTATGAACTTCCGGAAGGAAAAGTTGTTTCCCGGGTATATGTGCAACTAGATAATGTTAGCATACATAACCGAAACCAATGGCCTGAAGCTATGAAGTTCTTAAATGATAGCATGGAGAAAATGGAGGACTTTTTTATGGAATATAAAGACCTTTTTCGCTAAGTTTTCTTCATAATTTTTAGGGTTTTCACCCAACTAATTTAGTTTCTTATTTGTTTAAAATAGACTTATGAGAACTATTAGGCTTTTTCCGTTTCACCATAGAGACGAACTACAAATTGGAATCACTTACAAATTTGATTTTGAGCTCAATGAGTTCATTAAAAATATGGAAGGCATGCGCTGGTCCCGCACCTACTCTTGCTTTTATTTACCATATTCGGTCAACAATAAAAAACGTATTTATTATAATTTAAAAAAAATAGGGTCTATTATAGATTATTCGGCCTTAAAAAATCTTAAAGTAACGGCAATAGCAGCGCCTGAGGAAAAGAGTTCAAATTTAAATGCCCAACAATTGGATATCCTGGAGGAATTTAAGAATTACTTGCTGGGACAGCGATTAAGCAAAAGCACCTTAAAAACCTACAACACCTTTGTACAACGGTTTCTAGAATTTCAAAAAGACAATTTAGATACCATTACCAATCGTAGCATTGAGCTTTTTATTGAAAAAGAAATTGCCGGGAAAAATTACGCTATTAGTACACACCGGCAATGTGTAAGTGCTTTAAAGCATTTTGCCACCTTACATCGTTTTCCCGAATTAGAAGCTGAGCAAATTTCGAGTCCTAGAAAAAGCAAATATTTACCGGTAGTGCTTTCTAAAGAAGAAGTGATAGACCTTTTAAGAGCCACAAGAAATTTAAAGCACCGGGCAGTTTTTGCCTTGTTATATTCTTCGGGGCTTAGAGTTGGGGAATCTATTAACCTACAGCAAAAAGATATAGATATAGACCGTAGACAAATTACCATACGTTCAGGAAAAGGCCGAAAAGACCGGGTAGTAATTATGGCCGAAAGTTTTATTCCGCTACTTTTAAACTACCTGGGCACCTACCGGCCCCGAACTTATTTTGTAGAGAGTCCGCAGGGCGGTCCTTACAGTTCTTCGAGTATAAGAGCGGCCTTACATCATGCTTGCAAATTGGCTCATATTAAGAAAAGGGTAACGCCACATACTTTACGGCATTCGTTTGCCACCCATATGTTAGAAAACGGAATAGATTTACGGCATATACAGAGTTTACTAGGACATTCTAAACCAGAAACCACTATGATTTATACGCATGTTACCCAGAAAGACCTAATGAAGATTAAGAGTCCGTTAGATGTGAGTTTAAAAGCCATATCAAATTCTGATAAAAGTGATGAAAACCTGCGTTTATCCCGAAATATTTCTGATTAAATAAGTATATTGTGAAGGATATAACGAGTTGGCAGCAATTAAACCGAACGAACCGAATTGATTAATAAAATTTACATAATTGAGAGTTTAAGACCGAGTGATGAATTGACTGGCGAAAAATTGTATCGAAATATTATCGAGAAAAATATTCTATCAGAACAAAAAGAAATCGAACATAACTACGTCTTTACTGAATCTAAAATTGAATTTCTAAATGAATTAGAAAGTATATTAAAGAATACAAAAGGAGAAGATGAGATTATAATTCATATTGAGGCTCACGGAGGAAATGAAGAAATGCAGTTTGGCAACTATGAACTGATTAAATGGACCGAATTAGAAACTTACTTGATTAAAATAAATTCTGCTTGTAAAAACAAACTTCATCTTAACCTTGCGACTTGTCACGGAATGCATATTGCAGAAAAAATATCGCTAAAAAAGACAGCACCTTACAAATCATATACTTCAGCTTTAAGAGAATTATTGCCTTCAGAAATTCTTGAGGACAATTCAATTTTTTATCAGGAGATTATTAAAACACAAGACATTTTTATTTCATATCTAGAGTTTTGTAAACAACGACCGAAAACTCAATTGAGAATAAAAGATCTAGAAACGGGAATGAAAATGATTTTAGGATTACAAATCTCAATGTTTGTGAAATCACCAAGTATATTAAAAGATTTTTTTGACCACTTTCTGAATATAGAAATCGACAATGTTAAGCTGAACGAATTGAATACTGAAAATGAAATAGTTGAATATGTACTTAATTTATTTTTAAGTAGATATTTACCAAAATAACTGCTGCCAACAATGTATATGGCTCATAGCTAGTGAGTTGCTTAATCGAAGTTAAGGCATTTTTGGAAAGTCGCCAAATTTTTAATTTTGACGATTTCCAATAAAAAAAGATAAATAGTAAAATTTAAAAATTTGGCTTGTGCTCAACCGAAAATAATTTTCTAATTTGCACGCTACGAGCCATATACAAGACCGTTGTGCAACATTTGACCAAAAAATGAAAAATCGAATTTTAACAATATTATTTTTAGCTATAAATCTGACTTTATTCGGTCAAGATGCTCAAGACTGTTATGAAATAAAGTATCTCGACTTTTTTGGTTTGGACAAAATGGAAATTATAAAATGGCCAGAATCTGAACTTGAAGGATTATCCAAAATGGATTTTGCCAAAGACAGAGGCAAATCTGAAATTAAGACTAACTTTATAATTCCGATGATTGTTTACCAATTAGCTGAATATCATCCGAATTGCAATCAAAATATTGACACAAATTATTTCAATAAAATTTCAGAAATCTATTTAAAAATTAGAGAAATTGATTCAACCGAATTTCTAAAAAAATCAATCGCTGAAAAGATTGACTTTTTGCGTGCTGACTTCTATTCGCAAGTCGAAAATGTGGATTATTTGCCGAAAATGACAGCAACTTTTGATGACGGACCTTTTTACGGAGTTGACTACACAGAAAAATCGGAATTAAAACCAATCAAAACCCAGGAAACTGAATTTGGAACTTTAGTTGTTTCAAAAGCTGATGATAAAACAATACTTGCGAGTAAAGATAAAAACGGAAACACAATTTGGCAGAAGTCAATTACTGGACTGTCGGACAGAAATTTAACCGAATTACATTTTACCGAAAATCCAATGGAATATAATTCTGTTGCGACTGTTGCTCATATGTATTCAGAAGGAGAAAGATTTACACTATATTTAAAAAACGATGGAAGTTTTATGTATTACTTTCATTCGTGGTAAAGAAAATAAAAAACGTTGCACAACAATGGCTATAAGTAATTGCTTGTTTTCGCCTACTTCTGAAAATCCTCGCGGATTTTCAGTTTGGTGTGTACTTGCAAAGTTTGTAACTTACACACGCAACTACTCATAGCCGAGACCGTTGCCAGCAAGCTAAAAAAAAGACCGTGACAGAAATAGAAGTAAGAGAAAAATACCGAAATTTGTTGAATGATATAGACTTCGACAAACTCGAACTTGGGTTAAAAACACCAAATATATTTCAAATCTTGAGTGTTGCGAGAACCGAAATCAGACACTCGAATTTTTTAGGTTGGTTACTTGACCCTAATGCAAATCACGGACTTGGAAAATTATTTTTGACCAAATTTCTGCGTGGAATTTCTACTTCAGAAATCGCTACCGAACTTGATGAGTTTGACATCGAAGAACTCAATTTCAATAATGTAGAATTAAGACGAGAGTGGAAAAATATTGACCTACTTTTAATATTCGATACTTTGGTAATTTGTATTGAGAACAAAATTGACAGTAAAGACCATTCAAACCAACTCGCTAAATACCGAGAAATCGTAAAAGCTAATTTTAAATCAAGAAAAAAAGTCTTTGTTTACCTAACACCAACAGGCGAATTACCAACTGTACAGGCGGAAAGGGAACATTACGCAATCTATTCGTATCAAGAAGTAATTGAACAATCAGATAGAATTTTAAAAATCCACGGTAAATCACTTAATAAGAGTGTTTACCAATACATTTCGGACTATTTAACCACAATAAAAAGAGAACTTATGAAAAACGATGAGCTGAACGAATTGGCTGATAAAATTTATAAAAACCATCGAGAACTCATTGATTTTGTTTTTGAGCATAAGTCAGATATTGCTTCAGAAATATATCCGATTTTTGTAGAAAAGATTGAAAATAGTGGGTGGGTAATGGGTTCAAAACATAAAGGCTACGCTCGATTTACAACGCCTGCACTTCAGGAAATTATACCGAATAAAGGAAAAGGCTGGCCCGAAAAAGAAAATTTCCTTTTCGAGATAGATTATTATTGGGTAAAGAAAAAAGCTGTTTTTAAAACAGTTGTCCCGCCAAGCGAACCAGAAATCCAAGAGATTTTTAAAAAGGCAATGACAAATATCGACGGTCATAAAAAACCTCGCGGAAGTAAATGGCTCGTTCATTTTATGCTCTCTTGGAAATTTGAAACGGATGATTTAATTGGAGTTGATAAAGATGATGTCTTGAAAATATTGAACAGAGAGTGGTCGAAAATCACAGAGATTGTCAAAAAAGTAGAAACTGAATTGTTAAAGCATAAAGCTGAATTCCAACAACATTTAGAATAAAGCCAGCTGGCAACAACGTATAACAACAATTGCGGCTTTGTGTCCTGCGGACACAACCGCGCAAGCATAAAAGTCGGGAATTTTAGCTATCTTAGTTTTTAACTAACCCGCAACTGATTGTTATACAAGACCGTTAGCTGCAAGCCTAATTCAATGTAATCAACTAAATATGAACCCATTTCCCATTATAAAAACGGAAAGATTAGTTCTGAAAAAACTCAAAGAATCTGATTGGGAAACTGTCTTGTATTTGCGCTCTGATGAAATTGTAAATCAATTTGTCAAGAGAAAAAAGGCTGACACTCAGAAAAAAGCGCTCGAATTTATTCTAAACACAAATTTGAAAATATCCAACAATGAGTTAATTTACTGGTGCATTACTCTGAAAAATGAAACGAGAATGATAGGCTCGATCTCTTTGTGGAATTTCTCAGAGGATAGAAAAGTTGCAGAAATCGGGTATGATTTAGATCCAAAATATCAGCGAAAAGGAATTATGAATGAATCCATGATTGCGGTTCTGAATTTTGGATTTCGAAAATTAAACCTTGAGAAAATAGAAGCCTTTACTCAAAACCAAAATAAAAGTTCAATCAGTCTTTTAATTAATAATCAATTTCAATTGAACAAAGAACGATTTGATAAAGACAATGAGGATAATAGAATATTCGAACTATATAGGCCAGCAGCTAACAACGATTCATCGCAAATAACGGGTAATCCGGAAAAAGTGTAATTTTAGAGACCAGGATAGAAAATAATTAATCCGACAAGTCCGCGTCCCTACTCCCGCAACTTGCGATAATCGAGACCGTTGCCAGTAATTTAAAAATACATTGAACTACGAAATAAAAGAATATAACGAACTATCAGACTTATTCAACAAATTTCAGATTGTTGAAACAACTGGTTTATTGTTTATACCAGAAAATATTGATAATGCTGAAAATTCTAAAGACTTTATCTACTCTGAAACTACAACAGATTTAAGAAAAGTATTTGAAGGTAAGCAACAAATTGATTATCTAACAAAAGACAAACCTCTTTTGCGAGCAAGAAAAAGTGCAGATTGGTTTGGTCCTACGATTTTAATTGGAGCAACAATTCTAACTGAAAACCCTCATTTAATAGGAATTACATTTAACATCTTATCAAGTTATTTATACGACATATTTAAAGGTACTACAAAAGATAAAAAAGTGAAATTCGATATTGTCCTAGAAGACAAGAAGAAAAAGCAGTTTCAGAAAATAAATTACGAGGGAAATGTTGAAGGAATAGCAGAACTAGAAAAGGTTATTAATAAGCTTAAAAAATGATAATTCAATCAATAGAAGTAAAAGAGCTTTTTGAGGAGTTTAATGAGGTTATTGAAAAATCCCAAAACCTTGCAATATTTGTTCGTGATATTGAATTACAAAAAAAGGAGATTGATAAGTTAGATAACTTTTGTGAAAAAGCTGAAAGTCTTAAGACTAAAAATTTGGAGAATTATTCAGAACCAGAATTGAACCTAATTTTATGTTTGATAATAAGTGCTGAAACAATCAAACTAGAATTATCTTTTTTAATTAGTCTGAAAAATAATGAAATGGAAGCTGCTTGGGCTAGTTTAGTCACTGCTCAAAATAATATTTCTATTGTGGCTAGAAATCACCCTACAAATGGCGAGTATCTAAATGGATATATTCAGAGGTTAGATTTATACGAAAAATTATTATTTCCAAAAATGATGTTTGCAAGTGTCGGAGGAATTTTTAGAGAAACAAAATGTAGTATTTGCAAAAAAGATTATGAAGACTGTGAGCATATGAAAGGGAAAATGTATAAAGGTCAATTATGTGTTCGAGAAATTCATAAAATGGATTTGGAAGAAGTTTCAGTTGTCGAAAATCCAGCGAATAAATTATGTCGCCATTTAACAATAAAATATGACGGAAAAGAAGTCGATTTAATGACCTTGAAAGAAAAAACTACTGGCAACAATGTATAAAAATAATAGCGGTTTAGTCGCTAAAACAAAAGTAAGTAAATATAAAAATGGTCTGTGCTTAACCGAAAAGTTAGTGCGTGTAAATCCGCTACTATTCTTATACTAGACCGTTGTATGCAATTAAAAGTATTGTTCTTGCAACGTCTGTACATACCTACGATGTAAAGCGTTAAAATCTTGCTCTATTCCATCTTTTGCAAAGTAAAGTCTACCTTTTTTCTGTATCTGCATAGTTATTAACCAATCTTCAAAACTTGGTGTTTCTTTATCTTTTAACTGTGTACAACAAGGTGTATAATTAATAGCTTCTTTCTGTGCTTCTATTAAGGTTTGTAAAACAATATTGCTTGTATTATAACCATCTTCAACTAACATCAATTCTAGTCTTTCTAATTTAATTTGTAATTTGTTCATTTCTTATTTATTAAGTTATTTCTGTTTTTACGCTACTAATCATACACAAACCGTTGTACGTAATTTATAACATCCTTAGAAGAATACTTTAGAGTTTTGAAACTGCCGACTTCGATATAAAAATATTTTGACAGAATTGGAATTAAAGGAATTTAATAAAGCTGAGCATCAACTATAAAAGGTAAACTATGTGGTATAATTATTTGTTTTATAGGCAATATTCGTATTATTCCAGTTATAAAAATATGGATGAAGTTGCTCCGCCTCTTTATGCTACTGTAATATATCTTGCGGCATTACAAATGCTCAATTTTATAGTTATTAGAGAATTTATTACTTATTATCTTTTTGGGTTTAAATATAGTTTTGCGGATTATGAAGGAGTAATTCTTCCGACTTTTTTCTTAATGGTCAATTATTTTTATTTCACTTATGACCAGCGACATAAAAAGATAATTGAACGCTATAAAAAAGAACCGGTAACGGATAAACATAAAATCTATAATATAATTTTAAGTTGGGTATATCCCATTGTAAGTTTTGCTCTTTTATTTTATTTGATTTTTTACTTCTGGTAGTAAAACTACGTACAACAACATATAAAAACAATGCTAAAAACTGTCTCAATCCGAAATTCCGTGCTCGCTTGCTTAGCGGACTGTCCTGCGGACAATCACGCGCGCCAGCTCGCACAGTTTTTATACGAGACGTTAGCCCTAATATGAGAACAAAATACTTACTACTAATATTATTATTTTCAATTAAAGGTTTTGCTTGCAGTTGCGATACTCCAAAACCAGCAATTGAATTTTACGAATCCACTTATG